>NZ_LBJU01000118.1:0-175739 GCF_028128835.1 Bradyrhizobium sp. CCBAU 65884 | reverse complement strand
TTGTGGAGGCTTTAGAACTCCAATCACGCCTCGATATCCAGCGCACAGTCGAAGTTCGGCGCCGAATGCGTCAGCGCGCCCGCCGAAGCGTAGTCGACGCCGGTTGCCGCGATGGCCGCGATCGAGTCCAGCGTGACGCCGCCGGACGCCTCCAGCTGGAGACGACCCTCGTTGATCCGCACGGCCTCGCGCAATGTCGCAAGGTCCATGTTGTCGAGCAGCACGGCGTCGGCAAGTCCGGTATCGAGCACCTCGCGCAACTGCGCCAGCGTATCGACCTCGATCTCGATCTTGACGAGATGGCCGGCATGGGCGCGGGCGCGCTCCAGCACCGCACCGATGCCGCCGGCAACCGCGATGTGGTTGTCCTTGATCAGGATCGCATCGTCGAGGCCGAAGCGGTGGTTGAAGCCGCCGCCGCAGCGCACGGCGTATTTCTCCAGCGCGCGCAGCCCCGGCGTGGTCTTGCGCGTGCAGCAGATGCGCATCTTCGTGCCTTCGGTGCGGGCGACATAGTCGGCCGTGAGCGTCGCGACGCCCGACAGGCGGCCGACGAAATTCAGCGCCGTCCGCTCCGCTGTAAGAATGGCGCGCGCAGGCCCCGAGATCGTCAGCACCTGCTGTCCGCGGACAACGCGTGCGGCATCACGGACATGCGCGCGCACGTCGATGTCGGAGGAGAGTTTTTGCAATGTCGCGAGTGCCAGCGGCAATCCGGCGATCACGCCGGACTGGCGCGCCACCAGAATGGCTTGCGCCCTGGTCGCTTCCGGGATTGTCGCCAGCGACGTGATGTCGCCGGCGCGGCCGAGGTCCTCGTCGAGCGCGCGCTGCACGGCTTCGCCGATCGCAAGCGGCGAGAGGAAGGCGTCGGGATAGAGCAGGGAGGTGGTGGTAATCATGGACAACTCCTTCAGGCGATCATGGATTGCGCAACGCGCGGCAGGGAGCTCAGGCTTTCCGCGATCTCGCGCGCCGCCGTGAGCGTCGTCATCGTTCGCTGCGCCTGCGCAGGGATTTCAGCCGGATGGTCGGAGCGGAAATGCGCGCCGCGGCTCTCGCGGCGGCTCCACGCCGAGGCGGCAACGAGCAGGGCAGACGTCGCCATGTTGCGCAGCGCGATGCTCGTTGCCTCGCGTTCGAGCGCAGCGAAGTGGTGCACGGCCTCGGAGAGGCCGTCGCTCTCGCGGATCACGCCGACATGCGCGCTCATCATCGCGCGCAGCCGCTTCCCGGCCAGAGCATCCGGCGTGCCGCCGCGCGGTGTCACCAATGCGTCGGGGAGGCGGGCAGGCGCGGGGATCGAGCAGCCGGCGATGTCGTCGGCGATGCGCATGGCGTAGACCACCGCCTCCAGCAGCGAGTTCGAGGCGAGCCGGTTGGCGCCGTGCGCGCCGGTCGACGACACTTCGCCACCGGCCCAGAGTCCGTCGATCGAGCTGCGGCCGCGTCCGTCCACCGCGATGCCGCCCATGTGATAGTGCGCGGCCGGGGCAATCGGGATGATCTGCGTGGCCGGATCGATGCCGGCGGCGATGCAGCTCGCATGCACGGTCGGAAATTTGTCCGCAAAGCGCGCGCCCAGCGCCTGGCGCGCATCGAGGAAGGCGCCGCGCCCGGCCGCAATCTCGGCGAATACGCCGCGGGCGACGATGTCGCGCGGCGCGAGCTCCGCGAGCGGGTGGCGCGCAACCATGAAGCGTTCACCGGCGCCATTGACCAGCGTCGCGCCTTCGCCGCGCAACGCTTCGGTGGCGAGCGGTGCCGGATCGCGGCCGACCATGATGGCGGTTGGATGGAACTGCACGAATTCCGGATCGGCGATCACGGCACCGGCACGCGCGGCGATGGCGAGGCCGGAGCCGCTGGCTTCCACTGGATTGGTCGTGACGGCGTAGAGATGTCCGATGCCGCCGGTGGCAAGCACCACCGCGCGCGAGGCGAGCAGGAACGGCTTTGCCTGGAAGTTGCCGGCCTCGCGCAATTGAAGACCGGCGACGGCGCCATCCTCGACCAACAGCGCCTCGGCGACGAACCCCTCGACCAGACGGATCGAGGGCGTGCGGCGCACCGCTTCGCTCAAGGCTGCGATGATCGCGGCACCGGCACCATCGCCTCGCACATGCACGATGCGCCGCGCAGAATGCGCTGCTTCGCGTCCCACGGCGAGCCTGCCTTCGAGGTCGCGATCGAACGGGACGCCATAGCTCAAGAGATCGTGGATGCGCGGCGCGGCCTCGCGCGCGATCCCAAGTGCGACCACCTCGTCGACGAGGCCGCCGCCGACCGCGATGGTATCGGCGGCATGGGCTTCCGGCGTGTCGCCCTCGGCCACCGCCGCGGCGATGCCGCCTTGCGCCCATGCGGAGGATGCGCCCTGTCCGAGCGGCGCGGCCGAGATCAAGGTCACCGGCCGCGGCGCCAGCTTCAGGGCGCAGAACAGTCCGGCAAGGCCGCCGCCGACGATGACGATGTCGTCGGTGCGGGTGAGGTTGTGGATGGTGTTGGTCATAGTTCTTTCCTTTCGCTCCACTGTCGTCCCCGCGAAGGCGGGGACCCATACGCCGCAGCAGAAATTGTTGCGCGAAACTGCGTGTTGCCTTCCTTCGCAACCACATCTTCCTGTGGTTATGGGTCCCGGATCTGCGCTCCGCTTCGCTGCGCTTGTCCGGGACGACAGTCGTGTGTGACGCGGTGTGTGCTGCCCTCAATTCTTCAGATTGATCATCCGCTCGACCGAGCGCCTTGCACGCATCGCCAGCGCGGGATCGATCGTCACCTCCTCGCGGAGCGTCAGCAGGCTGTCCAAAATGTTCGCGAGCGTGATGCGCTTCATGTGCGGGCAGAGATTGCAGGGGCGCAGCATCTCGACGTCGGGCAGCTCGGCGCGCACATTGTCGGCCATCGAGCATTCCGTGATCATCACCAGCCGCCGGGGCCGCTTTTCGCGCACCCAATTGATCATGTGCGCGGTCGAGCCGGTGAAGTCGGCTTCCGCCAGCACGTCCGGCGGGCACTCCGGATGCGCGATGATCTGCACGGACGGATCGGCCTCGCGAAAGGCGCGCAGCTCTTCGCCCTTGAAGCGCTCGTGCACCTCGCAGGCGCCCTTCCAGGCGATGATCTTCACGTCGGTCTTCGAGGCCACGTAAGTGGCGAGATAGCGATCGGGCAGGAAGATCACGCTTGGCGCGTTCAGGCTCTCGACCACCTGCACCGCGTTCGACGAGGTGCAGCAGATGTCGACCTCGGCCTTCACCTCTGCGGAGGTGTTGACGTAGGCGACGACAGGCACGCCCGGAAACTTTTCGCGGAGCAGGCGCACGTCGGCGCCAGTGATGCTGGCGGCCAGCGAGCAGCCGGCCCGCGAATCCGGGATCAGCACCGTCTTGTCGGGGTTGAGCAGTTTCGAGGTCTCCGCCATGAAGTGCACGCCGCACTGGACGATGACATTGGCCTCCACCTTGGTGGCTTCGACCGCGAGCTGGAGCGAGTCGCCGCCGATGTCGGCGACGCAGTGGAAGATCTCCGGCGCCTGGTAGTTATGGGCGAGGATCACCGCGCCCCGCTCGCGCTTCAGCTCGTTGATCGCCTTGATCGTCGGCGCCATCAACGGCCACTCGATCGGAGGGATGACGTGCTTCACGCGCTCATAGAGCGGGGCGGTGGCGTGTTCGACCTCCGCCGTCCATTCCAGCGAGAGCGTCGGCAGCGCGCGCGCTGTGGGCGCCGGTGCGGGGCGGGGAGAGGAGGCGAGATGGCCCTGCGGCCGGTTGGCAAAATCGTCTGGACCGTAGATTGCAGTGATCGGCATCAAAGCCTCCCTCGTATGTCATTTATACTCAATATGAGTATATGTAGGGCCTGAGTAATCCGGCCGAGGGGCCGGAGTGGGTTTCATCGAACCTCATATATGCTCAATATGAGTAAATCACAAATAGCACGCTCTGCCGAGGACGGCTAGGTCCTGACGCACACGATCTCGTCAGATCGTCGTCCGACGCGTCGGGCGAGGCCAGATTGAAACGCAATGCTCCCGCGGCAGCCCCTCGTGGAATGCAACCGTTTTTGATTTGGGATTTTCATGCAAATGCATTAAATGACGCGTTCGCGGCGCCTCTTTGCGAGTCCGCCAATGACAGACAGGGAATACCATGTCGACATCAGTGGGCGAACTCGCTCCGGCCTCACGTTCCTCCAGCTGGCGTACCCCCGCCGTCATCATTCTGTGCGGCTGTGCGATCGGCATGCTCGGCTTCGGTCCGCGCTCGGCGCTCGGCTTCTTCGTGCAGCCGATGAGCCATGAATTCTCCTGGGGCCGCGACGTGTTTGGCCTCGCCATCGCCTTTCAGAACTTGCTGTGGGGACTGGGCCAGCCCATCGCCGGCGCGGTCGCCGATCGCTTCGGGCTGTTCCGGGTGATGTGCGTCGGCGCGCTGCTCTATGCCGGCGGCCTCCTGCTGATGCGCTATTCCTCGACGCCGCTGTCGCTCAACATCGGCGCCGGCGTCATGGTCGGTTTTGGTCTTGCCGGCTGCTCGTTCAATCTGGTGCTGTCGGCGTTCACCAAGCTGCTGCCCGCCGAGAAGCGCGGCCTCGCGCTCGGCGCCGGCACGGCGGCGGGCTCGTTCGGCCAGTTCCTGTTCGCGCCGATCGGCGTCGCGTTGATCGACAATTTCGGCTGGCAGCAGGCGCTCTCCGTGTTCGGCTTCCTGATGTTGCTGATCATCCCGCTGTCACTGGCGCTCTCGACGCCGCCGGCTGCAACTGCGGCCAGTGCGACGCCGGCGGATGAGCAGACCATCACCAGGGCGCTCGCCGAAGCCTTCGGTCACCGCTCTTATGTGCTGCTGGTGCTCGGCTTCTTCACCTGCGGATTCCAGCTCGCCTTCATCACCGTGCATCTGCCGGCCTTCCTGGTCGATCGCGGCATCTCGACGCAAACCGGAGGCTGGGTGATCGCGGCGATCGGCCTGTTCAACATCATCGGCTCGCTCAGCGTCGGCTATCTCCAGAACTCGCTGCCCAAGCGCTACATCCTCTCGGCCATCTACTTCACGCGTGCGCTCGCAACCCTCGCCTTCATCTCGTTCCCCATCACGCCGTTCTCGGCGATCGCTTTCGGTGCGGTCTCCGGCCTGACCTGGCTGTCCACGGTGCCCCCGACCTCGGCGCTGGTGGCGCTGATGTTCGGCACGCGCTGGCTTGCGACGCTGTATGGCTTTGCCTTCGTCAGCCATCAGGTCGGCGGCTTCCTCGGCGTGTGGCTCGGGGGCATCGTCTTCGAGCGCTTCGGTTCCTATACGCCGATCTGGTGGCTCTCGATCCTGTTCGGCGTGCTTTCCGCGCTGATCAATCTTCCGATCGTGGAGAAACCTGTCGTTCGGGCGGTTGCGCAGCCCGTGTGATCGGCTAAACATCCCCGACAAACAAGTCAGGGAGTTCAGTCGTGGCCACATTTAAGGCGATCCGGATCGACAAGGCGGACAAGGGCACCACCGCCGCGCTGACGCAGTTCGATGAAGCCGAGCTGATGGACGGCGACGTCAGCGTCCGCGTGGAATGGTCGACGCTGAACTACAAGGACGGCCTCGCGCTCACCGGCAAGGCGCCGGTGGTGCGCCGTTTCCCGATGATCGCCGGCATCGACTTCGCCGGCACGGTCGAGCAATCCTCGCATCCGCAATGGAAAGCCGGCGACAAGGTCGTCTGCACCGGCTGGGGCATGGGCGAGACCCATCTCGGCGCCTATGCCGAGAAGGCGCGGGTGAGGGGCGACTGGCTGGTGGCTTTGCCGCAAGGCCTGTCGGCACGCGATGCCATGGCGATCGGCACCGCCGGCTTCACTGCGATGCTCTCGGTGCTGGCACTGGAGAAGCACGGTCTCTCGCCGAAGAGCGGCCCTGTGGTGGTGACGGGCGCCGCCGGCGGCGTCGGCTCGGTCGCGATCGCCGTGCTCTCCAAGCTCGGCTACCACGTCATCGCTTCGACCGGCCGCGCCTCGGAGGCTGACTATCTGAAGCAGCTGGGAGCAGCCGAGATCATCGACCGCAACGAATTGTCGGCGCCGGCCAAGCCGATCGCAAAGGAGCGCTGGGCGGGTGGCGTCGACAGCGTCGGCTCGACCACACTGGCGAATCTGCTGTCGATGACGAAATACGGCGGGGCGATCGCGGCCTGCGGCTTGGCCGCCGGCCTGGACCTGCCGTCGTCTGTCGCACCTTTCATTTTGCGCGGGGTGTGCCTTCTCGGCATCGATTCCGTGATGTGCCCGATCGAGCCGCGGAAAGCCGCGTGGCAGCGCCTGGCGTCAGATCTGGATCGGACCAAACTAACTGAAATCACTCACGAAATTCCTCTTGATGAGGTGCCGGAGTGGGGCGCGAAAATCCTGGCGGGCCAGGTCCGCGGTCGCATCGTGGTAAAAATTGTCTAACGGCGTTCAGACTTTACCAACCAAGCTGCTTCAATGTCGCCATGGTTGGTATGGTAAGCAGCGGGTAAAGAGATAAGGCATCGCCCGCTGCGGGGGTTGGTTCGGAGTTGAGCATGCTTGCGCGTATTGTGTTGGGGGCTGTCACGGCGGCAGCAACGTTTGCGCCGGCCCTTGCCGGAGGCATGAACGCCGACGAGGCGCGTCGCTTCGTGGCGGGCAAGGTCTTTGCCTTCACCTGTTTCGACGGCACCCGCGGCGCGGGCCGCATCCTGGACGATCTCGGCGCCGCCGGCGCGGTGCAGTTCTCCGGCGCGGGCCCGGTCAAGCATCTCCGCCTGCCCGGCAATACGCTCCAGATCCGTGGCCAGAACGTCTGCGCCTCGATCAAGGGCATTCCGTTCGAGCCGTGTTTCAACTTGGAAAAGACCGACGATCGCAGCTTCCGCGGCTCGGTGTCGGGGATGGGCTTCGCCTATTGCGACTTCCATCACCAGGGTGGCAACCAGATGCTGATGGCGCGCGCTGCGGCGCGTCCGCGCTCGCTGCACAGGACAGAGCACACCGGTTCCGTCAGCGCGACTAACACCGAAGTCGCCGCGCGCGTCGAGACGCCGCGTGTCGAGAGCAGCCGGCTCGAGCCGGTGAAGTCGGAGATCAAGTCGGAGCCCGCCAGGAACGAGGGCCCGCTGGAGCTGCGCCGTTCCACCCAGTGAGAGGGCTGCGCGGTCGGTTCCGCGCACTTTGTCGTTGAAGACGTCCATCGAACGCCGAGCCGCCGCGCCGTAGTCATACGGACGGCGGCTTTCATGCGTTGGTAGCTGTTCGCGCCCCAGTTTGCGGTCGGCCGGGGCGCGGCCCGATAAAAGGGTTCAACGATGTCGCTGTACTTTTTCCGCATCAGCACCGGTCGCTATTCCGGCGCCGCCGACCAGCCGTACGAGTTCGAGGATCGCACTGCCGCCTGGACCGAGATGACCGAGGTCTGCGCCAATCTGCTCGGCGGCATCGCGCGCGGCCTGAAGCCGAACGCCGAGTGGTGCATGGAGCTGCTCGACGAGGACAAGAAGCCGGTCTTTCGCATCAGCCTCGTCGGCGAGAGCGTAACGCAGCAGAGCGGGGCTCCTATCACTGCGTGTGATTAACCTGTTAAGCGCGCATAACGTGCTGAAATTCAAGGGATTTTCCTACCGATCCGGTAGTTGCCCGGAGGTCGCGTTAACCAAATTGGAATGGCGAACGCATACTTTTCGGACAAGGGCGATCAACGCCGAGGGCGGCTGGCAATGACTCGGCCGCGCATTCCCTAGGGGGAAGCATGCCCATGTTGAGCCTCGTTCAGAATTTGCGGATTGGGACCAAGCTGGCCATCTCATCGGCGCTCGGCATCCTCCTGGTCCTCGCGATGATCGCGGGTCAGGTGATCGGAAACGGCAACGTGCGCCGGTCCAGCCAGACGGCGTCCGAGCAGCAGGAGCTGGCGCGCGAGGCGGTCGAATCCAAGCTCGCGGCGCGCGCCATGCAGCTCGCCGCACGCGACATCCGCCTCGCCAATAATTCAGATGAACTGCAGAAGGCACGCGACGCGCTGGTCGAACGCGCCGGTCATTTGGCGAAGGTTGCCGACGCAATGCTCACGCTCTCGCACGTGCCGGAAAACCGCGCGAGGATAGAGAAGCTCAAGGTCCTCACGGCGAACTATCTCAAGGGAGCTCAGCAGCTCGCATCCGTGCGCGGTGCCGCCCTGGCTCTCACGGGCGAGGATGCCGCTGCTCGCCTCGCCAAGCTCGTCGATGAGGGGACGCGTCTCGCCCGCGAGGTCACGTTGCCGATCGCAGGCGAGATGGACCAGGCAGCCAATCAGATTGCCGACGTCGCCAGGCACAGAAGCGAAGAGGAGGTTGCGGCCTCCGCGCGGGAGATGGCGTCCAGCGAGCATATCGCAATGGTCATTGGCGTTTTCACGGCGCTCGTCCTCCTCTGCTCCTGGCTGATGTCGTTCCTGACCATCGCACGGCCGATCCGCGCGCTCACGGTGGCCATGGACAAGCTCGCCGGCGGCGACTTTTCCGTGGTGCTGCCCGGTCTCGGCCGCAAGGACGAGGTCGGTGGTGTCGCGGCGGCTGTCGAGAAGTTCAAGATCGTGTCCGAACAGAAGGCGCGCGAGGAGGCCGAGGCCAAGATCAGGCAGGATCAGGCTGCAGCCGCGCAACGCAAAGCCGAGATGTCCAAGCTGGCCGATGGCTTCGAGGCGGCGATCGGCGAGATCGTCGACACCGTGTCATCGGCCGCGACTGAACTGGAAGCGTCTGCGTCGACGCTCACGTCGACTGCGGCGCGCGGACAGGAGCTCACCACCATGGTTGCTGCCGCCTCCGAAGAGGCGTCCACCAACGTGCAGTCGGTGGCGTCGGCGACCGAGGAGCTGTCGTCGTCGATCACGGAGATCAGCCGCCAGGTGCAGGAATCCGCGCGCGTCGCAAGCGAAGCGGTCAGCCAGGCCCGCACCACGACCGACCGCGTCGGCGAATTGTCGAAGGCGGCGGCGCGGATCGGCGACGTGGTCGAGCTGATCAACACCATCGCCGGCCAGACCAATCTCCTGGCGCTCAATGCGACCATCGAGGCCGCGCGCGCCGGCGAGGCGGGTCGCGGCTTTGCCGTTGTCGCCTCCGAGGTCAAGGCGCTCGCCGAGCAGACCGCGAAGGCGACCGGCGAGATCGGCCAGCAGATCGCCAGCATCCAGACCGCGACCGAGCATTCGGTCGGCGCCATCAGGGATATCAGCGACACCATCGAGAAGCTGTCGGAGATTTCCTCGACCATCGCGGCTGCCGTCGAAGAGCAGGGCGCGGCGACGCAGGAGATTTCCCGCAACGTGCAGCAGGCGGCGGAGGGCACCCATCAGGTGTCGTCCAACATCACCGACGTGCAGCACGGCGCGAGCGAGACCGGCTCGGCGTCCTCACAGGTGCTGGCGGCGGCGCAATCGCTGTCCGGCGACAGCAACCGCCTCAAGCTCGAGGTCGGCAAGTTTCTCGGCACCGTGCGCGCGGCCTGACGGTGGCGTCTTTCGGCAGGTCCTGCTTGCAACCATCACGCGTGAATGCGTGGCGGTTGCTCGCGCGCGTATCTCGACGCCGCGACCGATGCGCGCAGGGTTAACCTTCCGGAAAAGCGGCGCAGTCATGATGCCCGCAATATTTGGGGCGCTGAGTCGCCTTTCGCGTATTGCGTCTCAATCGTTGGAGCACTTTCATGAGCGGCATTTCCATTCGCCTCACTCACAAGGTCATGGCGATCGGACTGTTCGGCCTCATTGGGCTCGTCGCCTTCGGCACGATCTACCAGATTGGCAGCCTCTCTCAGGACACGTCCCGCGACGCTGCTGAAGGCGCGCGCCGGCTGTCCGATCTGAACCAGCGGATCTCGCAGCAATTGCTCGAAGCGCGCCGGGCCGAGAAGGATTTCCAGCTCCGCCGCGATCAATCCTATGCGAAGCGTCACGCCGAACTTGCTTCCGACATTACCCGAAATCTTGATCGCCTCGGCAGCGCGGCGCGTGCGGCAGGGTACGCGGCGGTCGGAGAAAAGGCGTCACTGGTCCGCACCGGATTCGAGAGATACGTGAGCGAATTCGCGGCCGTCGAACAGGCCGAGGTCAGGCTTGGATTGAACGAAACCCTAGGGTTGTCAGGCTCGTTGCGCACGGCGGTGCACGGCATCGAGACCAAGCTCAAGGAGGTCGACGATCCCAGGCTCACCAGCGGCATGCTGACGATGCGTCGTCACGAGAAAGACTTCATGTTGCGCCGCGACCCGAAATATCTCGACGCCCTGAAGAAGACGGCGACGGAATTCTCCGGGCAAGTCGAGGCTTCGGCGATCCCGCCGGCCGTCAAGGCCGATATCGGCAAGAAGCTCTCCAAATACCAGGACGACTTCGTGGCGTGGGCAGCCGGCGCGCAGGATCTGACCGCGTACGGCTCGGCAATGTCCAAGGAGTTCCGCACCATCGAGCCCGTCCTCGACGAGATCGAAAAGACCGTCAGTCAGCAATACGACGCTGCGCGGGTTGCCGAGGAGTCAATGCGGGCCTCGATCAAGCTCTGGATGTGGGTCGCACTCGGATGCTCCATCCTGCTGGTGGGGAGCGTGTCCTTCTTCACCGGCCGCTCGATCTCGACAGCGCTGATCGCCATGGTTCGCGCGATGACCGGTTTGGCGAAGGGCGACATGTCAGTCGCAATCCCCGGCGTTGGCCGCAAGGACGAGATCGGTGAGATGGCTGGTGCCGTCGAGGTGTTCAGGAGCAACATGGCCGAGGCCGACCGGCTGCGCGCCGAGCAGGCCGAAGCGGACGCGCGTCGGCGCGAGCAGCGCAAATTCGACATGCAACGGCTCGCCGATACGTTCGAAGGCGCGGTCGGCGAGATCATCGAGACGGTGTCGTCGGCGGCCACCGAGCTCGAAGCGTCGTCGAATACGCTGACCCACGCCGCCGAGCGCGGCAACAGCCTCGCCACCGCCGTGGCAGCGGCTTCGGAGGAGGCGTCCGCCAACGTGCAGTCGGTGTCGTCTGCAAGTGAAGAGCTGACCTCCTCAGTCTCCGAGATCAGCCGCCAGGTGCAGGAATCGGCGCGCGTCGCCGACGTCGCCGTCGGGCAGGCCCAGCGCACCAATGCGCGCGTCGCCGAGCTGACCAAGGCCGCTTCCCGCATCGGCGACGTCGTCGAACTGATCAACACCATCGCCGCGCAGACCAACCTCCTGGCGCTCAACGCGACGATCGAGGCGGCGCGGGCGGGCGAAGCCGGCAAGGGCTTTGCGGTGGTCGCGACCGAAGTGAAGGCTCTTGCAGAGCAGACCGCGAAAGCCACCGGCGAAATCGGTCAGCACATCGGCGCGATCCAGTCCGCGACAGACGAATCCGTCGGCGCGATCAAGGAGATCGGCGACACCATCGCGCGGATGTCGGAGATCTCGTCGACCATCGCTGCTGCGGTGGAGGAACAGGGCGCCGCCACGCAGGAGATCTCCCGCAACATCCAGCACGCCGCGCAAGGTACTTCCGCGGTTTCGTCGAACATCGCCGACGTCCAGCGCGGCTCCGGCGAGACCGGGGCTGCCTCGGCGCAGGTGCATTCGGCCGCGCAGTCGCTGTCGCAGGAGAGCAACCGGCTCAAGAGCGAGGTCGCGCGCTTCCTGGAATCGGTGCGGGCGGCCTGAGGCGGCCGCCGCCCGGTGAATGTGGCGGCGCGTCGTGTTTCGCGTCGCAGCACGGCTGCGGAGAAAATAGCGTCCGAAGAGGCCGACCCGTAGTTTTACGTAGGCTCCTGTTAACGCCTGCTTGCAATTATGGGGCGCAATCTTACGGGATAAGAACCAGCCAGCATTGTTGAACTGACCTCCGCCCGGTCGTCCGTCGTGACGCCTGCGGCGCGGGTGACGTGCGTGCTGCCAGGATATCATCGGGATTTGTGTGATGTCGAAGTTGTCGATCGTCTTCAAGCTTCTGGCCGTGTTATCGGTCCTCGTGCTGTCACTCGCCGGCGTCGGCGTGACGGCGATCGGCACCATGCAGAACATCAATGCTCATACCGTCGAGATCGCGGAGAGCTGGCTGCCGAGCGTGCGTGCGCTCGGCTCAATGCGCGCCGACATCAACGAGCTGCGCGTCGCGCTGCGTCTGCACCTGATGCAGGACACCGCCGAAGGCAAGGAAGCCGCCGAGAAGCGCCTCGGCTCGTTGCGTGAGCGCATCGAGAAGACGCGCAAGGTCTACGAGCCGCTGATCACGGCCGCCGAAGAGCGCGCGCTCTATGAGCAATGGAGCAGGGCGTGGGGCGAATATCTGAACGGCGTGCAGGAGACCATGGCGCTGTCGCGCAAGAGCGTCGGCCGCTTCCCGACCGACGCCAACGAGATGTTGCAGACCAAGGTCGCCAAGATGGCTCAGGCCGCCGATCCCCTGCTTCAGAAGGGCATCGAGCTCAATAACCAGGGTGCCGAGCTGGAGACCAAGCAGGCGGCCGACAGTTACGCCACGATCTTCCGCGTCCTGGTCGGCATCATCGTGCTCTCGGTCGTGATCGCGATCGGCGCCGCCTATTATCTCGTGCGCGACGTCTCTCGCGGCATCGCCTCGATCATTCGTCCGATGCAGTCGCTCGGCGAAGGAGACCTCTCGGCCGAAGTGCCGCATCGCGGCGAGAAGACCGAGATCGGCTCGATGGCGGATGCGCTTCAGATCTTCAAGGAGGCACTGATCGCCAAGAAGGCCGCCGATGAGGCGGCTGCTCGCGACGCCGAGGCCAAAATCGAACGCGGCCGCCGCGTCGATGCCATCACGCGCAATTTCGAGGCCATGATCGGCGAGGTCGTCGAGACCGTGTCGTCGGCCTCGACCGAGCTCGAGGCCTCCGCGGCCACGCTGAGCGGCACGGCGCAGCGCGGCCAGGAACTCGCAACCGTCGTTGCGGCAGCATCGGAGGAAGCCTCCACCAACGTCCAGGCGGTGGCGTCCGCCTCGGAAGAGCTGTCGTCCTCGATCACCGAGATCAGCCGCCGCGTGCAGGATTCGGCACGGATGGCCGCGGAAGCCGTCGAGCAGGCGGCGCGGACCAACGATCGCGTCAACGCGCTGTCGCAGGCGGCCTCCCGCATCGGCGACGTCGTCGAGCTCATCAACACCATCGCCGGCCAGACCAACCTCCTGGCGCTCAATGCGACCATCGAAGCGGCGCGCGCAGGCGAAGCCGGTCGCGGCTTTGCCGTCGTCGCCTCCGAGGTCAAGGCGTTGGCCGAGCAGACCGCGAAGGCCACCGGCGAGATCGGCGCGCAGGTTTCCGGCATCCAGTCGGCCACACAGGAATCCGTCAGCGCCATCCAGGAGATCGGCGGCACCATCGAGCGGTTGTCCGAGGTGTCCTCGGCCATCGCCGCCGCCGTCGAGGAGCAGGGCGCCGCGACGCAAGAGATTTCGCGCAACGTCCAGCAGGCCGCGCTCGGCACGCAGGAAGTCTCGTCCAACATCACCGACGTGCAGCGCGGCGCGATCGACACCGGCTCGGCCTCGGGCGAAGTGCTCTCGGCGGCGAAATCGCTGGCGACCGACAGCACCCGCCTGAAGGTCGAGGTCGCGCAGTTCCTGGAATCGGTCCGCGCGGCCTGATCTTCAGGAGCATGATCCGGAAAAGTGTGAAGCGGTTTTCCGAAAAGATCATGCTCAAATTATTCAGCTGCTCGCCTGCGGAGCCGGCGGCGGTGCGACCTGCCGCCGGAACAGGATGCGCTGGTAGAGCCAGCCGATCGCGACCAGCACGACGCCGAGGCACATGAACGACAGCGCGCGGTAGACGCCTGTCAGTGTCGACATGTCGATGACGAAGGCCTTCAGGATCGTCAGTGCGATGACGGCAGCCGAGGCCAGCCGTGCACGCTCCGAGTTGACGAGAATGCCGACGCCCAGCAACAGCACGCCGAAGGCGAGCCAGCCGATCGAATAAGTGTATTGCTCGGCGCCCGTCGTCCCGCCGGTCGAGAGGATCGGGCCGTGATAGAAGCGGCGGATCTCCAGCGTGACATAGGCGAGCGCGAACACGAGCGCGCCACCGGCGATGGTGTTGGCGTAGACCTTGCCACGCTCGCCGACCACCGCGTAGGACAGCAGCAGCATCAGCACCGCCGGCAGCGCATAGCCGAGCAGCAGCAGGTTGAACACGGCGCCGCCGACGTCGATGCGCCAGATCAGCGGGTTCTCCAGGATCAAGAGGCCGAACACGCTGATGAGCCCGCCGATCGCCGTCAGCACGACCGCGCCGACATTGTGCACGATGCTGCGGCTGCGCAGCCGCAAGCGCTCCAGCCCGATCGCCATCGCGAGCGTGACGCAGACTTGCAGCGCGAATTCGAGCAGCGACGGCGGCGAGGTCATCCGGCCGTTGGTCGCAAAGTGCCGGATCTCCATGAAGGCGAGCAGGGCGGTGAAGAGGATCGCCGCGGTCTCGACCATGCGCAGCGGCGCATCGTCGGCGCGGCGGCGCAGGAAGATGCTCGCGGCCCAGAACGAGGCCGCCGGCAGGCCATAGCCCCAGAGCAGCCAGTTGAAAATCGGCGTGGTCCCGACGGCGTCGCCGACGATGCGCGGATCATAGCCGATGCGCGCGGTGACGATGCCGGCGAAGATGGCGGCGAGCCAGCGCAGGAACGGGATCGGCCGCTGCATCGAGATCCAGGCGGTGCCGAGCGACATCAGCGCCAGCGCGATCGTCAGCCAGCCCTTCTCCAGCGCGAAGGTCAGCGCCAGCGCCAGCGCTCCGAGCGTGCCGGTCGCGAACAGGGCCGTGGAGACGGCGACGCCCGGCCGGGTTTCGCGGCGCGTGAGCGCTTCGGTCGCAGCACCAAAGGCGGCTGCGAGCAGCACCGCGAGGATCGCGAACGGGATCGAGCGGTCGAGATGGGCGATGCGGGCGTAGAGCGCGATGAGGATCGCGATCGGCGTGGCGACGGCTGCGGCCGACCACACCACGGGAATGATTGCCGAGTTCGAGCGGCCCTGCGCGAGGAAGCCGGCAACGCCGAAACCGATGGCGAAGATCGCGGCCATCAGCAGATGCAGCGTCACGGAGCTGTCGATCGCGGTCGGTCCGATACCGGACATCGCGCCGCCCGGCAGCACCAGCATGTCGGGATTAGCGCGCACCGCCCATTCGGCGAACACGATGAAGACGGTCGCTGCCGCCGCGCCGAGCGCGCCGGTGGCCGCCGGCGCACGCCAGGCGACGAGAAGCGTCGCGCCAACGAGAAGCGTGAACGCGATCAGGGCCAGATCCGCATGTGCGCTCGACAGTACGATCAGCATGGCGCCGAACAGGTAGGCGCCGAGCGAGCTCGACGAGACCGGCTCGATCTCGCCGTCCTCGATGCTGGGGCCGAACATGAAGCCGCAGACGACGAGCAGCGCGGCGAGCACGAAGCCTGCGATGACGTGGAAGGCATGCGGCGCGACTTGCAACTCTTCGCTATCCAGACCCGGGAAGATCCAGAGCACGGCAAAGGCGATCGTCGTGACCGCGAGCCAGCGCCACAGCCGGATGCGCGCGAGGCCGAAGCTCGCGGCGGTGACGATGGCGAGATAGATGTAGAGCGCCCAGTAGTCCGGCTTGCCGCTGGAGACGAGGAGCGGCGTCACGAAGGCGCCGACCACGCCGAGGCCGGCCAGCGCCGGCCCATGCAGCAGCGCCGCGGCGAGCGTGCACATGGCCACGATGCCGAGCAGCACGAAGGCGGTCGCGGGCACGAGGAAGCCGTAGAGCGCATAGGCGGCATAGATGGTCGCGAACGCCACCGCCGTACCCGCGGCGGTGAGAATCGCCGGGATGTTGGCGATCGGCAGCGCCTGGATGTTGGAAATGCTCTCCTTGCGCCGCGACCACTCGCCGGCCCCGAGCAGCGCAGCTGCGAACAGGCCACCCAGGAACACGCGCACGCCGGGGCCGAGCAGGCCGGCCTCGATCGAATAGCGCACCATGAAGAAGCCGCCGAGCGCGAGCGCAAGGCCGCCGATCCACACCACCCAGCGGGTGCCGAGCTGCTCCTCGAAGCCGGGCGCAGCGGCCGGCACGGGAGGTGGTGCGGCAGCCGCAGGGCCCGCTTCGAGCGGCGGCGGTGAAAGCTCTTCGGTGACGAGTGGAGGCGGTGCCGCTTCGGCTTCGGGTGCAAGCGGCGGCGGCTCGGCGGCCGTCGTCGCGGGCGCAGGCGCTGGCTCCTGCACCGGCATGAGCGGCGGCGGCTGCACCTGCCGCTGCGCGTAGAACATCTCCTCGAGCGAATTCAGTCGCCGGCGCAGCTCGGCCGCCTGGCTGGAGGCCTTGATCGCGATCAGGAAGGCGGCGATCGCAATGATCCACGCAAAGACGTCAAACGGGCCGTCGAACATAAAGCCTCCAGGCGACCGGCGGGCAGGGGCCGGTCACGTAGTATGTCGGGTTAGCGCCGGGAGCGCACGCGCAAGCCCGGCGCGGGCCGCTCCTGGAGCACGTCGCGGCGGAAGCGATAGAGTGCCGCCGGCCGTCCGCCCGTCTGTGTCGACATCACCCCGGTCGGTTCGACCAGGGCTTCCATTTCGACCAGGCGGCGGAAATTCTGCTTGTGCAGGTGCCGGCCGGAGATTGCCTCGACCGTATGCTGCAGTTCGGTAAGTGTGAATTCGGGCGGCAAAAGTTCAAAGACGACAGGACGATACTTCAGTTTTGCACGCAGCCGCGCGATCGCCGTGGCGAGAATCCGGCGGTGATCGAACTGCATCGAGGTCCCGAGCGGGGGAAGCGTCTTGCGCGCTAATGCCGCAGGGCGGCCGTCGCGCCGCGCCTCCTCGACCAGCCCGGCCTCATACAACAGCTCGTAGCGGTCGAGCACGCGCTCCTCGTCCCAGGCCGCCCCGTCGAGGCCGAAATAGAACCGCACGCGATCCTTGCGCGGGAGTGCGCGCGTCGTGTCCGGGGTCTCCTCCGCCGCCCATTCGGTCAGCGCCGGAATGATGTCGCGGGCGATGATCGCGGGCGGCTCCTCGCGCCGGTCTTCCCAGGGAAAGAAGCGATACCATGGCGCGAAGCTCGCCGCATTGGCTGCAAGCTCGCCGTCGACCGCGCGCGTCAAGGCGAGATAGCCGATCGACACCATATGCGCGCCGGTGTCGCCGGCCTCGGCATGGCGGCCGCGATCACCGAATGTGTAGAGCTGCTCGACATAGCCGAGCCGCAAGCCCGCCTGTTCCTCGACCCAGGCGCGCAGGCCGATGTCGAAGGTGCGATGCGCGAGCGCGTCGAACGGGCCGAACGGCAGACCGGCAAGCCCGTCACTGCCGCGCGCGGTGAGGATGAGGGGCTCATGCCCCTCGATCGCGACGATCGCCGCGGTCAGGCCGATCTCGATCGGCGTCAGCAGCTTATCGCTCATGCGATGATGATCGAGGAAGTTGCCACAAACTCGTCATGCCCGGGCTTGTCCCGGGCATCCACGTTCTTCGTGTCGCGAGAAAGTTCGTGGATGGCCGGGACAAGCCCGGCCATGACGACGTGGATGCGCCTGCGCATCAAAGTGAGCGCGGCGTTGCGGCTGCTATCCGACTCTCGCCTCATTCGAGCTCGATCACGAAGGGACGGCCTTCGACCATCATCGCGCCCGGGCCGATCTCGTCGAGCGCGCGCAGCATGCGGCCGTTGCGTCCCAGGGCGCGGTCGGCAAGGCCGACGATGCGCCGGTTCGGCGAGGCGATCGGCGAGGCCGCGCGGATCTTCCTGGCGATCTCGAGCTCGTCGCGGTTCGGATTGAGCGCGCAGACCGCCGCGAACGCGCTCGCGGTGGAGCGGCTGATGCCGGCATAGCAATGCACCACCAGCGGCGCGCTACGGTCCCAGCCGCGCACGAAGTTCAGCACCTGATCGATATGGGTCTCGGACGGTGCGGTAAAACCATCCATCTCCTCGGTGATGTCGTCCATCGACACCTTGAGATGGTTGGCGGGCAGCACGGACACCGGCCGCGCCACCTGCTCGACATTGGCCATCACGGTCAGCACGTGGCTGGCCCTGGTGAGGCGGACGGTTTCGGGAAGCGCGGCGAGGGAACAGACGTGGATCATGGCGGACCTTTTTGCCGCGATTATAGCCGGTGCCGTAGGGTGGGCAAAGCGAAGCCTCACCGTCGTCCCGGACAAGCGCAGCGAAGCGGAGCGCTGATCCGGGACCCATAACCCCCAGGAGCGGTTTGACGAAGACTCGTGGTTGCCAGTTTTGCGCCGCAACCGCACCCCGTGGTTATGGGTCCCTGCTTTCGCAGGGACGACACCGGAGTTACGGGCGCCACCGATTCACGACAATGCCTACGCAAACACCGCGCCAAACCGCTCCAGAAACTGCTTCTCGGCTCGCGCCGCCGTCCAGGGCGTAAGGTAGTCGCGCCGGACGCTGTCGGAGAGGCCGGGATCCTTGCCGAACAGGCGCCGCGCCTCGCTCTCGCTGAAGCCGGCAAGCTCGGTCGCTTCCAGATAGGCTGCCCCGCGATCGGCGGCCTTGATCGCCAGCGTGACCTCCTCAGGCAGCACCGGCGGCAGGCCGAAGCGGATGTGGATGGCGCCGAGCAGGCGTTTCTCCACCGCCTTGTAATGGCCGTCGAGCACCGCCTTGAACGGCGAGATCATGTCGCCGATGACATATTCGGGCGCATCATGCAGCAGCGCCGCGAGCCGCATGCGCTGGTCGACCCGCGGCATCTCGTGCCGCATCACGGTCTCCACCAGCAGCGTGTGCTGGGCGACCGAGAAGATGTGCGTGCCAACGGTCTGCCCGTTCCAGCGCGCGACGCGCGCCAGCCCGTGCGCGATGTCGGCGATCTCGACGTCGAGCGGGGAGGGATCGAGCAGATCGAGCCGCCGGCCCGACAGCATGCGCTGCCAGGCGCGGGACGCCACGTCGCGTGCAGTCTTCTTGGCCGTCATTTGACCTTGAGGCGCGGCTGGCGCTGCGTCTTGCTGCAGCTGGCGTGACAGTGGCAGTCGACGAGGTGGTCGTTGACCATGCCCGTCGCCTGCATGAAGGCATAGACGATGGTCGGGCCGACGAACTTGAAGCCGCGCGAGGACAGCTCCTTCGAGATTTGCACCGACAATGGCGTCGAGGCCGGCACGCTCGCGGTGGTCTTGAAATGATTGACGAGCGGCTTTCCGCCCATGAAATCCCACAGCAGCTGCGAGAAGCCCGGGCCTTTCTCCATGATATCGAGATAAGACTTCGCGCTCGCGATCGTGCCGTCGATCTTGGCGCGGTTGCGTACGATGCCGGCATCGTTCATCAGCGCGTGGACCTTCTTGGCATTGTAGCGCGCGATCTTTTCCGGCTGGAAATCGTCGAAGGCTTTGCGGAAATTGTCGCGCTTGCGCAGGATCGTGATCCAGGACAGGCCGGCCTGGAAACCGTCGAGGATCAGCTTTTCGTACAGCGCGCGGTCGTCATATTCCGGCACGCCCCATTCGGTGTCGTGATAGGCAACGTAGAACGGGTCATCGCCCGGCCAGGGGCAGCGGGTCTTTCCGTCGGGATGCAGGCGAGGGGCTCGGCTCATGCGGTGGGCTGCTTCGCAGGAATACGGACGACGTCAGGTTCTGCCAGCTTCAAGGCGAGGCCGCCTGCGGTGAGGGGTTGGCCGGCATCGAGCGCGTCGGCGACACGGTCGATGCGCACCAGGGCAATGCCCTTGCCGCCGGATGTCGAGCCGATGGTGCCGACCGGCTTGTCGCCGGCGAGAATGGTCGCGCCGGCTTCGGGCGAGGGACCGTCGAGCAGTACCTTCACGCTGCGGGTGCGCGCGGTGCCGCGATGCTGCATGCGCGAGACGACCTCCTGGCCGACATAGCAACCCTTGTCGAAATCGACGCCGGCAAGGCGGTCCATGTTGGTCTCGTGCGGGAACGCATCGCTGTACATGAAATCGAGCCCGCCGCGCGGCACGCCGAGCGCGATGCGGTGCGCCTCGTAGTCGGCCGCATCGACCAGCTCGGCGCCGATGAGGTCGGAGAGCTTCTGCTTGAGATCTTCGGGGATCAGGATGCGATAGCCGAGCGTTTCGTTGCGTGGATCGGCGAAGGCAAGATCGGGCTGCGCCGCAGGCTGGCCGTCCCAGGCGGCGAGCACGCCGAAATCGAGGTTTTCCACCGTGACCTTGGCGCGCAGCTTGTAGAATTTCAGCTTGGTGGCGAAGCTCTCGGCCAGCGCCTTCGGGCAGTCGATCAGGAACCCGCCGCCGTGACCCGCGGGGACTTCCGTAATCAGGAAATCCACGATGATCTTGCCCTGCGGCGTCAGCAACGCGCCGAATCGCCCCAGCCCCGGTTTCAGCCTGTCGAGGTCGGTCGTGACCAGGCCGTTGAGGAAGTTGCGCGCATCCTCGCCCGCGACCTTGACCACGCCCCGGTCGGGAAGAAACGCTGATTTCATGCGAAAATCTCTTGCGACATGTTGCTCCGGAACGTAAGCCCGCGAGGCATAAACGACAAGACCTCGAGCCCTGCGCTTGGGGATGACAAGGGCCTTCAGCCATGACCCAGCGTTTCGATGTGATCCTCAAAGGCGGCACCGTCGTCAACCAGGACGGCGAGAATGTTCGCGATATCGGCATCACCGGCGGCCGCATCGCCGAGCTGGGGCCGTTGTCGCAGGCCTCGGCCGCGGAGGTCATCGACTGCAAGGGCCTGCACATCCTGCCCGGCGTGATGGACACGCAGGTGCATTTCCGCGAGCCCGGGCTGGAGCAGAAGGAAGACCTCGAGACCGGTTCGCGCAGCGCCGTGATGGGCGGCGTCACCGCCGTGTTCGAGATGCCGAACACCTCGCCGCTCACCGTGACTGAAGCCACCTTCACCGACAAGGTAAAGCGCGCCCATCACCGCATGCATTGCGATTTCGCCTTCTTCATCGGTGGCACCCGCGAGAACGTGCAGGACCTTCCGGTACTGGAGCGCGCGCCGGGCTGTGCCGGCGTCAAGGTGTTCATCGGCTCCTCGACCGGTGCGCTGCTGGTGGAGGACGATGAGAGCCTGCGTCGCATCTTCCAGGTGATTCGCCGCCGCGCGGCCTTCCATGCCGAGGACGAATACCGACTCAACGACCGCAAGTCGCTGCGCATCGAGGGCGATCCGCGCTCGCATCCGGTGTGGCGCGACGAGACCGCGGCGCTGATGGCGACGCAACGCCTCGTCAAGCTCGCCCACGAGACCGGCAAGCGCATCCACGTGCTGCACATCTCGACCAAGGAAGAGATCGAGTTTTTGCGCGACCACAAGGACGTCGCCTCCTGCGAGGCGACGCCGCACCATCTCACGCTGGTTGCGCCCGAGTGCTACGAGCGGCTCGGCACGCTGGCTCAGATGAACCCGCCCGTGCGCGGCGCCGATCACCGCGCCGGCATCTGGCGCGGCATCGAGCAGGGCATCATCGACGTGCTCGGCTCCGACCACGCCCCGCATACGATGGAGGAGAAGCAGAAGACCTATCCGGCTTCGCCCTCCGGCATGACCGGCGTGCAGACGCTGGTGCCCCTGATGCTCGATCACGTCAACGCGGGCCGGCTTTCTCTGGCGCGCTTCGTCGATCTCACCAGCGCCGGCCCCGCGCGCCTCTACAACATGGCCTGCAAGGGCCGCATCGCCGCCGGCTACGATGCCGATTTCACCATCGTCGATTTGAAGCGCAGCGAGACCATCACCAACAAATGGGTGGCGTCGAAAGCCGGCTGGACGCCTTATGACGGCGTCCGAGTCACCGGCTGGCCCGTCGGCACCTTCATCCGCGGCCGCCGCGTGATGTGGCAGGGGGAGCTGGTGACGGCCTCGCAGGGCGAGCCGGTGCGGTTTCTGGAGACGCTGAAGCAGTAGGAGTAGGTCAAGCCTCTCCCTCTGCTGTCATGCCCCGGCTTGACCGGGGCATCCGCGGCGATAGTTGGCTGATACGGCTGCTGCCTCTGGAACACTGGATTGCCCGCCTTCGCGGGAAATGACAGTGTGCCACGACGCACAAGCTCAAATTGGGAGAGGTCCAATGTCCCAGCCAGCCGCTCTCATATCGACCGAGCAGCTCGCCGCCATGCTCGGCGATCCCAACCTGCGCCTCTACGACTGCACGACCTACAACGAGCCTGTTCCGCCCGGCAGCGACGTGCCGTACCGCGCAGTCCCCGGCGACAAGACGTTCGCGGCCGGCCACATTCCGGGCGCCGATTTCCTCGACCTGCAGGGCGAGTTCTCAGACGCTTCAGCGCAGCAGTTCTTCATGATGCCCGATGTCGCCCAGCTGGAGGCCGCCTTCGGCCGCCACGGCCTCGATGCGAGCAAGACCATCGTGCTCTACAGCATCGGCACGATGATGTGGGCGACGCGGTTCTGGTGGATGCTGCGCTCGCTCGGCGTCGATGCCCATGTGCTCGACGGCGGTCTCGACAAATGGAAGGAAGAGGGGCGGCCGATTGAGACAGGCGCGCCGAGGGGATATCCGGCCACCGCCTTCAAGGCCGCGCCGCGCGCGGGCTTCTTCGTCGGCAAGACGACGGTGAAGGCGCGGATCGGCGATCCCTCGACGGTCATCGTCAACGCGCTCGGGCCGCAGTTTCATCGCGGCCTCGAGCCGAGCCGCTACGGCCGGCCCGGCCGCGTTCCCGGCAGCGTCAACGTATCAGCCGCAACGCTCGTCAACGCCGACAAGACGCTGACCAGCCTGGCGGACGCCGAAGCGAAATTCACGGCCCAGGGTGTCACGCGCGACAAGAATGTAATCTGCTATTGCGGCGGCGGCATCTCGGCGACGATCGACCTGTTCCTGCTGACGCAGCTCGGCTACGACAGACTGACGCTCTACGACGCCTCGATGGGCGAATGGGCGAGGGATCCGGCGCTGCCGATCGAAACGGACTAGGTTTGGGAAAAGTCTGGAACCTTTTCCCCCGGCCGGCATCCAATGTCCGGAACCAATGGAGATAAGGTGCCCGCCATGCCAGGGACCGCAGCCGGCCTGTCCGCCGGCCTCAGTACGTCGGAATCCGAGCTGATCGAGCGCGCGCGGCGCCGTGACGAGGCTGCGCTCCGCGAGATCATGCAGGCCAACAACCGCAGGCTCTATCGCCTCGCCCGCGGCATCCTGCGCAGCGACAGCGAGGCCGAGGACGTGGTGCAGGAAACCTACGTCCGCGCCTTCACACATCTCGACGGTTTTCTGGGTGAAGCCGCGCTGTCGACCTGGTTGTCGCGCATTGCGATCAACGACGCGCTCGGACGCTTGCGCAGTCGGAAGCCGCAGGTCGAGCTGGGATCGGTGCCGGAGGCAACGCTGGAAGCACAGATCATCCAGTTTCCCCTTTCGTCCGCCGCAACCGATCCGGAAAAATCCATGGCCCAACGCGAGATCCAGCGCGTCGTCGAACACGCGGTCGATGAATTGCCCGACGTCTACCGCATGGTCTTCATCGCGCGGGTGATGGAGGCCATGAGCATGGAGGAGACGGCCGGGCTGCTCGGCATCAAGCCGGAGACCGTCAAGACGCGGCTGCACCGTGCGCGTACCCTGCTGCGCGAGAACGTCGAGAAGAAGATCGGCCCCGTCGTGATGGACGCGTTTCCGTTCGCCGGACAGCGCTGCGAGCGCCTCACCGAGGCGGTGCTCAGGCGCCTTGGCGTCGGGGCGTAATTTTTCGGGGAACGTTTGCTCGAAACTCGCATCCAATCCCTGTGAAGCAACGCGCCGGCCAGCGTCCGGCACCACAGGAGTATCGAGCCATGTTCACCCGACGGAGCGCGGCGATCGCCGCGGCAATTCTGTTGTCTGGCCCCGCGCTGCTGCAAAGCGCCGGCGCAGCCGACAAGCCCACCGATCCCCAGATCGCCCACATCGCCTACACCGCCGGCGTGATCGACATCAACGCCGCCAAGCAG
The DNA here is from genome assembly GCF_028128835.1 of Bradyrhizobium sp. CCBAU 65884. Lineage (NCBI taxonomy): Bacteria > Pseudomonadati > Pseudomonadota > Alphaproteobacteria > Hyphomicrobiales > Nitrobacteraceae > Bradyrhizobium > Bradyrhizobium sp. CCBAU 65884. Next base: position 151,830 of record NZ_LBJU01000118.1, on the reverse strand, counting down.
GCGCAGAAGAAGGCACAGAACAAGGACGTCAAGGCGTTTGCCGAGGACATGCTGCGCGACCACGAGGCGGTCAACAAGCAGGCGCTCGCGCTGGTCAAGAAGCTGAACGTCACCCCTGAAGACAACGACACCAGCAAGTCGCTGTCGAAGCAGGCGAGCGACAAGCTGGCCGAGCTCGACAAGCTGGACGGCGCCGCCTTCGACAAGGCCTATGTCGCCAACGAGGTCGCCTACCACAAGGCGGTCAACGGCGCGCTGGAGACCCAGCTGATTCCGTCCGCCAACAATGCCGAGCTGAAGAGCCTGCTGCAGACCGGCCTGAAGATCTTCCAGGGACATCAGCAACACGCCGAGCACGTTGCGGCCGAGCTGAAATAGGGGAGGCAATGATGCCGGAGCGACTGGCTTCGATCGCCATAGCACTTGTCCTTGCGGCGATGGTCGCCCCGGCGCGCGCCGCGACCATCGAGATCACGATGGAGAACCTCGAGATATCTCCGGCCGATGTGTCGGCCAAGGTCGGCGACACCATCAATTGGATCAACAAGGACGTCTTCGCCCACACCGCCACGGCGAAGAATGGCGATTTCGACGTGACATTGCCGCCGAAGAAATCGGCGACATCGGTTCTGAAGAAGGCCGGAGTGATCGACTATTACTGCCGCTATCATCCCAACATGAAAGCGACGCTCAAGGTCGAGCCGTGAGGGGAGGGAGCAGGTTCCTGATCGCCGCGGGAACATCTCCCGGCCGCCGCGAGACTAATGCTTGTCCGCGGCAAGCGGCTTCCGTGCGATAAACGCGGCAGACTTCGCGAAGGCTTTCGCCAAATCCGTTCGCAAAGTCATTCATCCGTTGACTGGCCCCGCCCGCGTGGCGGGGTCATTTTCGTGACGAGGGATTACTGCCTTGCGAGCGTGACCGAGAACTCGCCGTTGCGGATGCGGCCGGGAAAACCCTCGACGAACTTGGCGACCGCGTCCTCGCCGTAGGTGCCGACGAGTTCGGCGAAGGCCGCAAACAGGCTCGCCTGTGCAAGGCAGTCGCCGTCGACGCCCTCATGGCGCGCTTCGGCCCAGGCCTCGTTGAGATAACTCAGTGCGGCCTGCTTCTGCTCGTGATCGGGCAGCGGCGCGCGGTCGGGGGCGTAGGAAATCGGCTGGCTCATGAAACTCGATCGGGGCTGGGGCGCGATCCACGGCGATGCGCTGTGCGAGAGGTGTAGCACGCGCATTAACGACCGCTAGGCCACATCTTTAAGAACGGTTAACGGCTGTGTACAAAGTCGATGACAGGGTTCCAGCCACGCTGTCATTCCGGGGCGCGCGTAGCGCGAACCCGGAATGACAGTGGAGAGAACCTAGTTCGCGTAGCGCGCCGTGAGATCCCGCGAGATCTTCGAGCCTTCCTCGATGTAGCGGCGGATCGCGACGGTGGCGGCGGGCGTGCAGCTCCGATAGGTCTGCTGAAAGCCGTTATAGCCGCGGTTGAAGCCGGCGATCATGCGGGTGCGGCGCTCCCCGGAGGGGGTTTCGGCATCGATCAGCGCCTGCATCTCGTTGCGCCATTTGTTGCCCTCGTTGGACCCGCAGATGCCGCGCAGATAGTGCAGGCCGCCGAGAATCTCGGCCAGCCGCTGCAAATCGGCGTCGAACGGCGCCGCCACGTCCTGGGCCCTCGTGGGCCCGGAGGCGCAGGCGAGAATCAGGGCAAAAATGGCCAGAAATCGCGTCGACATCGGCGGGGTGTATGCCCCGTCGGGGCCGGGGAAGCAAGGTGAGCCACACGGGCGGTGCACTCCCTCCTCCGCTCGCGGGAGAGGTGGAGCTCGCGGCGCCAGCTAGGCTCCAATCAGCCGCGCAGCGGACTGAATGACCTCTTCCAATCCTCCGGTCAGCTTGAGGTCTCCGAGGTCCGCCAGAGCGTCGGGGGCGATCCAGCGGTAGTCGTCGAGCTCGTCGTTCAGGACCGGCTCCCGGGCCACCCAGCGGGCGGCAAACGACATGATCAGATAATGGCCGGCGCCGGCCGCCGCCGGCAGCACCTCGCGCCAGCCGGCGAGGCCGACGATCGCGATGTCGAGCCCGGTCTCCTCGTCGACTTCGCGGCTCAGGGCCTGGTGCAGCGATTCGCCGAATTCGACCCGGCCGCCCGGTAGCGAATAGAAGCCCTTGGCGGGCGAACGGGCGCGGCGGGTCAGCAGCACCTTGCCGTCGCGGAAAATGGCGGCGCTGACGGCGAGCTGGGGATGGGTGGGCTGGACGACGGCAACCACAGCTCAGTTCGCCATGATGGTGTCGACGTCGGCTTCCGCCCCGCCATTGATGATGCCGCCGCAGGCGGCGATCAGCGGCTTGACCCAGAGCGTGGCCTGCTCGGCGAGGCGGACGCGGGTCGTGTCCTTCTCGACCTCGCGCATGGCCGAGCCGACCGCCGTCAGGATCGAGGTCATGGTATCGGTGATGTGGTCGAACTGGGCGCGCACGTTGGGGTTGGCCTTCTCATAGGCCTCGATGGCCAGGTCCCGCGCCTTGAAGTTCGATGCCGTGAAATGCTCGGCATAGGACAGCGGCGACCAGGTCAAGAAATCTTCCGCGCATTCCGGCATGTCCGGAACCATTTCCAGCAGCATCACGGCTTCATTGAAATGGTTGAGATAGTCGGTGGCAAGCCCGGTCCGCGGGCTGATATTGGCCACGCGCAGCCGCTCGGCCCAGTCGGCGGCCTCGGGGCCCGTCTGTGCATGCGTCCGCGCGGGTTGGGAGGCCGTTGAGCTCATCTGCCGCAGTGTTAACGTTCGGGGTTAAAAGGACCTGAACGGACCCTATATAGACACCTTGGGATGTGTGGACGCTTCGTCATAACTTCGGCCCCCGCGGCTTTGCGGCAACTGTTTGGCTACATCGAGCAGCCGAATTTCCCGCCCCGGTACAATGTGGCCCCGACACAACCGATTCCGGTCGTTCTGGCCGAGAACGGCGCGCGGCATTTTCGCCTGATGCGCTGGGGCCTGTTGCCGGGCTGGGTCAAGGACCCCAAGGGCTTTACGCTTTTGATCAATGCGCGCTCCGAGACGGTGCTGGAGAAGCCCGCCTTCAAACGCGCGATTCGCCGGCGGCGCGGCCTGATCCCGGCCGATGGCTATTACGAATGGAAGGTGGCGGACGGCCGCAAGCAGCCCTTCTTCATCCACCGCGCCGACGGTGCGCCGCTCGGCTTTGCCGCATTGTTCGAGACCTGGGCCGGGCCGAACGGTGAGGAAGTTGATACGGTCGCGATCGTCACGGCCGCGGCGGGCGAGGATCTCGCCGCCCTGCATGACCGCGTGCCCGTCACCATCAGCCCGCGCGATTTCGAGCGCTGGCTCGACATCAGGGGCGACGAGGTCGACGCGATCCTGCCGCTGATGACGGCGCCGCGCATCGGCGAATTCGCCTGGCACCCGGTCTCCACCCGGGTCAACCGCGTCGCCAATGACGACGATCAGTTGCTGCTGCCGATCAGCGCGGAGGAGATGGCGGCGGAAGCAGAGGCGGCGAAGCCAAAGAAGGCGGCGCGGAAAGCGGCGGCGTCATCTGATGACGGGCAGGGGTCGTTGTTCTAGCCAAGCTGGCGCCATTCACTCCGCCGTCGTCCCGGACAAGCGCGCCCAAAGCGCGCGCAGATCCGGGACCCATAACCCCAGGGAGAAGTTGTGGCGCGGGCTGATAACCACGAGTCTTCGCCAAACCCAATCCTGTGGCTATGGGTCCCGGATCTGCGCTGACGCTTGTCCGGGACGACGGCCGAGTTTTTTTGTTGGAGCGTCACACAATCTCCCGTGCCTTAAGCGCCGCGATCTCCGCCGCATCAAACCCCAGCTCGCCCAGCACCGCATCGGTATCGGCGCCGAGCTCCGGTGCCATCCGGTCCAGCCTGCCGCCGCCATGGGCGAGCTTGAAGCCGCTGCCGGCAAAGCGCAGCTGTCCGTAGGGCGTATCCAGCTGCTGAATCGCGCCGCGCGCCTTGATTTGCGGATGGTCGATCACCTCCTCGACCTTCCAGATGCTGGCGCAAGGCGCGCCGGCGTCCTCCAGGATCGTTTCCCATTCGCGCGCCGGTTTTGCCGCCAGCGCCGCTTCGATGATGGCGCGCAGCGCGGGTTCGTTCTCGTTGCGGGAAAACCAGTCGGCAAAGCGCGGATCTGACAGCGTGTCCTCGCGGCCAAGCGCAGCCATCAGCGCGCGGTACTGCTTCTCATTGTTGACGGCGAGCAGGATGTGGCCGTCGCCGCACTTGAACAAATTCGCCGTGGTCCTGCGGCTCACCGCCTGATTGCCCGAGAGCTGTTGGCGATGGCCGGCAACCGACCAGTCCGCGATCTGTCCCGACAGAAACGCCATCGTCGCCTCCAGCATGGAGACATCGACGAACTGCCCCTTGCCGGTGCGGTCGCGCTGATACAGCGCGCTCGACACGCCGAACGCGGCGGTGGCGCCCGACAGCACGTCGCACACCGCAAAGCCGGCGCGCGTCGGTCCCGTCTGGGGATGGCCGGTGATGGCCATGATGCCTGACAGCGCCTGCATCTTGCCGTCATAGCCAGGCCGCAGGCGATCCGGGCCGGTCTGGCCGAAGCCGGACACCGCGCAATAGATCAGTTTTGGATTGATCGCGGACAGCGCTTCATAGCCGATGCCGAGCTTGTCCATCACGCCCGGGCGGAAATTCTCCATGACGACGTCGACCTGGCCCGCAAGCTTCTTCACGATCGCGATCGCCTCCGGCTTCTGCAGATCGAGCGTCAGGCTGCGCTTGTTGCCGTTGACGGCTTGGAACGCCGGCGCGAGGCCGCGCTCGGCCCATTCTCGTGAGAGCGGCGTGCGACGCATGTCCTCGCCCTCGCGCCGCTCGACCTTGATGACATCAGCCCCCAGCAGCGCGAGCTGGTAGCTCGCATAGGGGCCGGCCAGCACTTGCGTGAAGTCCAAAATCTTCACGCCCTCGAACGGTCGCGTCACGTCGCTCTCCCCTTTTTGATTATCGTTATCGGAGGACGTCAGGCGGCGCGGTTGCCGCGCGCGATCTCCTTCTGCTTGTCGAATTCGGCGCGGCGGCGCGCCAGCTCTTCCGGCGAAAGCTGGGCGACGTTGTTGTAGTCGAGCTTCCAGGAGGCGTCCTCGCTCCAGCGCAGCGGCGACTGCATCGTGGTCTGCGGACCGCTCGCGCTCTCCAGCAGCTTGAGCGCCAGCTCGAGCGTCTGCGCCTGCGAGGCGACGTCGTGCGGCTTGCCGGCGGAATTGCCGAGCGGGAAGTCGGAGAACAGGAAGCGCGGAACGGCGGCGTGCTCGATGATGTCCTTGGCGCAGCCCATGATCACGGTCGGGATGCCGTTCCGCTCCAGATGCCGCGCCACCAGCGCGGTGGTCTGGTGGCAGACCGGGCAGTTCGGCACCAGCACCGCGACGTCAACCTTGTCCGCAAGGCAGCGCGCCAGGATGTCCGGTGCATCCGTGTCAAGCGTGACGCGATGGCTGCGGTTGGTCGGGGCGCCGAAGAAGCGCGGGGCGACCTCGCCGATGCGGCCGGCGGCGGACGCCTTCAAGAGCTGCGGCAACGGAAACCAGGTGCCGTTGTCGGTCGCCGAGGTGTGCTTGCGGTCGTAGCCGATATGCGAGATGCGCAGATCGTGCTCTTTCGACGTGTCGCCGTCATAGACCTGGTAGAACTTTGCGCCGCCATTATACGCCGCGCCCGGCCCCTGATCGCCCTTGCTGGGATCATACGGCGCAGCGGTCGTGATGATGGTCACGCGCGACTTTGCCAGCGGCTTCTTCAGCGGCTGAAACGGCGCCTCGGTGTAATGCGCCCAGCGATACGCGGTGGTGTAGCCGATCGCCGCGTAATAATCGCGGGTGCGCTGCATGTAGGGGACGGGGGAATCATAGTCGGGCGCAAAGCCGAATTCGTCGTCGCGCGGCGCGGACATGGCGCGTCTCCTGGTTCTTGGTTGGCGACAGACTAGAGATAGTTTTGTGGTTGCTCAACGGGGGCAAGGGGGGCGCAGGCCTGAATTGCAGAATGAGGTGGGGCGGCGCCTCTGACCCTTCACTGGAGGGGGAGGGTAAGCAAGCTCACCTGAACACGTGCAGCGCCACATATTGCAGCAGCATGATCGCCTTGGCGTCGATGATGCGGCCGTCGGCGATCATCGCCAGGGCCTCGTCGATCGAAAGCTCCAGCACCTCGATGTCCTCGCCCTCGTGCTCCAGGCCGCCGCCGTCGCTGACCCGCATCGAAGGCTCGTACTCGGCGACGAAGAAATGCAGCTTCTCGGTGATGGCGCCGGGGCTCATGAAGGCCTCGAACACCTTGTGGACGTGGTGCAGGCGATAGCCGGTCTCCTCCTCGGCCTCGGCGCGGATGCGCTCTTCGGGCTCGGCGTTGTCGAGCACGCCGGCGGCGGCCTCGATCAGGAGATCGTTGTAGCCGCGGATGAAGGCCGGCAGGCGGAACTGGCGCACCAGGATCACGGTACGCCCAGCGCGGTTATACGGCAGCACGGCGGCGGCGTTGTCGCGCTCATAGGTCTCGCGGTGCTGCGTCTGCCACTCGCCGCTGGCGCGCCGGTACTCGAACGTGGTGGTCTTCAGCGTGGTCCAGCCGTCCGAGAGCACGCGGACGTCCTTGATGCGGACGCGGTCGGAAATGGTCATTTGCCTGATCTCAGTTGCTTGGCGTGGCGGAGCGGCCGTCGAGCCACTTCTGGAACATCACGGATGTCGATAGCTCGAAGCCCAGCGAGCCGTAGAACGCATTGGCCTGCGCGTTCTCGCGGCGGACGAGGAGCTGCAGCTTCGAAATTCCGGCGGCGCGCAGCCAGTCCTCGGCCGCGGCCATGATGACGCGGCCACGGCCGCGCTTGCGGCCGTCGGGGTCGACCGCGACGTAATAGACCCAGCCGCGGTGGCCGTCATGGCCGACCATGACGGTCGCAACGATCGCGCCGGCGTCGCGCCCGACCAGCACGGTCGAGTTATCGCGCCGCCGTGCCAGTGCGATGTCGGCATGCGGGTCGTTCCAGGGCCGTGTCAGGCCGCAGCGCTGCCACAGCGCGACGACCTCTTCGACATCGGCATCCCCGATGGCGTCGATCGCAAGCGGAGCCGGCGAGAACGACGCGCTCACAGCACCTTCCCCGGATTCATGATGCCAAGCGGATCGAGCATCGCCTTGATGGCGCGCATCAGCTCGATCGCGGTCTTGTCCTTGACGTCGGGCAGCTCGTCGCGCTTGAGCACGCCGATGCCGTGCTCGGCCGAGATCGATCCGCCCATGCGCAGCACGATCTCGAACACGACGGCGTTCATGTCGTGCCAGCGCGCCAGGAAGTCCGCGGTGTCGGCCCCGATCGGCTGGCTGACATTGTAATGCAGATTGCCGTCGCCGAGATGGCCGAACGGCACCGGCCGCGCGCCCGGGATCAGCTTCACCACGGCGGCGTTGGCTTCCGCGATGAATTCAGGCACCGCGGCGATCGGCACCGAGATGTCGTGCTTGATCGAGCCGCCCTCCGGCTTCTGCGCCGACGACATCTCCTCGCGCAGCTTCCAGAAATTGTTGCGCTGGCTGAGGTTGGCCGCGATCACGGCGTCGTCGACGATCTCCTCTTCCATGGCGCGGGCGAGGATCGTCTCCAGCGGCGTGCGGGCGTCGTCGCCGGGAGACGACAACTCCATCAGCACGTACCAGGGATGCTTCTCGCTGAGCGGATCGCGCACGTCGATGCCGTGCCGCACCGAGAAATCGACCGCCATCTCCGACAATAGTTCAAAACTCGTCAGCGCATTGGCGGCCTCGCTCTGCGCGATGGTCAGCAGCTTGAGCGCCGCCGCCGGCGACTTCAGCCCGACATAGGCGGTCTCGATCGCCCGCGGCTTCGGAAACAGCTTCAGCGTCGCCGCCGTGATGATGCCGAGCGTGCCTTCGGCGCCAATGAAGAGATTGTGCAGATTGTAGCCGGTGTTGTCCTTCTTCAGCTTCGACAGCACGCCCAGCACGCGCCCGTCGGCGAGCACGACTTCCAGCCCCAGCGCCATCTCGCGCGCCACGCCATAGGCGAGCGCCGCGGTGCCGCCGGCATTGGTGGAGAGATTGCCGCCGATGGTGCAGCTGCCTTCGGCGCCGAGCGAGAGCGGAAACAGCCGGTCGACGTCGGACGCCTTCGCTTGCGCGATCTGCAGCACCACGCCGGCTTCGACCGTCATGGTGTTGGAGGCGGTGTCGACTTCGCGGATCTTGTCGAGCCGCCGCAGCGACACCACCACCTCGCCATTATGCGGCGTCTGCCCGCCGACGAGCCCGGTGTTGCCGCCCTGCGGCACCAGGGCGATCTTGTGTTCTGAGGCGAGCTTGCAGATTTCGGAAACCTCCGCCGTCGAGCCCGGGCGCAGCACCAGCGGCGAGCGGCCGTGGAACAGATTGCGCTCCTCGGTGACGTAAGGCTCGATGTCGGCTGCATCGGTGATCGCGTGCTTGTCGCCGACGATCTTGCGGAATTGGTCGATCAGTTCGGGCGCAAGTGGAGGGATCGCAGGCTTATTGATGTTCATTGTCTCGTCTCTACTTCGCTCTTGATCTTTTGCGCATGATCTTATCGGAAAAACCGCTACACACTTTTCGCCAACGCGGCCCTTCGGGTCCGGATCATGCGCTATCTCGCCACCGCAGCCCGGCGCAGCCGGTCATTGATCGCTTCGCCCAGATCGTCTTCGGGGATCGTCATCACCGCGATGGCCCGTGGCCCCTTCGCATCGAGGGCGCGAAGATAGCCGAACAGATTGGCGGCGGCTTCATCGAGATCACCGGTGGGCGACAAATTCATGACAGCGACGGCCGCATCGACGCCAGGCAGGCGCTCAGACCCAAACGCCAGCAGCGCTTCGCCGGGCGCAACGTCCTGCGCGCGAAGCCGCACGCTGGCGCGCGGCGCGTAATGCGAGGCCAGCATGCCCGGTGCCAGCGGCTGGCTGTCGTCGCTCTCGGCCTCCACCGGCAGCCGGGCCAGGGGGGCGCCCAGCACAGCCTCGATCCGCTCGCGCGACAGCCCGCCGGGGCGAAGCAGCATCGGTGCCTCGAGGCAGCCGACAATGGTCGATTCGACGCCGACCGTTACAGGCCCGCCGTCCACGATCAGGTCGATCCGCCCCGACAAGTCGCTCTCGACATGGGCCGCCAACGTCGGCGAGACGTGGCCGGAGATGTTGGCGGACGGCGCCACCACGGCGCCGCCGAAGGCGCGGAGGATCGCCTGCGCCACCTTGTGCGCGGGAATGCGAATCGCGACCGTGTCGAGGCCCGCGGTGGCGAGCTCGGCCACCGCGCAGCCCTCCGTCTTCGGCACCACCAGCGTCAGCGGTCCCGGCCAGAACGCTTCCGCGAGCCTCAACGCGCGCGCGTCGAACCGGCCGATCCGCCGCGCGGCGGCAATGTCCGCCACATGGGCGATCAGCGGATTGAACGCCGGCCGCCCCTTGGCGGCGTAGAGATGGGCGATCGCGGCGGCATTGGCCGCATCCGCCCCGAGCCCGTAGACGGTCTCGGTCGGAAACGCGACCAGCCCGCCGGCGGCCAGCGTGCGGGCCGCGGCCTCGGCGCCGGCCGCGCCGGCCGGTAAAATCAGCGTTTCAAGACCCGTTTTCACAGGGACAAAATTCCTCATGCCGGCCGCTTGCAGTGCGCCGAACCCGCCGCTATAAGCCGCCTTCTTGTCGGAGTGTGGCTCAGCCCGGTAGAGCACTGCGTTCGGGACGCAGGGGTCGCAGGTTCGAATCCTGCCACTCCGACCATTCTTCCAAAAGTCGACGTTTTCCAGAGGCTTGGCGGACCGGCCGCCGGCGCCTCGGGAGCGCCTTTTTGCAACGATTTCGGGATCGGGTCCACGGCCGATTTGGCCGGGCAGGGCGGTCTGTTGCGGCGGCATGGCTTGTTGCAGCCCATGGGCCGGACCCGACCGACCGGACGGCTCGGCATTCCCCCAGCAGCCCCTTTTCCGCGCGGCGTTCCCCTCGGGCGCCGGTCGCGCGATATGCTACCTAGCGATATCGTCCCGGTCCGGAGCCCAGATGCAAACTCCTCGTCCAGCTCTGCTGCGGCACACGCTGACGGGCGCTCTCGCGCTTGCGGCGATCGCGGCGGTGGGCTGGCTGGCCTACGTTCTCGCGCTGGATGCAGGGTTCGCGCGCATGCAGCGGGAGGGCAATGACCGGCTTGCGCTGATTGCAAGCACCTTCGACGCGACCGTCGCGCGCTATCGCTATTTGCCGGCGGTTCTGTCGCTCGCCGATCCCATCCGCGAGCTCTACCGCGATCCCCATGACGCATCGGCGACCGCCGCCGCGAATCGCTACCTCAAATCGCTCAACCAGGGAGCTCGATCGGCCGAGCTGTATGTCCTCGACAGCACCGGTCTCGCTCTGGCGGCGAGCAATTTCGACCAGGATTCGAGTTTCGTCGGGCACAATTACGCGTTCCGCGCCTATTTCGTGGACGCCATGCGCGCCGGCGAGGGCCATTACTACGCCGTCGGCGCCACCACGGGACAGCCCGGCTATTTCCTGTCGCATCGGATCGTGGAGGGCGGCAAAACCCTCGGTGTCGCCGTGGTCAAGATCGATCTCGGTTCGCTCGAGTCCGACTGGGCGCGGGCGGGCGACCTCGTGGCGATGGAGGACGAGAACGGCGTGATCTTCCTCGCCAGCCGCGAGGACTGGAAATATCGTCCGCTGCTCCCGGTGCCGGCGGAGCGGCTCGCAGAGCTGAACGCCGCACAGCAATTCGGTCAGGCGATCGACGCCGCTCCAATCTTCGTGCCCGAGCGCGATCGGCAGCGCATCCAGATCGGTCGCGCGCGCGGTCGCGGTAATGCCGAGCTCGGGGAATACGCCCTTCAGGTCCATCCGCACGACCAGGGCTGGAAGCTGCTCCTGTTCTCGGACGTCGCGGATGCCAAGCGCAGTGCGGCGACCGTCGCGATCGCGAGCGTCCTGGCTCTCGTCGCCGCGCTGCTGGTCGTGCTGGTTGCCTGGCAGCGGCGGCAGGCCGTCAGGGCGAAGCTCGAGGCGCATGACGTTCTCGAGCGGCGCGTGGCCGAGCGCACGGAAGAGCTGCGCCGGACGATGGAAAGCCTGGTGCAGAGCGCCAAGCTCGCGAGCCTCGGCCAGGCGCTTGCCGGCGTCGCGCACGAGATCAACCAGCCGCTCGCGGCGCTGATCACCTATGTCGCGAGCAGTCGCGTCCTGCTCCGCCGCAACGAGGTCGATCGCGCGGCCGCCAACCTCGACCTGATGTCTTCGATCGCCGAGCGCATGATGGCACTGATCGATCACCTGCGCATGTTCGCGCGCAAGGAGACCGGGACGCGCAGCGCCGTAGAGCTCGCGCCTGTCATCGACAATGCGGTCCGCCTGCTGCAATACCGCATCGACCACGAGCATATCGAGGTGGTGCGCGAGGCGCCTGCCGAGCCGCTCCATAGCCTTGCCAATCCGATCCGGCTCGAGCAGGTCGTCGTCAATCTGCTGTCGAATGCGATCGATGCGATGCGCGATTGCGAGCGGCGGGTGCTCCAGGTCCGGCTCGGCCGCCGCGACGACAGCGCTGTGATCGAGGTCGGCGACACCGGCGCCGGCATCGTACCCGAGCACCTCAAATCGCTGTTCGACCCGTTCTTCACCACCAAGGAGATCGGCGAGGGGCTTGGCCTCGGGCTCTCGATCTCGTACGGAATCGTCAGGGAGTTCGGAGGAGATATCTTGGTGGAGAGCGCGCCGGGCAAAGGCTCGACTTTCAAGGTCGTCATTCCGGTCGTGGATGTCGCGCCGGTTTTCCAGCAATCGGAACTGCAGGCATGAGCGGGTCCTTGCTCGTCGTCGACGACGAGGAGATCGTCCGCAATTCGGTGCGGCAGTGGCTGGAGCTGGGCGGGTTCACGGTCCGGGTTGCCGCGGGCGCGGACGAGGCCATGCGCCTCGTGAAGGAAACTCCGCCCGACGCCGTGCTGACCGATTTTCGCATGCCGCAGCGATCCGGGCTCGAGTTGATGCGCGACATTCGCCGCGCCGATCCTGATATTCCCGTCGTGCTCCTGACCGCGCATGGCGACGTGCCTCTGGCGGTCGCTGCGATGCGCGAGGGCGCCTACGATTTCCTGCAGAAGCCTCATGATCCCGAGCTGCTCTCGGCAGTCATGACCCGCGCGATCGAGCGGCGACAGTTGAAATTGCAGCTTCGCCAGCTCTCGGATCGCCTCGCCGCGCCTGGCGAGATCGATGCCCGCCTGATCGGCCTGTCGAAGCCGATGGTCGCGGTGCGCGCCAGCGTGCTCGAGCTCGCCGGTCACGATCGCGACGTGATCGTCACCGGCGAGACCGGAACCGGCAAGGAGGTGGTGGCGCGGGCCCTGCACGATTTCGGTCCGCGCGCGAAGGCGCCTTTCGTTGCCGTGAACTGCGCCGCGATCCCGGCCGAATTGTTCGAAAGCGAATTGTTCGGCCATGAGGCCGGCGCCTTCACCGGCGCACGGGGCGCCCGCATCGGAAAGTTCGAGCACGCGAGCGGCGGCACGCTGTTGCTCGACGAGATCGAAAGCATGCCGCTTCCGTTCCAGGCCAAGATCCTGCGGGCGCTGCAGGAGCGCGCGATCGAGCGGGTCGGGTCCAACAAGCTGCTGCCGGTCGACGTTCGCGTCATCGCGGCAGCCAAGGGTGATCTCGCGGCCGACAGCCGCCAGGGGCGCTTCCGCTCCGACCTTTACTTCCGTCTTGCGGCGGCGGAGGTCCACCTGCCGGCGCTGCGCGAGCGCGGCAATGACGTCCTGCTGCTGTTCGAGCATTTTGCCGCCGCTGCCGCCCAGGGCGCGGGCCGCACGATGTCGCCGCTGCGGGCGGACGATCTCGATGCGCTGCTCGCCCATGACTGGCCTGGCAATGTGCGCGAGCTGAAGAACGTCGCCGAACGCTATGCGCTGGGACTGGTCGCGACCGGTCGCAGCGTCGCCGAGATCCTTCGACGCGGCGAACCGGGAGCGCCGCAGCGGTCGCTCGCCGACCGTGTTGCGGCCTACGAGCGTGCGCTGATCGAGGCCGCCTTGCGCGAGCATGACTGGTCGATTGCCGCCGTCACCGAGGAGCTCGGCGTGCCGCGCCGGACGCTGAACGAGAAGATGGCGAAATACGCGCTGGCGCGGCCCGGCCGCAGGGAGCCCTGAGCCGGCGATTGATCGGCGGAAATCCGCCGATGTCGACATTCGCATCGGCGGATTCTTGCCGACGCTCCCGCCCTCGCGTGGCCGTCCTCCTCAAAACTGTGCAATTTACGGCAATTCCCACCCGTTTTTGCGTGCCGCTCACGATTGGCACGGCCGTTGCTGAAGCAGCGCCGAAACCATCCGGTTTTCCAATAAATCTGCGGAGGACGTCGTGAGTTCACAGGAAGCCTCAATTCAGACTGTCGGAGCGCCCGTCACGGAGCAGCGTGCCGATGTCACCGACATGAAGCGCCGGTTGCGCGCGATCTTCGTCGGCTCGGTCGGCAATCTCGTCGAGTGGTACGATTTCTACGCCTATGCGGCGTTCTCCCTGTATTTCGCCAAGGCGTTCTTCCCTGATGGCGACGAGGTGGTGCAGCAGCTCAATGCGGCGCTGCTGTTTGCTGCGGGCTTCCTGGTGCGCCCGCTCGGCGGCTGGATGTTCGGCCATCTGGCCGATCGCTATGGCCGGCGCAACGCGCTGACGCTGTCCGTCGTGATGATGTGCTTCGGGTCGCTGATCATTGCGGTGACACCGACTTATGCTTCGATCGGTCTGGCCGCTCCCGTCATCCTCGGCCTTGCGCGGGTCCTGCAGGGGCTGAGCCTCGGCGGCGAATACGGCACCAGCGCCACCTATCTCAGTGAGGTCGCCGACGAGAAGAATCGCGGCTTCTACTCCAGCTTCCAATACGTGACCCTGATCGGCGGGCAGCTCTGCGCCATCCTCGTGCTGCTACTCCTGCAGAAGGTGTTTCTCTCGACTGAGGAGATCCGGGCCTGGGGCTGGCGCGTGCCGTTTGCGTTCGGCGCCGTGCTCGCGGTCGTCGCGGCCTTGATGCGGAGCAATCTGCACGAAACCGACGCCTTCAAGAGCAGCCAGGCCGCGGTGAAGAAATCCAGCTCGATCCGCGCGCTGCTGAACTACCCGCGTGAGCTGATGCTCGTGGTGGGGCTGACCATGGGCGGCACGGCGGCGTTCTACACCTACACCACCTATATGCAGAAATTCCTCCGCCTGTCGGTGAAGCTGACCGACGACCAGACCACCATGGTGACAGCGGGAAGCCTCGTCTTCGCGATGGTGCTGCAACCGGTCTACGGTGCGATCTCCGATCGCATCGGGCGCAAATGGCTGCTGATCGGCTTCGGCGTATCCGGCACGTTGTTCACCATTCCCTTGCTGACGACGCTGCAGGCCACGCACGATGCATTTTCCGCCTTCCTGCTGATCGCCGCCGCCTGGATGATCGTGTCGGGCTATACCGCGATCAATGCGGTGGTGAAGGCGGAACTGTTTCCGACCAGCGTACGCGCAACGGGCGTCGGGGTGCCCTATGCGCTGACCGTCTCGATCTTCGGCGGTACCGCCGAATCGATCGCGTTATGGTTCAAGTCGATCGGCCACGAAAGCTGGTTCTACTGGTATCTGACCGGCTGCATCGCGGTTTCGCTGCTGGTCTATCTGACGATGCGCGACACCAAGGCGACGTCCGCGATGGATCGTCACGAATAGGTCGGGGTCCCCGGGCGGGCGGTGGGGTTCCTCACCGCCTTGCCACCACCACCCCCACCAGAAACGCCACCAGCAGCGCCGGCAGCGGCGCTTCGCGCACCATGCCGCGAACGATGTCGGGCCAGTGCTGTTCGGGGACGAGTTTTGGGGACCTGACTTCAGGCGTCGCAGGTATGTCCCAGCTCGACGCGAGTTCGGCGATCTCGCTTTGCGCGAGACGCACGCCGTCACGCACCCGGAAGATCGCAGCCTCCGATTGCTCCCGCGGCGCGAGCGCCGTCAGCGTCGCGATCGCCGTGCGTAGCGTCATCTCGCCAAAACCTTGCAGCCTCACCTGCTCCTCGGGATCGGACGTCATGCGAAATCCCTTACAGCGCGAAATGGCGCGCGAGGGCGAAGGCCGCCGTCGCGCACAGGACCAGCGTGGATACCGCGCCGGCCACGCCGCGCGCGAGATGGGTTCGCGTCAGGTGCCTGGTCATGATCGTGCTCCATGCTCTCATGGAAATGACGGCGAGAGAGGTTGGTTCCTCGCGCGACTGAGAGGGAGCGAACGGGTTTCGCTGGCGCCAACGCCGAATCGCCAGGGGGTGACTACTTCCGCAGCAACTCGCTCAATGCCGCCGTCGCCTCGGCGCAGCGGATGTCGTCGATCTCGCGGGACAGGCTGAGCGCGCTCGCTCTCAGTTCCTCGAGTTTCCAGCTCTCCGGATGCTGGTTTTCGAGTTGACCGAGACGCTTGTTCAGATCGTCCAGTCTCGACTGGAGCTGCCCGATGCTGGCATCTCCATTCACTTTCCAAACGCGTTGTGCACGCATCGTCGTTCCCCTGCTAGTCTCACGGCCTTGTGAGAGCGGTTCGTGGCCGGAATGGGAGTTTGTTTTGTCCGGCTTCAGATCGCGGGGAACCGTTGCAGATTCGCAACGTTTTGAGGCGCGGCCGCCGGCCGCTGCACAATGATACCCACAGGCATGGAATTTGATTGTGCCTCATCGCGACGATGGGTCGAGCCGGCCTGTGCGCGCGGTGCGCTGCTCGATAGGCTCAGGCCCGATGCACTCCGGAAGACGAGGGAATGAGGCGTGGCGAGATTCGTAACTATCGCAGCCGGCCAGCTTGGCCCGATCGCAAGGACCGCGAGCAGGACGGAAGTTGTCGCCCGGCTGATGGCCCTGATGCGCGAGGCGAAAGCCTGCGGCTGCGATCTGATCGTCTATCCCGAGCTTGCGCTGACGACGTTTTTTCCGCGCTGGTATTTTGAGGATCAGGCCGAGATCGACAGTTTTTTCGAGCGCGAGATGCCGGGGCCGGAGACGCGTGCCCTGTTCGATCTCGCCCGCGAGATCGGTATCGGCTTTTATCTCGGCTATGCCGAACTGACGGTCGAGGCCGATGTCGTCAGGCGCTACAACACGTCCATTCTGGTCGACAAGAGCGGCGCGATCGTCTCGAAGTATCGCAAAGTCCATCTGCCCGGCCATACCGAGCCCGAGCCGTGGCGGAAATTTCAGCATCTGGAAAAGCGCTACTTCGAGCCGGGCAGCGGTTTTGGCGTGACCGAGGCCTTCGGCGGCGTGATGGGCATGGCGATCTGCAACGACCGCCGCTGGAGCGAGACCTACCGGGTGATGGGCCTGCAGGGCGTCGAGATGGTGCTGATCGGCTACAACACGCCGGTGCACAATCCGCCCGCGCCCGAGCATGACGATCTCTCGCTGTTCCACAACCATCTGGTGATGCAGGCCGGCGCCTACCAGAACGGCACTTTCGTGGTCGGCGTCGCCAAGGCCGGCGTCGAGGAGGGCGTGGATCACATCGGCGGCAGCTGCATCATCGCGCCCTCGGGCGAGATCATCGCGCGATGCACGACCAAGGGCGACGAGATCGCGCTGGCGCGCTGCGATCTCGACCTCTGCAACTCCTACAAGCGCACCACCTTCAATTTCGACCTTCACCGCCAGCCGCAGGCTTATGGGATGATCGTGGAACGGAAGGGCGTGACGACGACGGCGCATGGGACGCCGGTGTTGCGGAAGGGGTGATCTCCATCCTGACGACCGTGCAGGATGACGGAGCGGTAGAGGGCTGTGTCGCCCTCTGTCAATGCGCCTCCGCCAAAAATATTCCACTTTACCGAAATTCGGTTTCGGCGTATGTGTCGCTTATCCCGGCTTGACCTTGAGGGGCGATCGCGCGTCGTCACGTTTCGCGAGCCGGGTTGCGGTGGACGCGGCAGCGTCGGCACGAGATGGTAGCGGGCAGGGCGGGTAGTCCCTGTGAGCCCGAAACCGCGTGCGGACGAGCGACGCTGAACGCGTACGGCAAAACCGTGTGGTCCTGGCCGTCGTTGCTACGGTCAAGTCCTGCGAAGGTGCGAGCGAGCCCAACCGGGCAGACTGCATCATCCAATTCGCGGGAGCGAGGGAGGCCAGAAGGAAAGTTCGGCTCCCGGGAGATCACGGCATAAGCCGTCCGACCATCGCGCAGGGAAGGCCGAGTGATCGGCACCACCTGTATGCTGCTGTGCGGTTCTTTCTGCGTGTGCATTTCGCGCAGCGGACCGCGGGTGCGAGCCAGCACCCGGCCTTCCCTGCGCCCTCTTGGATTGGAGGGTGGAGAGACCAAGCAAAGCTCGGGCGAATTAGGCCGCGAGGACGCGAAGGCGTGTCTGTGAGCTGAGCTGCGTGCCACAAACTCGATATCGTAGATATCGTAGGGTGGGCAAAGCGCAGCGTGCCCACGTCTTGTTGCTTATGGAGAGAGATCATGGGCACGGCGCTATGCGCCTTTGCCCACCCTACGGCACTGCGCGCTTGGAGAACGAGCCATCGCCTCATACACCGTCATTGCTTCGTCGCTAGAGCTCGTCGCGATGACGGTGGAGAGGGCTAGCGCCACACTCCGCTCGCGTGCCCCGGACGCAGCGCAGCGCTCGGGCGATGCGAAGCATCGTCCGGGGCGGTGCGCTGCAGAGCCGGGGCCCATCCATCCGCGTCGTGCCGTGCGGCCTTCTGGGTCCCGGCTCTGCGCTGCAACGCTTCGCGTTGCGACTTGTCCGGGACACGAGACCTGGGCGCCTGCTCATCCCGCCACGCGATCCGCCCCATCACGACCACGTGCCTTGATTAGGAAACAATCATTCCCTATTATCCCGCAATGCAAAAAGCTGCCCGCCGATCGCCGTCTGCCCCCCGTCCGCCCGGTCGTCCCCGGGAATTCGACATGGACACGGCGCTGGACCGCGCCGTGCGGGTGTTTCGTGAGCGCGGCTATCATGCGACCTCCATCGGCGACCTTACCGCGGCGATGCGGCTGGCGACGGGGAGCATCTACAAGGCATTTCGCGACAAGCATGCGGTGTTCCTGGCTGCCTTCGAGCGCTATACGGCGCTGCGCCAGGAGCAGACCCGCGGCGCCGCCGCGCACGGCAAAAACGGCCGTGAGCGACTGCGCCATGTGCTGCTGTCCTATGTCGCGCAGTCCCAGGGCGCCGAGGGACGGCGCGGCTGCCTCGTGGTCGGCAGTGCGGTCGAATTGTCGGCGGTCGATTCCGTCGTCGCCGCCCGCGTCGCCGCGCAGCTCGAGACCAACGAAGATTTCATCGCCGGCCTCATTCGCGAGGGGCAGGCCGACGGCTCGATTCCCGGTCATGTCGCCGCCGACGACACCGCGCGGTTGATGATCTGCATCACGCAGGGCCTGCGTGTCGTCGGCAAGGCGCGTCTGCCGCTCGACGCAGCCCGCCTCGTCGGCGTCGCGATGAAACTGCTCGCCTGAATTTGTGTCCTATTAGGGAACGATCATTCCCGATTCTTGGAGACTATGCGTCATGACGATGAATGCCACGATCGAGACCGCGCCCGAACCGGATGCGGTGTCGCAGCGCCTGACCTTCGTGCTTGCCGCGGCCTGCGGCATGATCGCGGCCAACATCTACTACGCGCAGCCGCTGATCGCCCCGATCAGCGCCGCGCTCGGCCTGTCGCACGCAGCTAGCGGGCTGATCGTCACCATGACGCAGATCGGCTACGGCACCGGGCTGCTGCTGATCGTGCCGCTCGGCGATCTCGTCGAGAACCGTATCCTGATCTGCTCCGTCATCACGCTCGGCGCGGCGGCGCTGCTCGCCGCCGCGTTCGCCACCCATGCGTTGCCGTTCCTGATCGCCGCGCTGTTCATCGGCCTCGGTTCGGTCGCGGTTCAGATCATCATTCCCTATGCCGCGCATCTGGCGCCGGAAGCCATCCGCGGCCGTGTCGTCGGCAACGTCTCGACCGGCCTGATGCTCGGCATCATGCTGGCGCGTCCGGTGTCGAGCTTCGTCACCTCGGCGCTGTCGTGGCACGCGGTGTTCTTCGCCTCCGCCGCGCTGATGATCGTGCTGACGGCCGTGCTCTGGATGACGCTGCCGAACCGCAAGCCGGTGACGCGGATGCACTATGGCGAACTGTTGCTGTCGATGCCGCATCTGGTGCGGGCGACGCCGCTGCTGCGGCGCCGGGCGCTCTACCAGGCCAGCTTGTTCGGCTGCTTCACCCTGTTCTGGACGGTGGCACCGCTCCAGCTTGCGGACGCGTTCGGCTTCACCCAGCGCGGCATCGCGCTGTTTGCGCTGGCCGGCGTGGCCGGCGTGTTCGCGGCGCCCATCGCCGGACGGCTCGCCGATCGCGGCCATAGCCGCATCGCGACGCTGGTCGCGATGCTGCTCGCGGCCGGGGGCTTCCTCGTGACCTATCTCGGCGCGCCCGGCTCGATGCTGAACCTGGTCTGTCTGGTCGCGGCGGCGATTGCCATCGACGTCGGCGTCCAGGGCAATGTCGTGCTCGGCTTCCGCGCCATCTTCGCGCTCGGGCACGAGCACCGCAGCCGCCTCAACGGCCTCTACATGGCGACGTTCTTCACCGCCGGCGCGGCCGGCTCCGCGGTCGGCGCTTGGGCTTTCGCGCAAGGCGGCTGGACGCTCGCATCGGCCATCGGCCTCGCTCTGCCCGTCATCGGCTTGCTCTATGCGGCGACCGAATAGCCGCCGGCCACAGCAATTGTGCGATGCGGCCGTTTACCGGGCCGCGGGAGGCAGCCGGGTGATGCAATTTGCATCTCGCGATTCCGGTGCTGCTGTAGTACTTTGGTCTCAAGCGGGCCCGGTTAATGGGCGGCAGGGGGAGGCTGATGAGGCGTGCGGGGCTGTTTGGCGTACCGCGGGTACGGCCATGGTCGTGGCAGGCGTTTCTGCTCGGATGCGTCGTTGTCGCCATGTCGGCTGCGTTTCAGGGCATTTGCGTTGCGCTCGGCGCAAAGCTCTATTTTGCAGCGTTCCTGCCCGGCCTGTTCATACTCGGCATCGTTGCGGGCACGCCGGCGGCGGGGTTTGCCGCGCTGTTCACCATTCCCCTGGTGTGGTGGGCGTTCATTCCGCCCTTCTTCGAGTTCAACGCGCTGAGCAACGCAAATACCGATTCCATCAACCTGTTCTGCCTGCTCGCGGTGCTGCTGATTGGCCTCGCCGATCTCTGCCGCGAGACCATGAGGATCGTCAGCCAGGGCGGGTTGAAGTCCCCGGGCGAGAGCGCGGCAACGAATCCGCAATAATTCGCCTTTGCCCGGCCGTGCACGTTGCGTCCGCGCAACAGTCCGGCAACCATCCGCAAGCTTGCCGCGCGCCGCTAACTTTTCGAAAAAGATTTGGCCGCAGTTTCTCCCCCGGGAATGACGAGGGAGTTTTCGGACATGAACGGTCAAGCCATCTTGGAGAATGTGCGCCGCTATCGCGGCATCGCATCGCTTTATCGCCAGACCGCTGCGTTCCGCCCGGGCCAGAGCTGGTCGCTGCTGGAGCAGGCGAGCGATTGGGAAGCGCGGGCGTTGTCGGAGCTGGAAGCCTATTTCGCGTTGCGCGCGGACTACGCCGCTCCGCTCGCAGCCTGATTGTTAACCATCGCTCACGATATGATCGTCAGATCGGGTGCGGGCACCACGAATTGTCCGCCCCAGGCGCGAACCTCCGCCAGCTGGGCGATGATCTCGTCCTTCAGATTCCAGGGCAGGATGAAGACGTAATCGGGCCTGGCCGCGATCAGGGCGGCGGGATCGCGGATCGGCAGATGCGATCCCGGAAGCAGCAGGCCCTGCTTATGCGGATTGCGGTCCACGGTGAACGGAATCAGCTCACGCGTGACGTCGCAATAATTGAGCAGCGTGTTGCCCTTCGCAGGCGCGCCATAGGCCAGCACCGACTTGCCCGCGCGCCGCGCCGCGACGAGAAAGTCGCGGATCGTCTCGCGCTTGGCCGCCACCTTGGCCTGGAAATCACGATAGCTCGCCGGCTGGTCGAGCCCTGCCAGGGTCTCGCGCCGGCGCAAGCTCTCGAGTGTGGGCGAAGGGCTCCGAGGCGCAGCCTCGGCGCAGACATGCAGGCGCAGCGAGCCACCATGGGTCGGCAACTCGTCCACGTCGAAGACGCGCAACGCGTGTGCGCGAAACACCTTCTCGAGGGTCGCGAGCGAGAAGTACGACAGATGCTCGTGATAGATCGTGTCAAACTGGATGCCTTCGATCAGGTGCAGCAGATGCGGAAGCTCCAGCGTCGCGCGCCCGGTCTCGGGCAGCAGAATCCGCAGGCCCGCGACGAAATCGTTGATATCAGGGACGTGCGGCAGCACGTTGTTGGCGACGATCAGCTCGGGCCTATGACCTTCGGCGCGCAGCGCGGTCGCGACGTCGCGGCCGAAATAGCAGATCCGGGTCGGAATCCCCTTGGCGATCGCAGCGGCCGCCGGACCGCTGGCCGGCTCGATGCCGAGCGCACGGATGCCGGCGCGCAGGAAATATTGCAGCAGATATCCATCGTTGCTGGCGATCTCGATCACCTCGGACGCTGCGCCGAGCTTCGCACGGACGATCATGTCGGCGGCATAGCTCTCCGCATGAAGCAGCCAGCTCTCGGAATAGGACGAATAATAGAGATACTGCTCGAAGATGTTGGCCGCCGGCTCGAATTGTGGAAGCTGGACCAGTCCGCAGGCACCGCACGCACGGGCATGCAGCGGATAGGTCGGCTCGGTCGCCTCCGCCCGCTCGGGCGGCAGATAAGAATTCGCCAAAGGCGACAGGCCGAGATCGACGAAGGTCTCGTCGAGCTCCCGCGCGCAGAAGCGGCATCGGTGCCTGTCCATGAACGGATCGTCCCGTTGTGCCGTCGTGCCGCGGCTGTTAGTGAATTCTCTCAAGCCACGGAAATTCCGACAACGTTGCGCATGATGCAACCCAAAAGACGTTTCGGTGAACCGACGTTCGCAGCGGCGGCGTCGCGGTGCGGGGGCCCGGGATGAAGTTCACTGCATTGGCGCTGCCAGGCGTGGTTGAAGTCGGGATCGAGCCGGAGACCGACGCGCGCGGATTCTTCGCCCGGCTGTTCGATGCTGAGGCCTTCGCGGCGCAGGGCCTGCCGACGCATTTCGCGCAGCACAGCCTCTCGCATAACGAGCGCGCCGGCACGTTGCGCGGCCTGCACTACCAGGCCGGCCGGCCGGAGGCCAAGCTGGTGCGGTGCGTTGCCGGCCGCGCCTTCGACGTGATCGTCGATCTGCGCCGGTCGCTGCCAACCTACGGACAATGGTGCTCGGTCGAGCTCGCCGCCGATCGCCGCAATGCCGTGTTCATCCCCGCCGGATGCGCGCACGGCTTCCAGACGCTCACTGAGGGCACCGAGCTGATGTATTGCATCGATGTGCCCTATGACGCGCAAGGCGCGGCCGGCATTCGCTGGGACGATCCATCGCTCGCGATCGACTGGCCGCTTGCCGATCCTATTCTGTCCGCGCGCGACCGCGCGCTGCCGTGTCTCGCATGAGGCGGGTGTTGGTCACGGGCGCGTCCGGATTCGTCGGTCGTGCGCTGTTGCCTGTGCTGACTGGTCGCGGCTTCGAGGTGCACGGCGTCGCGCGCGCGACTCAATCGGCGGTGGCCGGTGTGACATGGCATGCGGCCGATCTCCTCACCGAAGCCGGCCGCGCACATGCGCTGTCGGCATCGCGGCCGACGCATCTCGTTCATCTCGCATGGGAGGTGCGGCCGGGCCGCTATCGCGAGGATCCCGTCAACCGGTTGTGGGCCGAGGCGAGCATTGACCTGTTGTCACGTGCGCGAGCCCGCGGCACCCAGCGCATCCTCGGCATCGGAAGCTGCCTCGAATACGGACCGCAGAGCGGCCCGTGCGAGGAGCAGGTAAGTCAATGCCGTCCCACGACACTGTACGGACAAGCCAAGCTCGCGACGGCCGAAGCCTATTTAGCGGCGGGAGCCGCATGGGGCCGCGTGTTTGTCCCGTTCGGGCCGCACGAGCCCGAGGCGCGCCTGATCCCCTCGCTGATCCGGAGCCTTCGCGCGGGACAGCATTTCGATTGCTCGCATGGCGGGCAGCTGCGCGATTTCGTCTATGTCGATGACCTCGCGCAGATGATCGCCGCCGTGCTCGACAGCGAGCTCTCCGGCGTCGTCAATCTCGCCAGCGGCGAAGTGCGCAGCCTGCGCAGCGTGATCGAGCATGTCGCAGGTCTCCTCAAGGCACGCCATCTGGTCAGGTTCGGCGCCCTCGATGCAACGGGCGTCGACGCCGAGCCGATCATTGCCGCCGACGTCCACCGCCTCCGCGACGTGATCGCGGGCGTGCCGGTCATCGGATTCGAGGAGGGCGCCGCGCGCGCTCTGGCATGGTGGATCGACCGTCTGCCGGGGAGGGGATGACGTGCGGTCTCCTCGCAACAGGCCGGCGGCAAGCGGGACCCGTGGCAATTACGGAGTTGTCTGGCTGCCCGCCTGTGCTAGCAACGGGCCGACCGAAATCTCCTTCACGTCGGCCGGGGCAAGCGATGACCACGTTCAACCGCATCTTCACGACGGAGCGTCTGCTCCAGATCATCGTGATCCTGGCGGCGACCGTCGCCATGAAGCTGATGAGCTGAGTGCCGGCCGGTTATCGTCCGCCGAACTCGGGCACCTCGGGCAGATAGTTCGACCCCTCCGAGCCCAGAAAATCGAACATCGCCTGCGCCGGCGGCAGCAGCACCTTGTCGCTGCGGCGGATCACGTACCATTGCCGCACGATCGGCAGGCCCGCGACGTCGAGCACGATGAGCCGGCCCTCGGTCAGCTCATGCGCCACGGTGTGGGCCGAGATGAAGGCGATGCCGAGCCCGGCGATCACGGCCTGCTTGATGGTCTCGTTGCTGCTCATCTCCATGCCGATGATCGGCTCGAGATCGGACTTCTGGAACATGCCTTCCATCAGCGTCCGCGTGCCCGAGCCGGGCTCGCGGGTGAGGAAGGTCTCGTGGACGAGGTCGGTCAGGTTGAGGCCGGAATCGTTCTCCAGCCAGTGCCCCTTGCGCGCGACGATGATGTGCGGATTGCGTCCGAGCTGGCGGACGTCGACCGTGACGTCGGCCGGTGGCCGACCCATCACCGCGAAATCGAGGTCGTAGCCGTGCATGGCCTCGCGGATCTCCTCGCGGTTGCCGATGGTGAGCTTGATCTCGATCTTGGGGTACCGCTTGGAGAACGCCGCGATCGCATGCGGCACGAAGTATTTCGCGGTCGAGACCGCGCCGAGATGCACGGTGCCGCCGGTCCGCCCGGCGAGCAGGTCGAGCGCGCCCTGGCAGTCCATGATGGCGGCCTCGACCCGTTCGGCCAGCGTCAAGACCTCCTTGCCCGCCTCCGTCAGCAGCATGCCGTCGCCGGTCCGCTGCACCAGCGGCAGGCCGGCGAGATCCTGAAGCTGCCGGAGTTGCTGGGTCACGGCCGGCTGGGTCAGCCCGAGATGCCCGGACGCCGCCGTCACGCTGCCTTTGGCCGAGAGCGCCGCAAGCGAGCGCAGCTGCCGGATCGTCAGATGCCGGAGCTGGGCCGCCGCATGGCTGGGGCCATTATAAGAAAATTCTTTGACGCTCATTATGAATAGAAATTTTCCTTATTAAGCCGCCCCTGTCAATCTCCTGATGCCGGGACCGACCGTACCGACCTCCAGAGGGGAGGGAACTGGATACGGCGCCGGCAAAGGGGATGCGCAGATGACCGGGCAATTGAGGCTGGACGACCACCTTCAACGGTATTCGGAGACCGCACCTCATGCGCTCGCCGTGGCGGCCGCGGTCGATGCCATCGCGGCAGCGGCCATTGAGATCGCCGACCTGATCGCCACCGGAGATCTCGCGGACGCCTCCGGCCTGACCACCGGCCGCAACAGCGACGGCGACGTCCAGCGCGATCTCGACGTGCAGGCGGACGCGATCCTGCGCCGCTGCCTCAGCAAGCTGCCGGTCGCCGCGCTCGCCTCGGAAGAAATGCGCGAGGCCCAGATCGGCGATCGTGAGGCGAAGATCTGCATCGCGATCGATCCGCTCGACGGCTCCTCCAACATCGACATCAACATGACGGTCGGCACGATCTTCTCGATCCTGCCCGCCCCCGATGATCTCTCGCTCGCCTTCCATCAGCGCGGCTCGGCGCAGCTCGCGGCGGGCTTCGTCACCTACGGGCCGCAGACCTCGCTGGTGCTGACGCTCGGCGAAGGCGTCGACATCTTCACGCTCGATCGCAAGGCGGGTTGCTTCCGCCTCGCGCGCAGCGGCGCGCAGATTGCCGAGGCCTGCGAGGAGTTCGCGATCAACGCGTCGAATCGCCGGCACTGGGATTCGCCGGTGCGTGCCTTCGTCGACGAGTGCCTCGCCGGCGTCGAAGGGCCAGCCAACCACGATTTCAACATGCGCTGGGTCGGCTCGCTGGTCGCCGAAGCCTATCGCATCCTCACCCGTGGCGGCATCTTCCTCTATCCCTCGGACGCGCGTGCCGGCTATGGCGACGGCCGCCTGCGTCTGACTTACGAAGCGCATCCGATGGCCATGATCATCGAGCAGGCCGGCGGCTCCGCCACGACGGGGCGCGAGCGCATCCTCGATCTCTCGGCGCAGAGCCTGCACCAGCGCGTGCCGCTGATCATGGGCTCGAGCAACGAGGTGCGCCGCGTCGAGGAACTGCATTGCGATCCGCTGCTGGTTGCCAGCGTCTCAGCGCCGCTGTTCGCGCGGCGCGGATTCTTCCGGCTGTAAGGAGGGCGTCCGATGTCCAGGAAGCATCCCATCATCTCCATCACCGGCTCCTCCGGCGCCGGCACCACCTCGGTCAAGAAGACCTTCGAGCAGATATTTTTCCGCGAGAAGGTCAACGCGGCCTACATCGAGGGTGACGCCTTCCATCGCTACGACCGCGCCGAGATGCGCGCGCAGATGGCGAAGGAGGCCGATCGCGGCAACAAGCATTTCAGCCATTTCAGCCCCGAGACCAACCTGTTCGAGGAGCTGGAGCGCGCGTTCCGCGATTATGGCGAGACCGGCACCGCGACGACACGGCATTACGTGCATGACGCCGAGGAGTCCGCGCTGCATGGCGCGGCGCCCGGCACCTTCACCGACTGGAAGCGGCTGCCGGAGAATTCGGACCTGTTGTTCTACGAGGGCCTGCACGGCGCGGTCGTCACCGACAAGGTCAATGTCGCGCGCTATGCCGACCTCAAGATCGGCGTCGTGCCGGTCATCAATCTCGAATGGATCCAGAAGCTGCACCGAGACCGCAGTGCGCGGGGTTATTCGACCGAGGCCGTCACCGACACCATCCTGCGGCGGATGCCCGACTACATCCACTACATCTGCCCGCAATTCACCGAGACCGACATCAACTTCCAGCGCGTGCCGACGGTGGACACCTCCAATCCGTTCATCGCGCGCTGGATCCCGACGCCGGACGAGTCGATGGTGGTGATTCGCTTCAAGAACCCGCGCGGCATCGACTTCCCCTATCTGCTCTCGATGCTGCCGCAGAGCTGGATGTCGCGCGCGAACTCGATCGTGTGCCCCGGCGCAAAGCTCGATCTCGCGATGCAGCTGATCCTGACGCCGCTGATCATGCAGCTGATCGAGCGCAAGCGCAGCTTGAAGTGAACGAGGAGAGAATCCAATGAACATCTCGGTTCATGCCGAAGCCGACCTCACGGCGGTCACGCACAATGATCTCGCCAATGCCGTCCGCTTCCTCGCGGTCGACGCCATCGAGACCTCGCAGTCGGGTCATCCCGGCCTGCCCATGGGCATGGCCGATGTCGCAACCGTGCTGTTCTCGCGCTTCCTGAAATTCGACTCGGCGCATCCCAACTGGCCGGACCGCGACCGCTTCGTGCTGTCGGCGGGCCATGGCTCGATGCTGCTCTATGCGTTGCTGCATCTGACCGGCGGCGACGTCAGCCTCGACGACATCAAGGCATTCCGGCAATGGGGCTCGAAGACGCCGGGCCATCCGGAATATGGTCACACGCCGGGCGTCGAGATGACGACGGGGCCACTGGGGCAGGGGATCGCAACCGCGGTCGGCATGGCGCTCGCCGAGCGGATGGCCAACGCGCGACATGGCGACGGCCTCGTCGATCATTTCACCTATGTGATCGCGGGTGACGGCTGCCTGATGGAGGGCCTCAGCCAGGAAGCGCTCTCGCTCGCCGGGCATCTCGGGCTTGGCCGCCTGATCGTGCTGTTCGACGACAACGGGATCTCGATCGACGGGCCCACCTCGCTGGCGACGTCCGACGACCAGCTGGCGCGTTTCGCCGCCTCCGGCTGGTCGGTGCGCAGCATCGACGGCCACGATCCCGAAGCGATTGCGCAGGCGATCGCAGAGGAGCGGGAGACCGCCAAACCGTCGCTGATCGCCTGCCGCACCGTCATCGGCTACGGCGCGCCTGATCGGCAGAGCACGGAGAAAGCCCATGGTGCGCCGCTCGGCACCGAGCAGACCGCGGCCGCGCGCCGGACGCTGGGTTGGGATTATCAGCCCTTCGTGGTGCCTGTCACGGTCCAGAAGGCGTGGCGGATGATCGGGCAACGCGGCCAGGTCGATCGGCTCGCCTGGCTCGATCGCTATGAATGCGCGACGGCCGAGCAGCGCGACATGTTCGTCGAAGGCAAGGCGGTTGCCCTGCCGGCCGCCTACGCGCTGGCCGCGGCGAAGTTGCGCGAACGCTTTGCGTCCGAGCGTCCGAAGCTCGCGACGCGGCAGGCCTCGCAACAGGTGCTCGACGGCATCGCCGGGACGATTGCCGGCCTGGTCGGCGGCTCCGCGGACCTGACGCATTCGAACCTCACGCACGCCAAGCTGCAAGTCCCCGTCAAGCGCGGGACGTTCGCCGGCGACTACATCCACTACGGCATTCGCGAGCACGGCATGGCCGCCGCGATGAACGGCCTCGCTCTGCATGGCGGCTTCATCCCGTACGGTGGCACGTTCCTCGCGTTCTCCGATTATAGCCGGCCCGCGATCCGCCTTGCGGCCCTGATGCGGCTGCGCGTCATCCATGTGATGACCCACGATTCCATCGGCCTCGGCGAGGACGGCCCGACGCACCAGCCTGTCGAGCATCTTGCCGCGTTGCGGATGATCCCGAACCTGCTGGTGTTCCGTCCCGCCGACGCGGTGGAGACGCTGGAAGCCTGGGATTGCGCACTCAATTCCGAAGACCGCCCCTCCGTGCTGTGCCTGTCGCGGCAGGCGTTGCCGACCTTCCGTAGCGATGCGCGCGGCAGAAACCGCGTCGCACACGGCGCCTATCTCGTCGTCTCGCCGGACGGCGGACGCGACGTGACGCTGATCGCAACCGGTTCGGAAGTGTCGATTGCACTGGAAGCCGCCCGCCTGCTTGCGACCGAGCACATTCGTGCGGCCGTGGTGTCCGCGCCTTGCTTCGCCCTGTTTGAGGAGCAGCCGAACGACTACCGCGCCACCGTGCTCGGTACCGCGCCGCGTGTCGGAATCGAGGCGGCCGTGCAGGGCGATTGGGCGCGCTGGCTCGGCGCTGAGGGCGAGTTCGTCGGCATGCGCGGCTTCGGCGCCTCGGCGCCGGCGCCGGTGCTGTACCGCGAATTCGGCATCACACCGCAAAGCATTGCGGAAGCCGCCCGCCGGGCGGTCGCTCGCAAGCGACAATAAGGAGGACTTCTCGTGGCCCGTATCACACTTCGCCAACTGCTCGACCACGCGGCCAGCCATGGCTATGCGGTGCCGGCGTTCAACATCAACAATATGGAGCAGGGCATCGCGATCATGCAGGCGGCGGCCGAGGTCGATGCGCCCGTGATCATCCAGGCCTCGCGCGGCGCGCGCAGCTACGCCGGCGATCTCATGCTCTCGCACATGATCGACGCGCTGGAGCGGACCTATCCGGACATCCCGCTCTGCATGCACCAGGACCACGGCAATGACGAAGCGACCTGCGCGTCCGCCATCGCTCACGGCTTCACCTCCGTCATGATGGACGGCTCGCTCAAGGCCGATGCCAAGACGGCGGCCGATTACGATTACAACGTCGCGATCACCCGCCGCGTCGTCGATCTCGCCCACTGGGTCGGCGCCTCCGTCGAAGGCGAGCTCGGCGTGCTCGGCTCGCTCGAGCACGGCGGTGGCGAGCAGGAGGATGGCCACGGCGTCGAGGGTACGGTCAGCCACGACCAGCTCCTGACCGATCCCGACCAGGCGGTCGACTTCGTTCGTGCCACCAAGGTCGATGCGCTCGCCATCGCGATGGGCACCTCGCACGGCGCCTACAAGTTCAGCCGCAAGCCGGATGGCGACATCCTGGCGATGCGGGTGGTCGAGGAGATCCATCGCCGCTTGCCTAACACGCATCTGGTGATGCACGGCTCCTCGTCGGTGCCGCAGCCGCTGCAGGACATGTTCAACCAGTTCGGCGGCGAGATGCCGCAGACCTGGGGGGTGCCGGTCGAGGAGATCGTCCGCGGCATCAAGAGCGGCGTGCGCAAGGTCAATATCGACACCGACTGCCGCCTCGCGATGACGGCCGTGTTCCGCAAGGTCGCCGCGCAAACGCGTTCCGAGTTCGACCCGCGCAAATTCCTCAAACCGGCGATGGACGCGATGCGCGAGCTCTGTCGCGACCGTTTCGAGCAGTTCGGGACCGCGGGCCATGCCAGCAAGATCAAGGTCATTCCCTTGAGCGAGATGGCGCGGCGCTATCGCGCCGGCGAGCTCGATCCGCGCGTCGATGCCCGCGAGCCCGTTGCGGCCTAGTCAATCGGAAACAACAGAGAAAGCAGCAGGAGAGAGACATGAACGCACATACCGGCACGGTCCGCGGCAAAGAGCGCTATCGCTCGGGCGTCATGGAATACAAGCGCATGGGCTATTGGGAGCCCGACTACACGCCAAAGGACACCGACGTCATCGCGCTGTTTCGCGTCACGCCCCAGGAAGGCGTTGACCCGATCGAAGCGTCCGCGGCCGTCGCCGGTGAATCCTCGACCGCGACCTGGACCGTGGTGTGGACCGATCGCCTGACCGCGGCGGAGAAATATCGCGCGAAATGCTACCGCGTCGATCCGGTGCCGGGCACGCCGGGCTCGTATTTCGCCTACATCGCCTATGACCTCGACCTGTTTGAGCCGGGTTCGATCGCGAACCTCTCGGCCTCGATCATCGGCAACGTGTTCGGCTTCAAGCCGCTCAAGGCGCTGCGGCTGGAAGACATGCGTTTCCCCGTCGCCTATGTGAAGACCTTCCAGGGACCGGCGACCGGCATCGTGGTCGAGCGCGAGCGGCTCGACAAGTTCGGCCGGCCGCTGCTGGGGGCGACCGTGAAGCCGAAGCTCGGGCTTTCAGGCCGCAACTACGGCCGCGTGGTCTACGAGGCGCTGAAGGGCGGCCTCGACTTCACCAAGGACGACGAGAACATCAACTCGCAGCCCTTCATGCACTGGCGCGACCGTTTCCTCTACTGCATGGAGGCCGTGAACCGCGCGCAGGCTGCCTCCGGCGAAGTGAAGGGCACCTACCTGAACATCACCGCCGGCACGATGGAGGACATGTACGAGCGCGCCGAGTTCGCCAAGGAGCTCGGGTCGTGCATCGTCATGATCGACCTCGTGATCGGCTACACCGCGATCCAGTCGATGGCCAAATGGGCGCGGCGCAACGACATGATCCTGCATCTGCACCGCGCCGGTCACTCGACCTATACGCGGCAGAAGAGCCATGGCGTGTCGTTCCGCGTCATCGCCAAATGGATGCGGCTCGCGGGTGTCGATCACATCCATGCCGGCACGGTGGTCGGCAAGCTGGAAGGCGACCCCAACACCACGCGCGGCTATTACGACGTCTGCCGCGAGGACTTCAACCCGACCAAGCTCGAGCATGGCCTGTTCTTCGACCAGAACTGGGCGAGCCTGAACAAGATGATGCCGGTCGCCTCCGGCGGCATCCATGCCGGCCAGATGCATCAGCTGCTCGACCTGCTCGGCGAAGACGTCGTGTTGCAGTTCGGCGGCGGCACCATCGGCCATCCCATGGGCATTGCGGCCGGTGCGATCGCCAACCGCGTGGCGCTGGAAGCGATGATCCTCGCCCGTAACGAGGGGCGCGACTACGTCCACGAAGGTCCGGAGATCCTGGCCAGGGCGGCCGAGACCTGCACGCCGCTGAAGGCTGCGCTCGAGGTCTGGAAGGACGTGACGTTCAACTATCAATCCACCGACACGCCGGACTTCGTGCCGACCGCGCTCGAAACCGTTTGAGGAGACGCAGCATGAAACTCACTCAAGGTTGCTTTTCGTTCCTGCCGGATCTCACCGACGACCAGATCTATAAGCAGGTGCAATATTGCCTCGGCAACGGCTGGGCGGTGAATATCGAATTCACCGACGATCCTCATCCCCGCAACACCTATTGGGAGATGTGGGGCCTGCCGATGTTCGACCTCCAGGACGCCGCCGGCGTGATGATGGAGCTCGCGGAGTGCCGCAGGGTGTATGGCAACAAGTACATCCGCATCAGCGG
Organism: Bradyrhizobium sp. CCBAU 65884; assembly: GCF_028128835.1. Lineage (NCBI taxonomy): Bacteria > Pseudomonadati > Pseudomonadota > Alphaproteobacteria > Hyphomicrobiales > Nitrobacteraceae > Bradyrhizobium > Bradyrhizobium sp. CCBAU 65884. Next base: position 120,141 of record NZ_LBJU01000118.1, on the reverse strand, counting down.
CTTCGATTCAAGCCATGGCTGGGAATCGGTGCGGATCTCCTTCCTCGTCAATAGGCCTCCGCATGAGGCGGAGTTCGAGCTGGTGCGGCAGGAAGTCGGCGGCCGCGCGATCCGTTACACCACCGTGCGCCGGCCGGCCGCGCACGCGCCAACGTAAGCCATCCGCTTCCGCGCGGAGCTCTCCCTGCTCCGCATCCTTGGCGGACCACTGCTTCGCCGCTCCCCCGCGGCGAAGCTCCTTTTCTTCGAGGTAACGATGCTGGATGTTCCCCACGCAACGACGACTGAGCCCGGCGAGACCCAATTCGATCTCCGCAAGGAAGCCGAAGCGGCCGGGATCACCGACACGCTGCAGCAGCTCGAGCAGGAGCTGATCGGATTGAAGCCGGTGAAGAACCGCGTGCGCCAGATCGCCTCTCTGCTGCTGATCGAACGCATCCGGCAGCGCGCGGGCCTGGCATCGGCTCCGCCGACGCTGCACATGTCGTTCACCGGCAATCCCGGCACCGGCAAGACGACCGTCGCGCTGCGCATGGCCAAGATCCTGTACGGGCTCGGCTTCGTGCGGCGGGGGCAGGTGATCTCGGTGACGCGCGACGATCTCGTCGGGCAATATATCGGCCACACTGCGCCGAAGACCAAGGAGATCCTGAAGAAGGCGATGGGCGGCGTGCTGTTCATCGACGAAGCCTATTATCTGCATCGCCCCGACAACGAACGCGACTACGGTCAGGAGGCCATCGAGATCCTGCTCCAGGTGATGGAGAACCAGCGCGAAGACCTCGTCGTGATCCTCGCCGGCTATGGCGAGCGCATGACGAGCTTTTTCGCGTCCAACCCCGGCTTCCGCTCGCGCATCGCCCATCACATCGAATTCCCTGATTATGCCGAAGCCGAGCTGCTCGTCATTGCCGAGCTGATGCTGAAGGAGCGGGGCTATCGCTTCTCGGCTGCGGCCCGCGAGGCGTTCGAGAAATACATCGCGCTGCGCCGGACCCAGCCGTTCTTCTCCAATGGGCGTTCGATCCGCAACGCCGTCGACCGCATCCGCTTGCGCCAAGCCGATCGCCTGGTGTCCGACCTCGACCGTATGCTCGATGTCGACGATCTCGAAACCATCGATCCCATGGACGTCCTGGCGAGCCGTGTCTTCAGCGGCGCCGCCGATGCGCGGAGTGCAAAGCCATGACCAGAGAGATCATCATCGCTCCCTCGATCCTGGCCGCGGATTTCGCGCGCCTCGGCGAGGAGATCGCCGCAATCGACACGGCCGGCGCCGACTGGATCCATTGCGACGTCATGGACGGACACTTCGTGCCGAACATCAGCTTCGGTGCCGATGTCATCAAGGCGATCCGCCCGACGACGAAGAAGATATTCGACGTGCATCTCATGATCGCGCCTGTCGATCCTTATCTCGAAGCGTTCGCGAAGGCCGGGGCTGACGTCATCACGATTCATGCCGAAGCCGGCGCCCATCTCGACCGCTCGCTGCAGGCGATCCGTGCGCTCGGCAAGAAGGCCGGTGTCAGCCTGTGTCCCGCGACTCCCGAGAGCGCGATCGCCTATGTGCTCGACCGCATCGATCTCGTGCTGGTGATGACGGTCAATCCGGGATTCGGCGGCCAGTCCTTCCTCGAATCCCAGCTCGAGAAGATCGAACGGATCAAAGCGATGATCGGCGACCGGCCGATCCGGCTCGAGGTTGACGGCGGTGTCACGCGCGACAATGCCGCTGCCGTGGCGGCAGCGGGCGCTGATACGCTGGTGGCGGGCTCCGCGGTGTTTCGCGGCAAGAGCGTTGCCGAATATGCCGCGAATATCCAGGCCATCCGCGTCGCCGCCGAGACGGGCCGGGTTCCAAAGCGGCAAGATAATGCCGTGCAGCCGATGCGCCTCGGCGAAGGCGCGCGCACCCGGTAGATTACGGGCGGCCTCACCAGGTGATTGCGCCGACGTGCCGATCGCTTGGAGGGAACCGAAGTTTTCCCGCAGTCCTGCGGAGAATCCGGCGCGAGTCGGCATTAGCTTTCATGCCGGGGTAACCAACGGTGTCGAAGTAGACGTGTGATTAACGGCGACGCAATGCGCCCCTCCACAATCTGTGGTTCAAGGACTGCAGAGAGCGTGGGATGCACATTCAATATCGTCACTGGAATGCTGCCCATGGCTGGCGCGGAGCGGATGCCCTGCGCGAGCCGCCCCAGCTCGTGCTTTATTTCGGCAGCCGCGAGCAACTGGTGGACGGCAAACGTTATCGCGAGCTGCGCGGTCTTTATCCCGAGAGCCATATCGTCGGCTGCAGCACCGGCGGCCAGATCCACGGCGACGACATCTGCGATGACGAAGTCATCGCGGTCGCCTTGCGCTTCGCCCATACGCAAGTGCGGTTGGTGCAGGAGGTCGTCGAGAACCGCGATGCGTCGCGGGCCTGCGGTGCGCGCCTTGCCCGCCAGGCGCTGGCGGCCGATCTGGCGGGTCTGTTTGTCCTGTCCGACGGATTGGCGGTGAACGGGGGCGAACTGCTTGCCGGAATCACCGAGGTTCTGGGGCCGGATTTGCCGGTCACCGGCGGGCTCGCCGGCGACGGCACCCGATTTGAACAGACGATCGTCGGAGCCGACGCCGAGCCGTCGCCGAACCGCGTTGCCGCAATCGCATTCTACGGCGCCTCGTTCCGCTTCGCGCATGGCTGTGCCGGCGGCTGGGACGTGTTCGGCCCGCGTCGCAAGGTGACGAAGTCGGAAGGATCCGTGGTCGTGGAACTCGACGGCGAGCCGCCGCTCGACCTCTACACCCGCTATCTCGGGGAGGAAGAAGCCGAGGCGATGCCGGGTTCGGGTCTGGCATTCCCCTTGCGCATTCACGACGAGGCCGAGCCGGACCGGCAGATCGTGCGCTCGGTGTTCGCGGTGGATCGCAATGCCCGCACCCTGACATTCGCCGCCGACATTCCGGAAGGATGCACGGCGCAATTGATGCGCGCCAATTTCGACAGTCTTGCCGCCGGCGCCGGCGAGGCCGGCCGGCAGGCGCGCAGTGCACTTGCGGAGGGCGTTGACGGCGACAAGCTTGCCATCCTGGTGAGCTGTACCGGCCGCCGCAGGGTGATGGGGCAGCGCACGCAGGACGAGCTGGATGCCGTTGCCGCCGAGCTCGGCGAGGACGTCGTCCGGATCGGGTTCTACTCCTATGGCGAGATCGCTCCGCCGGCCGCGTCCGGCCGCTGCGAGCTGCACAACCAGACCATGACCGTTACCGTCATCGCGGAGGCGGCAGCTTGACCATGCACCGGCTGCTCGCAAGACAGATCCGCCAGTCGACGGACGAGTCCGGACAGGTCGACCTGACCAAGCTCTGCGAGCTCGTCGGTGCGGCCTACGAGGAGGGCGATCGTGATCGCCGCCGCACCGACCGTGCGATGAAGCTGATGATCGAGGAACTCGAACAGACGCACAAGCGCGCCGAACAGGATCTGCTGCGGGCGCGCGAATTCCTCGACAGCATCATCGAGAACATCCCGATCGCGGTGTTTGCCAAGGATGCGAAGGATTCCCGCTACGTCCTGCTCAATCGCGCCGGCGAAGAGTATTACGGAATGCCGCGCGAGGCGATGCTGGGCAAGACTCCGCAGCAGATCTTTCCGGACCATATCGCCCGCGTCGTCAACGAGCAGGATCGCCGCGTCGTCGACAGCGGCGCGCCGATGTTCCTGGAGGGGCATCTGCTCGAGGTCGGCGTGAAGGGCCGCGATCGTCTCGTCAATTCGCGCAAGCTGCTGGTCAGGGACGGCAGCGGCGCGCCGCAATACCTGGTCGGCGTGATCGAGGACGTCACCGAGAGGATCACCAACGAGGCGCGGATCAGCCATCTTGCGCATCATGATGCGTTGACCGACCTGCCGAACCGCAGCGCCTTCAACGCCGTCCTCGGCGAACGGCTGGAGCGGGCGCAGGAGGCGGCGACCAGTTTTGCCGTGCTCAGCCTCGATCTCGACCGCTTCAAGGAAGTCAACGACGTGTTCGGCCACCCCGTCGGCGATCTGCTGATGCGGGCGGCGGCGGACCGGCTTGCCGAGGAAGCCGACGGCGCCTTCGTCGCCCGTATCGGCGGCGACGAGTTCATGATCCTGATGCCCGACGACATCAGCCGCGATGACGTTCTGGCGCTCGCCGAACGCCTGGTCGAGACCATCGGCCAGGAGCTGGAGGTCGACGACTATCTCTCCCATGTCGGCCTCAGCGTCGGCATCGCGTTTTATCCGGACGACGGCGTGAATGCCGCCACGCTGCTCGCCAACGCCGACTCGGCGCTCTACCGTGCCAAGCGCGAGGGCAGGGGCCGGGTGCGCTTCTTCGAATCCGAGATGGACCAGGAGCTGCGCGACCGCAGGCTGTTGCAGCACGACCTGCGACTGGCGCTGGAGCAGAACCAGTTCCTGGTCTACTTCCAGCCGCAGGCGCGGGTGGATGGCGAGGTCATCGGCTTCGAGGCTCTGCTGCGCTGGAACCATCCGACGCGCGGCTTCGTGCCGCCGGACCAGTTCATTCCGCTCGCCGAGGAGAACGGGCTGATCGTCCAGATCGGCGAATGGGTCTTGCGCGAAGCGTGCCGCGAGGCGGCTTCCTGGCCGCGGCCGCTGCAAGTGGCCGTCAACCTGTCGCCGATCCAGTTCCAGGCCGGCGATCTCGAACGTTCGATCCACCAGATCCTGCTGGAGACGGGGCTGACGCCGACGCGGCTTGAGGTCGAGATCACCGAGGGCGTGCTGATCGGCGATTTCACCCGCGCGCTCAATCTGCTGCGGCGGCTGAAGGCGCTCGGCATCCGCATCGCGATGGACGATTTCGGCACCGGCTATTCCTCGCTGTCCTATCTCCAGTCGTTCCCGTTCGACAAGATCAAGATCGATCGCAGCTTCATCTCCAATCTCGAGGCGACGCCGCAATCGGCCGAGATCGTCCGCGCGGTCCTGAGTCTCGCGCACGCCCTGCGTATCCCGGTCATTGCCGAGGGGGTGGAGACGGAAGCGCAGCGTGCCTTCCTGGCGCGGGAGGCCTGCGAGGAGATGCAGGGCTATCTGGTCGGTCGGCCCGCCCTGATTGAGCGCTATCTTGACCTGGTCGGCGTGACCGTGGAGCGCCGGCTCTACGCCTAGCCTTCGGGTCCAAGGCGCGGTTCATTTGGAACTTTGGCCCGGACATATATTTCCTAGCAGCGAGCCGAGGCTAGGCGCAGCAAATCTTTTGCACAACCGCCATCGGCCTGACGCAAATCGGGGCAATAAGCCCAGTGAATGCGAGGGAGGGTCTCATGGAGAACGTACGTCGCTACCGGGCGCTGGCGTCCCTCTGTCGTCAGCAGGCGGCCTACCGGCCGCTTCAGAACTGGGAACTCCTCGGCCAGGCCGAACATTTCGAATATCTCGCCGAGGTCGAGCTCAAGGCGCATTTCGACGCGTGCAATGTGCAGCACGACGAGGGCGACGCCGTACCCGCGACGTGGGAGACCCCGGTCGCGGCGTGATGGCGCCGGGCCGGCCCGGCTCAATGCGACATCAGCGTCGGGACCGTCATGGCCTGCAGCATGGCGCGGGTGACGCCGCCGAGAACGCGCTCCTGCAACCGCGAATGGCCGTAGCCGCCCATCACCAGGAGATCGAGGCCCTCGTCGGCCGCCAGCGACAGGATGGTCGGCTGGATGTCGGCGCGCGTCGCCGACAGGCCGACCGTGCGGGTCGACAGTCCGCGCCGGCCGAGATGTCTTGCCAGACCGTTCGCTGAAGCTTCCTCGGAGACCGCATCGGCCTCGTTGATGGTGATGATCACGATCTCATCGGCGCGCGCCAGGAACGGTGCGGCATCGTGCACGGCGCGGGCCGCGAGGCGGCTGCCGTCCCAGCAGATGCCGATCCGGTTCGCCTTGAAAGCTCCATGGAAGGTGTAGGGCAGGAACAGCACCGGGCCGCCGGCCTGGAACAGGATCTCGCGCGGCACGTCGTTGTCGAACGAGCCCTGCGCCGGATCTGGCTGAAGCACGACGCTGAGGTCGTGCAACCGTGCCATCTCGCCGAGCGAGCCGGCCGCGTCCACCGGGATCGCGCCCAGCGCGCGGCAGCCGTAGGAGATGCCGGCGTTCGCCGCTTCGATGCCAAACACCGCAAGCGCGGCCTCGGCCCGCTCCACCGCGCGCTCGCGTTCCAGTTCGAACACGGCCGCCACCGCGGCGCCGCCCTCCATCACGTAAGCCGCACTGGTCGCGACATAGCCGATCGCGACTGCGTCGAGATGGGCGTTGAACCGCGCCGCGAGCGAAATCGAGCCTTCGATCGCGCAGCGCATGGGGCGTTCGGTGGGGATATGGACGAGAATGTCTTTGTACATGGCGCGCCTCCGATGAACATCATCCGGTGGCCGCATTTTTTCACTGTCCGAAGGACCCGCGTTGAGCTGCATCAAATGCGCAGGGGACGACTTTCCCGGGGGCCCGCGCATTCTTTGCGAAGATTTAATCGGATGGACGGGACGTCGTAAGGTGACGATGGCCATGTTGGAAGCAAGGCGACACCTTATCCAACATGGACATTTCGACATGAACGATCGCGTCAATTCCGACACCACGTCCCGCAAGATCCTGAGGCCGCGCCGGCTTGCGCTGCTCGGCACCGTGGCCGCGCTCGGCGTGGCCGTGCTGGCGGCTGCTCCCGGCTCTTCGCCGTTCGGTCCGAGCTCCTTCATTACCCCGGCCCAGGCCGCCGAATCCGCCGCGACGCCGCCGGGCTTTGGTGACCTCGTCAGTAAGGTCAAACCCGCCGTCATCTCGGTGCGGGTCAAGATCGACCAGGACAACGACAAGAGCGCGATGCTGCAGCAGAACCGGATGGATCAGGACGAGGACACCCCGTTCGACCAGTTCTCGCGGCAGTTCGGCTTCCGTGGCCCGGGCGGCATGAACGGCATGCCGCGCCAGCGCCATCAGATGATCACGGGCGAAGGCTCCGGCTTCTTCATCTCCGCCGACGGCTATGCCGTGACCAACAACCACGTCGTCGACCACGCCGAGTCGGTGCAGGTGACCATGGATGACGGCACGAGCTACACCGCCAAGGTCGTCGGCACCGATCCGAAGACCGATCTCGCGCTGATCAAGGTCGACGGCAAGAAGGACTTCCCGTTCGTCAAATTCTCCGACCAGAAGCCGCGCATCGGCGACTGGGTGGTCGCGGTCGGCAACCCCTTCGGCCTCGGCGGCACCGTGACTGCCGGCATCGTCTCGGCCAGTGGCCGCGACATCGGCAACGGCCCCTATGACGACTTCATCCAGATCGATGCGCCCATCAACAAGGGCAATTCCGGCGGCCCGGCCTTCGACATGAGCGGCAACGTGATCGGCGTGAACACTGCGATCTTCTCGCCCTCCGGCGGCTCGGTCGGCATCGGCTTCGACATTCCGGCCTCGACCGCAAAGCTCGTCGTCGCGCAGCTGAAGGACAAGGGCGCGGTGACCCGTGGCTGGCTCGGCGTGCAAGTGCAGCCGGTCACCGCCGAGATTGCCGACAGCCTCGGACTGAAGGAGGCGCGCGGTGCGATCGTCGACAATCCGCAGGATGGCAGCCCGGCGGCCAAGGCCGGCATCGAGGCGGGCGATGTCATCACCGCCGTCAACGGCACCGCGATCAAGGACTCCCGCGACCTCGCCCGCACGATCGCGACTCTTGCGCCTGGCAGCTCAGTGAAGCTCGACGTCTTCCACAAAGGCGACAGCAAAACGGTGACGCTCGCGCTCGGCGAACTGCCGAACGAACGGCAGGCCAAGGCCGATGTTGGCAAGGACCAGCCGGGATCCGGCACGCCGCGCCTCGGTCTTGCTTTGGCTCCGGCCGGTGACGTCCAGGGCGCTGGCCAGAAGGGCGTTGTCGTCACCGAAGTCGATCCGCAAGGGCCGGCGGCGCAGCGCGGCATCCAGACCGGCGACGTCATCCTCAACGTCGGCGGCAAGGCCGTCGCCAATGTCGGCGATGTCCGTTCCGAGTTGGCGCAGGCCAAATCGTCCGGCAAGCGCAGCGTGTTGTTGCAGGTCAGAAGCGCGCAGGCGACCCGCTTCGTCGCGGTACCACTCGCCTGAGGCGAACGCCGATCGGCATGGATCAAGAAAGGCGGCCCTCGCGGCCGCCTTTTTCGTTCGCCTTCAGGACTCCCGGGAGGCGATCGATAACATTCTCGTTAACGGCAGCGACGATGACGCGGTTCGTCCGAAAAAGCCGTGTTCGCTCATCAAAGTTCCGACTCGTGCAGGTCGCCGGCGGCAACGATGCCACCGGGACCAGTTGCAAGCGTGGAACTTCGAACTTGCCGCCGGTTTCCGGAACTGGCCGCTGGTTCGCATTTGATCGGTGCCGACATGGATCGATTGAAGCTCTCGCTGAGGAGGGCGCTACTCGTGGCGCCATTCGTGCTCTGGGGCGGAAACGCTCTCGGGCGGGACGACGGCCGCTACGCGGACTCACCCCTGAAGCCATGGTTCGACAGCCTGCGCAGCCACCTTGGTCCGTGCTGTTCGGATGCGGATGGTTTTGCCGTCGCCGATCCCGACTGGGAGTCGCATAACGGGCATTATCGCGTGCGTCTCGACGGCGAGTGGATCGAGGTGCCGGACGAAGCCGTCATCACCGAGCCGAACCGCGCCGGCCGCACCATGGTGTGGCCGGTGAAGACCGCGTTCGGCGTTTCGATCCGCTGCTTCATGCCGGGCAGCATGATCTGACACAGGCCAACGTCAGCGCTTGCTGGATTTGCGCTTCGACGATTTCTTGGTTGTCCTCTTCTTGGTCGTCCTCTTCTTGGACGTCTTCTTGGACGTCTTCTTGGAGGTCTTCTTGGCGGCCTTCTTCGGGACCTTCTTCCCCTTCTTGCGTGCCTTCGACAGTCCGATCGCGATCGCCTGCTTGCGACTCTTCACACGTCCGCCACGGCCTTTGCGACCGCTCTTGGCGGTGCCCTTCTTGTAGCGGCGCATCTCGCTCTCGACATCGCTGCCGGCGCTGCGCGAGTAGCTGCGCTTCTTTGCCTTGCGTGCCATGCATGTTCTCCCTTGGCCGGGGAGAACCATTCGACACGGGCATGGTTCCGAAGGACGCGGACAGTGTTCCAGGCGCAGCCTAGAAGGAATTCGCCAGCTCGATCTCGGCTTCCAGCACCTGGATACGACGTGCGGCCTCGCTGAAGGACAGATCGCGCGCATATTGCGCGGGCTGATACGCTTCTTCGCTCAGCCGTTTCAACCTCAGCCCCTGCGTCCGTGTCATCTGCTCGGCGAGGAAAACCCTGGCGTCGTATTTGCCCTGAACCTGCATGTCGCTTCTCCGTCCTGAAATCGTGACTTGACTATATGTTCTTATTTTGTTCTAACAAGCCATGGACAACAGAATTAATGAAATTCGACGTAAAATCAGCGCCTTGAGGGTTGAGATGGCCGGCGTCGAGGCCTCCGTGCGCGATCTCATCAACGGCGACCGCGATTGCGTCCAGCAAGCCCTGGCGCAGATGGATTTGCGCCGGAAGGTCAATTTGCTGATCGGCGAATGGAAGGCTGCCGGCGGCGGCGATGTCCTGCCTGACGTTCGCGACCGGGTGCGCCTTCGTCTCGTGAAGACAGCCGTCGGTCCTGAGCGCGCGAGCACGCGGCGCTGAAACCTTTTGGGGGGCGCCGTGGAGGAGGACCCGGACACTTACCGGATCTTGAGGTTGCGCGCCGAGATTCTCGAATTAGGCTCGGCCATCCGGCAATTGCAGCGTGCGGGGCTCGACGATGCTGCGGCCCAACTTCTGATCGGACGCAAGCGGGCGCAGCTCGTGAAGACGAATGCTGCGAGCCGCCCGCTCAACTCTGAAACGCGTCGCCCGTAACCAGCTGACGCCGGCGCTCGACGATGTGGCGCTCGATTGCCGATCCCGCATCAAGAAAAAAAGCCCCACGTCGCCGCGGGGCTTTTGATGTCATGGTCGGCCTGAGCTCACTTGGTATTGCTCATGCCCTTGCTGCTCTTGTTCGTCATGGTGCCGCCCTGGTCCGAGCCGGGACCGGAGCCGCCCTGGCCGGAAGGATCCGCGCCCTTCGAGGCCTTGGTGTTGGCGCCCGTGGTCTGCGAGGACGACATCGATGATCCGTGTTTGGCCTTGTGCGACTTGGCCTGTGCGGCGAGCGGCGCGGCGGCGAGGCCGGTGGCCAACATTGCGGTGAGAACGAGTTTTGCCGTTGTCATGCGGGGAACTCCCTGAGTTAAATTGACGCAGGCAGCCAACCGCCATTTGCCGAAGGAGTTCCCGACAAACGCATCTGCCGGGCCGCCCGCACGCTTCAAGATTGCTTGTCCTCTGCGAGGATGAACACGACGCCGGTGAGTGTCGCGCCGATCGCGAATGTCGTCACCAATGTCAGGGCGAAGATGATTGCGGCCTGGCTTCCGCCGTGATCGAGCAGCTTGGCGACGGCGGGATTGGACAGGATCAGCGTGAGGCTGAAGGCGAGGCCGAGGGCTGCGCCCATCATCGCATGCGTCATCAGCTTGATGAGGCCGGTGGGAGAGATCAGGTCCGACGACTTTTTTGCGCGCATGGGAACCGCATCCCGAACTGACATGCAAACGCGGGCCATATTCGCCGGTTCCAAACGCATGAAGGAATTGTCATCACCGGCTTCATCCGACGTTCATGCCGGGCCTGCGAGGATGAGCGTCAGCAAAACGGGAACATTCGATATGGGTAAGGTAGTCTTTCTTTACCGCTCACTGGCCTATCGCAACGCGGCTGCGGACATGCTGCGCAAGGCCCGCAAACTGCCGCGCGGTGCGGAGCGAAGTGCGGCCCGCCGCTACGCGAGGGCGCTACGCGACCTCGCTCAGACGGAAGCCTGGCTCGAAGGACGCCTCGCCGAGGAAGCGCGGCCGCCGCGGCAAACCAGGATGGCGGCGTCGGGCTAAAGCATGATCCGGAAAAGTGCGCAGCGGTTTTCCGAAAAGATCATGCTCAAACAACAAACCAAAGCGCGATGACGCTTCATCCTGATCGCATCGCGCTTTAGCCCGAGGCGCGTTGCAATTCGGCTGAGCTGGGGGCGTCGAATTTTCCGGGGGCGGCCGTCGCCGTCTTGCGTGTCAGCGGCACCTTGAGGCGGCACAACAGTCCTTCGGCTCGCCAATCGAATTGCGCCTGTCCACCGAGCTGGGACTCGACGCTCGCAAGCAGGCTCCGCGTGCCGAAGCCGCGCGATTTCGGCGTCATGACGAGCGGACCGCCGGATTCCTCCCAGCTCAGCGTCAGCAGCTGGTCCTCGACCTGCCAGCCGATCGTGAGCCGTCCCGACCTGGTCGAGAGTGCGCCATACTTGGCCGAGTTGGTGAAGAGCTCGTGCAGCGCGAGCGCCAGCGTCTGGGCCGTCGCCGGCAGCAACTGGACCTCCGGACCCGCCAATATGATCTGGCCGCCGAGCGAATAGGGCGCAAGCTCCTCGTCGATCAGCTTGGAGAGCTCCGCGCCCTGCCAGCTCGACAGCGACAGGATGGTGTGCACGCGCGCCAGCGCATTGATGCGTCCTTCGACGGCGCTGACATAGGCCTTGACCTCGTCGGCGCGGGTGAGGCGGACGATCGACTGCGCCAGCGCCAGAGCATTCTTGGCGCGGTGATCGACTTCCCGCGCCAGCAAATTCTGCCGTTCCTCGGCTCGCTTGCGTTCGGTGATGTCCACGGTGACACCGCTCACGCGCACGACGCGACCGCTGTCGTCGACCGTCGCGGCCGCCGTGCCGACGCACCAGCGCACCTCGCCGTCGGGCCGCACAATGCGGAACTCGGTCTCATAGGCACGCGTGCCCTTGTTGAATTCGGCGATCGCCTTGCGCAACTGATCGACGTCGTCGGGATGCAACAGCGCCTGGACGTTGGCCGGATTGACCTCGAAGCTCTCCGGGCCGACGCCAAAGATGCGATATTGCCCCTCGTCCCACATCCAGTCGCCGCTGATCCAGTCCCAATCCCAGGAACCCATCTTGCCGGCCGCGATGGCCATGCTGCGCCGCTGCTCGCTTTCGCGCAGCTTCGCGGTGGAGTTCTCCAGTTCCGCCGTGCGTGCGCGGACGCGATCCTCGAGCTCCTGATTCAGCCGTTCCAGCTCGCGGGTCTTGCGGTAGAGCTCGGCAAACACCTTGATCTTGGCGCGCAGCACCTCCGGCACGACCGGGACCGGCACGTAGTCGACCGCCCCCATCTCGTAGCCGCGCAGCCGGTCGATGTCGCTGACCTGGATGGCGGAGATGAAGATCATCGCGGTCTTCTGGAAGCGCGGATGCTCGCGGATCATCGCGGCAAGCTCGAAGCCGTCGAGCTCGGGCATGCAGACGTCGACCAGGATCACCGCGATCTCGGTCTTGAGCAGCACCTCCAGCGCCTCGCGTCCGGACGAAGCGACCACGAGGTTCTCGCCGAGTTCCTTCAGGATCACCTCATAGGCGAGCAGCTTGGCCGGCTGGTCGTCGACGAGGAGGATGTTGACCTTTTCGTGGTCCATTCGCGGATCCAAACTCATCGGTGCAGCCACATGCGGATCGCAAGCAGCAATTGATCGGTGTTGACGGGTTTGGCGAGATAGTCGGACGCGCCGGCCTCCAGGCATTTTTCCCGGTCACCCTTCATCGCCTTGGCGGTCAGCGCGATGATCGGAAGGCGGGCGAAGGCCTGGTTTTCGCGAATGACGCCGATGGTCTGGTAGCCATCCATCTGCGGCATCATGATGTCCATCAGAACGATGGCGATCTCAGGATTGGATTCGACCAGGGTGACGGCTTCACGGCCGGTCGTGGCGGTCAGCACCTTCATGCCGCGCCGTTCCAGCACGCTCGACAGCGCGAAGATGTTGCGGGCGTCGTCGTCGACGAGCAGCGCGGTCTTGCCGATCAAATCCTCGTCGGAACTGTTCAGCTTCTCCAGCATGCGCTGCTTCTCGACCGGAAGCTCCGTGATCACGCGGTGCAGGAACAATGCGGTCTCGTCGAGCAGGCGCTCCGGCGATTCCACGCCCTTGACCACGATGCTGCGCGCCATGGTGTGGAGTTCCGCATCCTCCTCCGCCGAAAGCTCGCGGCCGGTGAAGACGACGACCGGGACGTTGGACAGCGCCTCGTCGTTGCGGATCTGGTCCAGCACCTCGAAACCGCTCATGTCGGGCAGCCTGAGGTCGAGCACCACGCAATCGCAGGGCGCCTCCCGCAGCGTCGAGAGCGCGCCGGCGCCGGTGTCCGTCGTCACGATCTCGATGTCGTCGTGGTGCAGCAGCTCGCGGATCGAAAGCTGCTCCGCCTCGTTGTCCTCGACGATCAGGAGCCGCTTGCGCCGCGGCCGTGCATACTCCTTGATCTGCGTCAGCGCGGCCGAGACGCCCTCGGTCGTCGTCGGCTTGTTGACGAAGGAGAACGCGCCACGCGCCAGCGCATGCTGGCGGTCCTCGTCGAGCGTGATGATCTGCACGGGGATGTGGCGGGTCAGCGGATTGTGCTTGAGCTGGCTCAGCACGGTCCAGCCGAGCATATCGGGCAGGAACACGTCGAGCGAGACTGCTCTCGGCTGGTATTGCTTGGCAAGCTCCAGCGCCTCCGCACCGCGGGCGGCGACCAGGACCTTGAATCCCTTGTCGCGCGCGAGGTCGACCAGTACACGCGCGTAATGCGGGTCGTCCTCGACGATCAGAAGGATGCTGTCGCCAGGCTCGAGGTTGAGCCGGTCGTCGGGAAGCTGCTCGATGACGCGCTGCTGCTCCGGCGCGGCGGCGGGCTGCAGCGCAGGCGGCTGATTGTTTTGCTGCGGCGCGGGTGCGGCGCGCGGTGCGAGCGTCGGGCCGGAATATTTGAGCGGCAGATACAGCGTGAACGACGAGCCTTTGCCCGGCGAGCTGCGCAGATGAATTTCGCCGCCGAGCAGGCTTGCCAATTCGCGACTGATCGCAAGCCCAAGGCCGGTGCCGCCATATTTCCGGCTGGTGCCGGCATCGGCCTGCTGGAACGCCTCGAAGATCAGCTTCTGTTTCTCCACGGGAATGCCGATGCCGGTGTCGGACACTTCGAGCGCGATCACCGCCGGCGCGGAATTCAGCACCGGATGATCGGTTCCCCAGCCGCTGACCGCGGCGGTGACATTCAGGCGCACCTCGCCTTCGGCGGTGAACTTGAAAGCGTTGGAGAGCAGGTTTTTCAGGACCTGTTGCAGGCGCTTGGAGTCGGTGACGATGCTGCGTGGGAGGTTCGGATCGACGTCGATCTTGAACGAGAGATTGCGGTTGTCCGCCTCGTGCCGGAACGGCCGTCCGACGGTCTCCAGCAGGTTCGCGGTGAGGATTTCCTCGGCGTCGACCGTCACCGTGCCGGATTCGATCTTGGATAGATCCAGGATGTCGCTGATGAGATTGAGCAGATCGGTGCCGGCGCCGTGGATGGTGCGGGCGAATTCGACCTGTTTGGCCGAGAGGTTGCCGTCCGGATTGTCGGTGAGCTGCTGCCCCAGGATCAGGATCGAGTTCAGCGGCGTGCGCAGCTCGTGGCTCATATTGGCGAGGAATTCGGACTTGTACTTCGAGGTCAGCGCAAGCTCGGTCGCCTTTTCCTCCAGCGCGCGGCGGGCCTGCTCGATCTCCTGGTTCTTGCGTTCGACCTCGACGTTGCGCTCGGCGAGCTGCTGCGCCTTCTGCTCGAGCTGGTCGTTGGTCTGCTGCAATTCGCGCTGCTGGGTCTGGAGCTCGCCGGCAAGCTGCTGCGACTGCTTGAGCAGGCCTTCGGTCTGCATCGTCGCTTCGATCGAATTGAGCACGATGCCGATGGAGTCGGTGAGCTGCTCCAGGAAGGTCATCTGCGAGGTCGTGAAGGAGACGAGCGAGGCGAGCTCGATCACGGCCTTGACCTGGCCCTCGAACAGCACCGGCAGCACGACGAGGTTCTTCGGTGCGACGCGGAACAGCGCCGAGTTGATCGGCACCACGTCGGACGGAATGTCGGCGACCACGCGCGGCCGCTTGTCGAGCGCGCACTGGCCGATCAGGCCGTCGCCGAACTGCAGCACGCGCTGATACGGATAGATGCCGTCGCTGGCGTAGGAGGCGAGCAGCAGGAGCTGCGGATTGTCCTCGCTCTCGATCTGGTAGATCACGCCGGTATGGGCGTTCACCAGCGGCGACAGCTCGGTGAGCAAGAGCCGGCCGACGGTGGTGAGGTCGCGCTGGCCCTGCAGCATGTTGGTGAATTTGGCGAGGTTGGTCTTCAGCCAGTCCTGCTCGGTGTTCACGTCCGTCGTGAGACGGAGATTCGTGATCATCGTGTTGATGTTGTCTTTCAGCTCGGCGACTTCGCCGCGGGCATCGACCTGGATCGATCGCGTCAGGTCGCCCTTGGTGACGGCGGTCGCGACTTCGGCGATCGCGCGCACCTGCGAGGTGAGGTTGGCCGCCAGGAGGTTCACGTTGCCGGTGAGGTCCTTCCAGGTGCCGGCCGCGCCCGGCACGTTGGCCTGACCGCCGAGCCGGCCTTCGACGCCGACCTCGCGTGCCACCGACGTCACCTGGTCGGCGAAGGTGGCGAGCGTCTCGGTCATGTTGTTGATGGTGTCGGCGAGCGCAGCGACCTCGCCCTTCGATTTCACGGTGAGGTTCTGCTTGAGGTCGCCATTGGCGACCGCGGTCACCACCTTGACGATGCCGCGCACCTGCTCGGTCAGGTTTGCCGCCATGAAGTTGACGGTGTCGGTGAGATCCTTCCAGGTGCCGGCGACACCGGGCACCTGCGCCTGGCCGCCGAGCTTGCCCTCGGTGCCGACCTCGCGCGCCACGCGCGTGACTTCGCCGGCGAAGGCGTTGAGCTGGTCCACCATGGTGTTGATGGTGTTCTTCAGCTCGAGGATTTCGCCCTTCACGTCGACGGTGATCTTGCGCGACAGGTCGCCGCGCGCGACCGCCGTGGTCACTTCGGCGATGTTGCGGACCTGGGTGGTGAGGTTCGCGGCCAAGAGGTTGACGTTGTCGGTCAGATCCTTCCAGGTGCCGCCGACGCCGGGCACGACGGCCTGACCGCCGAGCCGGCCCTCGGTGCCGACCTCGCGGGCGACGCGCGTCACTTCGGCGGCGAAGGAGCGCAGCTGCTCGACCATGGTGTTCAAGGTGTCCTTGAGCAGCAGGATCTCGCCGCGCACGTCCACCGTGATCTTCTTCGACAGGTCGCCGCCTGCGATCGCGGTCGCGACCTCGGCGATGTTGCGGACCTGGGCCGTCAGGTTCGAGGCCATGAAGTTGACGTTGTCGGTGAGGTCCTTCCAGGTGCCGGCGACGCCGGGCACCTCGGCCTGTCCCCCGAGCTTGCCTTCGGTGCCGACCTCGCGCGCCACGCGCGTCACTTCGCCGGCGAAGCCGTTGAGCTGATCGACCATCGTATTGATGGTGTTCTTGAGCTCGAGGATTTCGCCCTTCACGTCGACGGTGATCTTGCGCGACAAGTCGCCGCGCGCGACGGCGGTGGTCACTTCGGCGATGTTGCGGACCTGGGCGGTGAGGTTGCCCGCCATCGAGTTCACGCTGTCGGTGAGATCCTTCCAGGTGCCGGCGACGCCCGGCACGTTGGCCTGACCGCCGAGGCGGCCTTCGGTGCCGACCTCGCGCGCCACGCGCGTCACCTCGCCCGCGAAGCGGTTGAGCTGGTCGACCATCGTGTTCAGCGTGTCCTTGAGCTGCAGGATCTCGCCGCGCACGTCCACGGTGATCTTGCGCGACAGGTCGCCGCCCGCGATCGCGGTCGCGACCTCGGCGATGTTGCGGACCTGGGCGGTGAGGTTGCCCGCCATCGAGTTCACGGAGTCGGTCAAGTCCTTCCAGGTGCCGGCGACGCCGGGCACGCCGGCCTGGCCGCCGAGCTTGCCGTCGGTGCCGACCTCGCGGGCGACGCGCGTGACTTCGCCGGCGAAGGCGTTGAGCTGGTCGACCATGGTGTTGAGCGTTTCCTTCAGCTGAAGGATTTCGCCCGACACGTTCACTGTGATCTTCTTCGACAGATCGCCCTTGGCGACCGCGGTCGCGACCTCGGCGATGTTGCGGACCTGGCCGGTGAGGTTCGAGGCCATCGAGTTGACGCTGTCGGTGAGGTCCTTCCAGGTGCCGCCGACGCCGCGCACGACGGCCTGGCCGCCGAGCTTGCCTTCGGTGCCGACCTCGCGCGCGACGCGCGTGACTTCGCCGGCGAAGGCGTTGAGCTGGTCCACCATGGTGTTGATGGTGTCCTTCAGCTCCAGGATCTCGCCGCGCACGTCCACCGTGATCTTCTTCGACAGATCGCCGCCGGCGACCGCGGTGGTCACCTCGGCGATGTTGCGAACCTGCGCGGTCAGGTTCGACGCCATCGAGTTGACGCTCTCGGTGAGGTCCTTCCAGGTGCCGGCGACGCCGAGCACGTTGGCCTGGCCGCCGAGCCGGCCCTCGGTGCCGACTTCGCGCGCCACGCGGGTCACTTCGCCGGCAAACGCGTTGAGCTGGTCGACCATGGTGTTGAGCGTCTCCTTCAGCTGAAGGATTTCGCCCGAGACGTTCACCGTGATCTTCTTCGAGAGGTCGCCGCTCGCGATGGCGGTGGCGACGTCGGCGATGTTGCGGACCTGCGCCGTCAGGTTCGAGGCCATGAAGTTGACGTTGTCGGTGAGATCCTTCCATGTGCCGGCGACGCCAGGCACCTGCGCCTGTCCGCCAAGCTTGCCTTCGGTGCCGACCTCGCGCGCGACGCGCGTCACTTCCGAGGCGAACGAGTTGAGCTGGTCCACCATGGTGTTGATGGTGTCCTTCAGCTCCAGGATCTCGCCGCGCACGTCCACCGTGATCTTGCGCGACAGGTCGCCGCGCGCCACGGCGGTGGTGACGTTGGCGATGTTGCGCACCTGTGCGGTCAGGTTGCCGCACATCGCGTTGACGGAGTCGGTGAGGTCCTTCCAGGTGCCGGCGACGCCGGGCACGATCGCCTGGCCGCCCAGCTTGCCGTCGGTACCGACCTCGCGCGCCACGCGCGTCACTTCGGAGGCGAAGGAGCGGAGCTGGTCCACCATCGTGTTGATGGCTTCCTTGAGCTGAAGGATCTCGCCGCGGACGTCGACCGTGATCTTCTTGGAGAGGTCGCCGTTGGCGACCGCGATCGTCACCTCGGCGATGTTGCGAACCTGATTGGTCAGGTTGTTCGCCATCGAGTTGACGCTCTCGGTGAGGTCCTTCCAGACGCCGGTCACTTCCGGCACCTGGGCCTGGCCGCCGAGCTTGCCCTCGGTGCCGACCTCGCGCGCCACGCGCGTCACCTCGGAGGTGAACACGCCGAGCTGCTTGATCATGGTGTTGACGATGGTCGCCGACTGCAGGAATTCGCCCCGGAGCGGACGGCCGTCGACGTCGAGCTTGACGGTCTGGAGCAGGTCGCCTTGCGCCACCGCCGCGACCGCACGCGTCACCTCGCGGGTCGGCCACAGCAGGTCGTCGATCAGCGTGTTGACGGAGCCTTCCATGTCGGCCCAGGAGCCGCTGGCGAGGCCGAACTTCACGCGCTGGCGCGTTTTGCCTTCGCGGCCGACCACCTGGCCGACCAGCTCGAGCTGCTGCGCCATGCGCTGGTTGGCGGCGATGATTTCATTAAAAGTGTCGGCGATCTTGCCGTCGATGCCGAGATAGTCGCCGCTCATGCGGACGGAGAAATCGCCGCTGCGCATGGCCTGCAGGGCGAGCAGCAATTCGGCCCGGGAATCCGGATCCGATACACCGTTGGGCTTTGGCTTTGGGACGCGACGACCGGACCGTGATGCAGATCCGGGATCGAGGTCGCTCATACTGATTCCCCCGCAGGTGTCGGCCGAATCTATGGCCAGACGCGATTGGTCAACATAGAGCGTCAGCCAAATTCGAAATCAAGCGCCAACCTTGCGGCGCCAGCAAATGGAACCTGCTTTGCTCAGCCCGGCAAATATAACCACGATCCGCCGAATTGGTTCCATCCGAATTCGAAAAGGGCTGGCGTCCGCGATCCTGCGGCCCGCTCGTTCGTCCCCGCCACCCTTCGGAACGAGCGCCAACCCTCGCGGTTAGCCCGCAAAGACATGGAGAACGGATATGAAAGCAGGACTTGCCGCGATCGTCGTCGTGCTGTTTGCCGGGTCGGCCTTGGCGCAGGGCGGAGCGCCCAGCGGCCGCGGGGCGGTGACCGGCGATCCCGCCGCGAGCTCCGCCAGCCCGAGGGCGGATACTCCGACGACGGGGGCGGCGACCCGGTCGAACCCGAGCGGCAGCGGCACCTCGTCTTCGGGCGGCAAGGACGACAATGGCGATGCGGGCCGGGACCGGATGCCGGAGAGCGACCGCACCGTGCGACCGCAGAGCCAGCAACATCATCCGAACGACAAATAAATAGAGGGGGCTACTTGTCCGCCATGGTGCGCCCGGCGTCCTTGACCTGTGCGCGCAGCATCGGGAGCTGCTCGCGCGCAAACGTTGCGAGCGCCGCGTTATCGGGCGCCTTCAAATAGCGTTCGAGCAGGTCAATGGCCGATTCATATTCGGGAATCTGCGAGGCATAGAAGCTTCGGACGTAAGTCGGTCCGTCGGACGTTTCGGGCTCGACCAGGCCCGCGCTGACCGACGTCGTCTTGCCGATGCGCGGCTCCGCGCCGATCGCCTCCTGGATCTGCTTCAGCGCCTTGTCGCGCTTGGCCGCTTCCTCTGCACGCAAGGCGGCGAGGTTCTTGACCTCGGCGTTGCCCTTCAGATCGGTGCTCTCCAGGAGGCCCTGCTGGAAGCGGCTGAAATCATAGAGGCCGCTGATGACGTCGGTTGCGCTCGGAGGGCGGCCGCCAGACTTTCCGTTCACCGGTGCTGTCGGCAAGCGCTGCGGTGCTGATGAATGCCAGGGTGATCGCGACAAGAACTCGCATCGATATCAAACAGCCAATGGCGTGCGGAGTTCCCTGAACATTACGATCCGGCAAGCGGGTTGCGACCCGAGAGTTCCGTCCCCACGTCTTCAATATGAAACAGTCTGACATCTTCAGGGATAATGCCGACAACTGTCTTCAGCTCGCCGAGCGCGCCGAGGGACAACCCGCCCACAAGCGCTTTTCGCGCATGGCGGACGCCTGGACGGCGCTCGCCCACGAGCAGGATTGGCTCGACGGGGAAATTCCGCCTCTCGTAGTCCGTTTCCCTCAAAAGCGGGATGCGTGAGGGCTCTGCTTTTCGTGAATCCGCGTGTGAGACCGCTCACGGAATGCAAGCGACCAATCCAGGATGCTCAGGGGACAGTCGATCGCGTTGGTTTTCGCTTCCAGAAGGAGGTTTTGTGATGGCGCCACGTCTGGCTCTTCTTTCACTCATTCTCGCCTTTGGTGTCTCGGTCGCGTTCGCGACGGTGACGACGGTGCGCCAGGTTCATCTGGGGAATGCGTCGGCTGCGGTCCACGCGGCGCACAGCTAGCGCCTCGCCGGAACATTCGACGCCGCAGTGCGTAAGCGCTTCGACACATAGGAGAGGTGAAAGCACATCATGGCCCATTCCGACCACGGCATCGTCAAGGACAAACGGGCGGAGGAACAGCCGCGCGACAAGCAGCGCGCACAGTCCGTGCACAAGACGGATCCGCAACAGACGGGTTCGAAAGGCTCGCCGTCGCGGGAGGCGACGCGCGATCCCAAGCTCAACGACAACAGCAAGACGCCGGGCTCCGGCATGACGCCGGACGATTCCGGCGACGCGCCGAGCGGCTAGACGCAACGGATCAGCGCGAGGAACGAATCCTCGCACGACGAGTCGACAGGTTGCTCCCGGTTGTCATGCCCCCGGTGCGCCGGAAGCAATCTCCAAGACGGCCCTGGCACGCCCCGTGCCGGGGTCGTTTGCTTATGAACGGCTCCTGTGGGTCAGCCCCCGGTGCCGTTTTCGGGATCCTCCTGCGTATGCCCGTCGGGCCCGCGGCCGAACACGCCGAAGCTGCTCGACTTCACACCCGCAGTCGCGTCGACGCCGATGGCGGCCAATCCGAACTTGAGCAGTTCGCGGACCGCTGCCGCCCGCGTCGGCATGCGATGTTTGAACCGGAAATCGTCAACGGCGGCCAACTCTTCCGGCGTGAGCATGACCTGTAGGCGCTCGGCGCGAAGGTCGTTCATGGTCGATCACACAAATTGAGCAGGTTGAGTAGGTTACTCAACGAACCAACTTGGCGGGAGTTCCACAAGAGTCGAGAAAGACGCCAAATGAGTAAGAAAATACAACAAAATCAATGATTTATTATTGAAACGACTCCGGCGGTGGCGCATTCTCATGGAAAGGGAGAGAAGCCATGACGGACGAAGTCAGGTTGCCTCGCAAGCTTTCCGAAGAGCCGGAAGCCCCCAAGCCGGTGCGTCCCAGCCACCAGAAGGTCATCGAACAAGTCGAGCGCTGGGCCAACAGCCCGGGACTGCAGCCACCGAGGACGGAAGATGCGAAGACGATCTGAGCCACATACATTCGAACAGCGTCTCGGGGCGCAGAAGCTGCGGCTCGAGCATGAACTGTCGGGCCTGCCGGACGGCCGCCAGCGCGAAATTGTTCTTGCGCGCATCGATCAGCTTCAGACGGCCGCCGAGATGTACGGCTTTCTGATGCTACGGGAAGAGGTCGCGGCCCCTCGCTGATGGCCCCATGCGTTCGGTCTGCACGGTCCTCGAGGTGATGCGAAGCTTTCGCCGCAGCCACCAAGCCGACACCGACACGGCCGCCCATACCAGGATGGCGGTGACGAATGCGCCGATCACGGTTGTCGAAACCACGAGATAAAAGACTGCAGCGAACGCTGCGAGACCGATGCTCCCAAGGCCGGCCCCGGCAGCATCGAGCGCTGCGGCCTGCTGCCCGCGTCTGTCTCCGCTGAGGCCGGCCTTTTCCTTGGCGCGGCGCTCATGGCTTTCGATCAGCGTTGCGCTGGCGCAGAAGATGGCGGGGAGCGCGAGGAAGAGGCCGCCCACGGAGACGCCGAAACCTGCGGTCACGGCTCCCGCGAGGACCGTCGCCAGTCCGCCGAGCAGAAAGCGGATACCGTACTCGTACCACCGAGTCTGTTTCAGCGCCGATGCAGACATCTTGACCAGCATCAGGCAGCACCTCCGAAACCCGCGAGCAGAGCGAAGGCGACGACGAGCCATGCGGCAAAAGCGAGAATGGTGGCTGGCAGTGCGGAGAAATGAAACCTCATCAGGAGATGGCAGACGACGATGCTGTAGCAGCCGAGTGCGATGGCACCATAGATCATCGTCCAGCTTTCGGCGGCGACATATTGCGGGCCGTGCTGGACGACGGCGATGCTGAGGGTGGCCAGAGCGACCGACGGCGCCGCGCCGAGCAGGCCAGCAAAGCTCTTCGGCCGCAGCATGTCGCCCAGGATCGAGAAGGCAGAGACGATCAGGCCGCCGGCGATGAAGCGCAGGAGATATTCGGTCATGGCCGTGTCCGTGAGGCCTTGGGCCGCTGCTTCGCCAGCGTGAACGGCCTGAACAGTCGCTCAACGGCGACGCCGAGCGTGAAACCGGCCACCACATCGCTGGCCCAATGCGCCAGCACCACGATGCGCGTCAACGACAGCGCCACGGCAACGAAGCGGACCGCCTGACGCCGGGCAGGCGGCAACAGGTCGGCCGCCGAGGCGAGGGCGCCCATGTGCACGGCGTGACCGGAGGGAAATGCGTCGCGTGATCGCCCCGAGAAGGGCACGCCGCGCCAATGGCCCGTGACCGTCAGCCGGTCCGGCCTGGTCTGATCGAACACGGATTTGAGGACATGCGGCAGCACGGCTGTCGCCAGCGAGACCATGAGAATGTGATCTGCAACGCGACGCTGCTGCGGTTGCCGCAGCCGGGTGTAGAGCCATCCCGCGGCGGCCAGCGCGATGAGCACATGCTCGTCGGCTCCCCAGGTCAATGTCTGGGCGGCATGCTCGAGGCCGGAGTTGGTGTGGTGCGCGATCTCGTTCGCGATCGCCGTATCGATCCGGGTGGGTTTGACTGTTACGAGCGCCATCGGTTCGCAGGCGAGATGTTCTTCATGACAAATTTGTAAAGCCCGGAATCAACGAAGGTTCCTGAGTTCGGCCGCGTCGGCACCAGGCCCGCGGGGCGCCGGCCACGCCGGCGCCCTCGTTCGAGGTTTACTTCGCCTGGCCGACGCTCGGCGCCTTGCCGAGCTCCTTGGCCATGTCGAGATGGTGCTTGAGCGCCGGCAGAGTCTTGCCGGCCCAATCCTTCAGCGCGGAATTGTCGCCGCCCTTGGCGTAGCGCTCGAACAGCGACACGGCATCCTCATGGGCGCTCACCTGGTAGGAATTGTAGTCCGAGCTGAAGTCCTTGCCATTCGCGCTCTTGAGCTTGTCGAGCTTGCTCTGGTGCGAGCTGTCGAGCGCCGTCGGAAGGGTCGCCTGCACCTTGCCGTCACCGACGAGACCCTTGAGCTCGGTGCTGGTCTTGGTGTGGTCGGTCACCATCTGCTGCGCGAAGCTCTTCTCCTGCGCGTTGCCCTTTTGCGTAGCGAGCTTGCTCGACTCGATCTCGAACATGTCGCTGATGGCGGCCTGCTTGACGAAGTCGGCAGTCGTTGGCGCGACACCGAGCGCCGAATTGACGCCGGTTTTCTCGCCAAGAGATTGGGCGAGCGCGGGCCCTGCGACAAGCAGGCAGGCAAGGGCGATGATGGTGCGTTTCATGGTTCGGTCCCTCCGAGTGGGCGCGCGGCCTCTTGCCGCGCGATATTGCGCCGATCAACACGTCGTATGCGCCGAGGTTCCTAACGACTAATCCGCCGGATTCCGCCCGGTGCGCGGATTGATGGGATCGGTCGGCTTGCGTCGCAGCCGCTCGGGGAGAAACGGCTCGGCGGCGACGGCCGTGGCTTCGGCACGCACATCGGCATGGCGCTGCGCGCGCTCGTGCGGAGTCTTGTTGTCGTTGAAATGGTACGTTACATCGACGCCATCGACGGGATCGTTGACGCCGTGCTGGATGTCGCGAAAGTCGCTCATGGTTGACCTCATTGCTTTCCGGGCAGGATCGTTTCGAGCACCTGCCGCGCTGCTCCCTTGATCATCCCGCTCTCGTTCGGATCGCCCTTCAAGAGGGCGAGCGAGAAGTTCTTGGCCTGCTGAAGCGTGATATGCGGCGGCAGCGGCGGCACTTCGGGATCGGTCTTCACCTCCAGCACGACGGGCATCTCGCTTGCCAGCGCCTGCTCCCAGGCCGAGCCGAGCAGCTGTGGGGTGTCGACGAAGATGCCGCGCAGGCCGATGAGCTCGGCGAAGCGTGAATAGGAGACGTCGGGAATGCGCTGCGAGGCTTCGAATTTGGGATCGCCGTTGATGATGCGCTGCTCCCAGGTCACCTGGTTGAGGTCCTCGTTGTTGAAGACGCAGACGACGAAGCGCGGGTCGCGCCAGGAGCGCCAATATTTCGCGGCGGTGATCAATTCGGCCATGTTGTTCATCTGCATCGCGCCGTCGCCGACCAGCGCGATCACCGGACGGTCCGGATGGGCGTATTTGGCGGCGAGCGCATAGGGTACTGCGGCGCCCATCGAGGCGAGGCCGCCGGAGAGCGAGGCCGTCATGCCGCGGCGCATCTTCAGGTCGCGGGCGAACCAATTGGCGCAAGAGCCGGAATCGCTGGTGATGATCGCACGGTCGGGCAGGCGCGGGGACAATTCCCAGGCGACGAGCTGCGGATTGACGGGCGCCGCCGGCTGATGTGCCCGGCCATCCAGCGTCTTCCACCATGTCGCGACGTCAGCTTCGATACTTTGGCGCCAGGTCCCGTCGCTCTTGGGCTTCAGCCGCGGCAACAGAGCGCGCAGCGTCTCGGCGGCATCGCCCACGAGGCCGACCTCCATGGGAAAGCGGATCGACATCATGCCGGCGTCGATGTCGATCTGCACGCCGCGGGCCGCGCCTTCCTTCGGCAGGAACTCGGCATAGGGGAAGGCAGAGCCGACCATCAGCAGCGTGTCGCACTCCATCATCATGTTGTAGCTGGGCTCGGTGCCGAGCAGGCCGATCGAGCCGGTGACCCATGGCAGGTCGTCGGGCAGTGCTGCCTTGCCGAGCAGCGCCTTGGCGCAGCCGGCCGAGAGCCGGTCAGCGACGGCGATCACCTCGTCGGTGGCGCCAAGTGCGCCGGCGCCGACGAGCATCGCGACCTTCTTGCCGGCATTCAGCACTTCCGCGGCGCGATCGAGATCGGCCTCACGCGGCATGATGCTGGGCGCGCTATAACCAATGCCGGAATGCAGCGTGCCGTGTGCACGTGGCGGGCTCTCGTAAGGCTCTTCCTGCAGGTCGTTGGGCAGGATGATCACGGTCGGGGTCCGCCGCGCCAGCGCGATCCGCACGGCTCGGTCGATCAAGTGTCGCACTTGCGCAGGCGAGGATGCCTGCATGACGTAGGCACCGGCGACGTCCTTGAACATCGAGAGAAGGTCGATCTCCTGCTGATAGTGCCCGCCGAGAGCGTTGCGGGCCTGCTGGCCGACAATCGCCAGCACCGGCTGGTGATCGAGCAGCGCATCGTAGAGCCCGGTGATGAGATGCGAGGCACCCGGGCCCGAGGTCGCGATGCAGACGCCGAGCTGCCCTGAGAATTTTGCGTAGGCGCTGGCCATGAATGCCGCCATCTCCTCGTGCCGTGCCTGCACGAAGCCGATCTCGCCTTCCTTGCCTTGGGCCCGGTTCATCGCGCCGAACACGCCGTTGATGCCGTCGCCGGGATAGCCAAAGATGTGCCGCACGCCCCATTGATGCAGACGCTGGACGATGAAGTCGGAGACGGTCTGGGACATCGCGCGTGGCTCTCGGTTGTGCGTGAAGTTCAGAGAACGGCTCCTTCCCTGCGATGTTCCTGGTCCACTTCCGGGAACATCGGCGCCGGAACGATCGCTTGCTCATCCGGTTGATTCACATTGGCTGAGTGGAGGATTGAGATGCTGAATCAAGGCGAGCTGGGCCGCAGCGAGATGGGACGGCTGATCGGCAGCGACAAGGTCGAGGGAACGTCGGTCTACGGCGCCGACCGCAACCGAATCGGTTCGATCGAACGCGTGATGATCGACAAGGTCAGCGGCAGGGTGTCCTACGCCGTGCTTGGCTTCGGCGGATTCCTGGGCCTCGGCAACGACCACTACCCGTTGCCCTGGCAGTCGCTGAAATACGACACGGAGCTTGGCGGGTACGTCACCGGCATCACCACCAAGGAACTGGAAGGGGCGCCGAAATATGGCGAACGAAGCGATTGGAACTGGGGTGATGATGCCGCGGTGCGCGGCATCAACTCCTATTACGGTGTTCCCTTCGCTTGACGTTCACGGAAAGGGAGATCGATGAGCAAGGAACGGCCTAACGACGATCCCCGGCAGCAGAACGACTGGGGTTCGCACCGGCAGACGGACAAGCCCTGGAAGGGCAATCCGGAGAAGGAGCAGGGATCGGACGAGGAGAAGCCCGATCTCGAGAAATGGCACGAGACGAAGACGCACTGAGACAGGCGGGCTTCCCGTGAGACGTCAGGGACGAGCGCGGCACGCACTGTGCCGCGCTTCTTTTTGAGCCGTCGTTCACGACTGGCAGCGGGGCTCTCACGAGGTGTGGGCCTCGCGGACCCTCAAAATGGAGATCCCCCTTCGGAGAGAAATGGTGACCGCGGCGCAAAAGTCCGGCTAGACTGAACCCGATCTGAGCAAATTCCGGGAGGCGAATTAAGTGAAGACCGCGATCACCGAGCTGTTCGGCATCGAGCACCCCATCATCCAGGGCGGCATGCATTTCGTCGGCTTTGCCGAGCTGGCCGCCGCCGTGTCGAACGCCGGCGGGCTCGGCATCATCACCGGCCTGACGCAGAAGACGCCGGAATTGCTCGCCAAGGAGATCGCGCGCTGCCGCGACATGACCGACAAGCCGTTCGGCGTGAACCTCACCTTCCTGCCGACCTTCGCGGCGCCGCCCTATCCGGAATACATCGCGGCCATCGTCGAGGGTGGCATCAAGGCGGTGGAGACGGCGGGCCGCAGCCCCGAACAATACATGCCGGCGCTGAAGGCGGCGGGCATCAAGGTCATCCACAAATGCACCTCGGTGCGTCACTCACTCAAGGCCGAGCGGATCGGCTGCGATGCCGTCAGCGTCGACGGCTTCGAGTGCGGCGGTCATCCCGGCGAGGACGACATTCCCAACATGATCCTGCTGCCGCGCGCGGCGGAGGAATTGAAGATCCCCTTCGTCGCCTCCGGCGGCATGGCGGACGGGCGCAGCCTCGTCGCGGCATTGTCGCTGGGTGCCGCCGGCATGAACATGGGCACGCGCTTCATCGCCACCAAGGAAGCGCCCGTGCATCAGAACGTGAAGAATGCGCTGGTCGCCGCGACCGAGCTCGACACCCGCCTGATCATGCGCAGCTTGCGCAACACCGAGCGCGTGCTGAGGAACGCCAATGTCGATCGCCTGATCGAGATCGAGCGCGAGAAGGGCGACAAGCTGAAGATCGACGACATCCACGATCAGGTCGCGGGCGTCTATCCCAGGATCATGCTGGAAGGACAGATGGACGCCGGCGCGTGGAGCTGCGGCATGGTCGCCGGCCTGATCCACGACATCCCCTCCTGCAAGGAACTCGTCGATCGGATCATGACCGAGGCGGAACAGATCATCCGTAGCCGTTTGATGGGGTTCCTGGATGGGACGGGGGCGACGCGAAAGGTCGCTTGACACCGCTAAACTTCTTAACCACGGCGGCACTTGGCCGCTGGAATCGCGCGCGAGGCCTCCTAAATAAGGATAAAAATATCCCTTTCAAAATCAATTTCAGGAGGCGTCCGTGGTCCTGAAAAGCGTTCCTTTTGCAGTTGCCGTTGCCCTCGTGATCGCATGGGGCGGCTTCGCGCGCGCTGACGACTACAAGCCAGACGAATATCTCGGCCTCGATCTCTCCAAGGCCGTGCTGTCGCCGAAACGTCTCGGGCCCGAGACGCACTTCGCTCCGGTTGCGCTGGAAGCGCGCGGCGGCAATGAGGCGCAGGCCCGCGCCGCACCCGTCGACGCGCCGAAGAAGGTTGCGGCCGAACGCGTCCGTGCGGCCGAGCCGAAGGTTGCGCACGCCAGGCCTGCCCAGCCGCGCGGCGCAGCCCGGACCAAACTCGCGCATCGCCACGGCAATCCGCTGGATGCACAGGCGAGGGATACCCGCATCCAGACCTGGCCGTGCCGCTCCGGCGGCATCTGCAACTGGCAGCGTTAACCCGGTCTGAGCGTGTCATCGGCGCGTCGCAAAACCGTAGGCGCGGGGTCAAGAAACCGTAAGGGTAGGAGTCAAGGAGCGCAGGCACCTTCCGTCGCGATTCGACGAAGGTTTCCTGAATGGCAACGCTCCGCGCTTCGCGCGCATGGACCCGGCGGCAATTCCTGGTCCGCTCGACCTCCAGCCTCGCCGTCGCCTCGCTCGGCACGCTCGCAACGCCACACCTCAGCCGCGCCGCCGATCGGCCGCAGATCGCGGGCGGTATCCAGTCCGGCGACGTCTCTGGGGACTCCGCCGTGATCTGGGCACGCGCCGACCGCCCCGCGCGGATGCAGGTGGAATGCTCGACCGTCGAGAGCTTCAAGACCATCATCGCGTCAGCTTCGCGCGACGCTCTGCTTGATGCGGATTTCACCGCAAAGCTGCTGCTGAACGATCTGCCGCCCGGCCAGGATATCTTCTACCGCGTGCGCTTCGACGACATCGCGGCCGGCATTGCCGGCGAAAGCCGCGTCGGCCATTTCCGCACCGCCCCGGCCGCGGGCCGGTCGATCTCGTTCGTGTGGTCCGGGGATGTCGCGGGGCAGGGCTGGGGCATCGACGTTTCGCGCGGCGGCTATCGCAGCTATCGCACCATGCTCGATAACCGTCCGGATTTCTTCATCCACTCCGGCGATCACATCTACGCCGACTGCACGGTTCCTTCCGAGCAGAAGCTGCCGAACGGCGAGATCTGGCGCAACCTCGTGACCGAGGAGAAGTCCGAGGTCGCGCACACGCTGGCGCAGTTTCGCGGCAATTACAGATACAACCATCTCGACGAG
Organism: Bradyrhizobium sp. CCBAU 65884; assembly: GCF_028128835.1. Taxonomy (NCBI): domain Bacteria; kingdom Pseudomonadati; phylum Pseudomonadota; class Alphaproteobacteria; order Hyphomicrobiales; family Nitrobacteraceae; genus Bradyrhizobium; species Bradyrhizobium sp. CCBAU 65884. The sequence continues at coordinate 90,977 of NZ_LBJU01000118.1, read as the reverse complement.
AATTTTCGCGCCTTCCACGCCGAGGTGCCGATGTTCGCGCAATGGGACGACCACGAGGTCACCAACGACTGGTCACCGGCCGGCAGCCATGACGAGTCCGGTTATGAGGACGACGGCACCCCGCGCCTGGTCGCGCGCGCCGGCCGCGCCTTCTTCGACTTCATGCCGATCCGCGATATCGGCGCGCGGCAAGGCCGGGTCTATCGCAAGATCGCCTACGGCCCGCTGCTGGACGTCTTCATGATCGACATGCGCAGCTATCGCGACGACAGCTGGAACAAGGGCGGCGATCACCGCGGCTGGATTTTGGGTGCCGAGCAACTCGCCTGGCTGAAGCGCGAGCTCGCGGCCTCGCGCGCGACCTGGAAGGTGATCGCGGCCGATTTGCCGATCGGCCTGGTCAGCCTGGATGCCGTCGCGCTCGGCGATGGGCCGCCCGACCGGCGCGAGCACGAGATCGCCGAACTCCTGGCCTCCATCAAGCGCGCCGGCGTGCGCAACATCGTCTGGCTCACCGCCGACATGCATTACACCGCCGCGCATTATTACGATCCCGGCAAGGCGCAGTTTCAAGACTTCGAGCCGTTCTGGGAGTTCGTCTCCGGCCCGCTGCACGCCGGCACCTGGGGCCCGGGCGAGCTCGACAACACCTTTGGTCCGGTCGCGATGTACCAGAACGGCTGTAGCGCGGCGCAGGGCGAGAATTTGGCGCCGTGTTTCGGACTGCAATTCTTCGGCCGCGTCGACATCGACGGTGCCAGCGGCGTGATGACTGTGACCTTGAAGGACGTGGACAATCGCGACCTCTGGTCGGTCGATCTCGAGCCGCAGCCGCAGGCACGACCTGCCGTGGTGGCACAGCATTCGTGAGGGGCGGGGCGATTATGAGCCCAGTTGTCATGGCCGGGCTCGTCCCGGACATGACGGCTGAGAGGAATCGTGCGTGCATGCTAACCCGATCTTGATTGGCCGCGCTGCCCATGCCGGGCTATGCTCCTCACTCCCGCCACCTCTTTTCCATCACCGAAGAGTCTGCCCACGCGGCAACGCCGCGTGCATCCAGCGGGTTGAACGACGTCAGGAGCCTGTTCATGGACAATCTGAAGACCCAGGGCATCAGCATGCCCAAGCTCGGCCTCGGCACCTTCCGCATGCAGGGCGATGCCTGCCGCGCCGCAGTCGAGAGCGCGCTGTCGATCGGCTATCGCCACATCGACACCGCCGAGATGTACGCCAACGAAGAATCCATCGGCGCTGCCCTTGCCGCGGCTCGCCTGCCGCGCGGCGAGCTGCACGTCACGACCAAGGTCTGGCATGAGAACCTCGGCCCCGACGCGATCCGCCGCGCCTTCGATACCAGCCTGAACAAGCTCAGGCTCGATCATGTCGATCTCTATCTCGTGCACTGGCCGTCGAAGGCGGCGAACTGGGGTGCGGTGTTCGAGACATTGATGAAGCTGAAGCAAGAGGGGCGCACGCGGGCGATTGGCGTTGCCAATTTCACCACGGCGCTGCTCAAGACCGTGGTCGAGGACATCAGGGCGCCGATCGCCTGCAACCAGATCGAATATCACGCAATGCTCGATCAATCGAAGGTGCTGGCCTATCTCGCCGCGAAGTCGATCCCGCTGGTGGCCTATTGTCCGCTCGCGCAAGGGCGCATTGCCTCGGAGCCGGTGCTGGCCGAGATCGGCGCCAGGCACAACACAACCGCTGCGCAGGTGGCGCTGAAATGGCTGCTCGACCAGGACGGCGTCGCCGCGATTCCGAAGGCCTCGCGCCGGGAGAGCCAGCAAGCCAATCTCGATGCGCTGAAAATCACGCTCGACGATGCCGACCGCAACAAGATCGCGGCGCTGCCAAAGGACCGCCGCTGCGTCAATCCGGGCTTCGCGCCGGCGTGGGATTAGCTTCGTCAACACGCCCTGCGAACGCAGAATAATCGTAGGGTGGGCAAAGGCGCCCTTGCGCCGTGCCCACCACTTCTCCTTGATCACTACGGAAGCGGTGGGCACGCTTCCGCCGTCGCTCCTCGAGCTATGGCGGACAAGTCGCTTTGCCCACCCTACAAGACTGCGCGCAAGAGAAATGGCCCCGTGAGGGGCCATTTCCATATGCGCTCTGCATTAGTCCCAGTTGTGATGGCGATGGCTGCGCTTGATCACCACGACCTTGTCGCGATGATGGCCGCGATGCCAGCCGTAATCGCGATGGCCGCGGAATTCGGCGCGAGCGCCGTACGGCCCGTGATGATGGTGATGGTAGCCGCCGCGCTTGATCACCACCGTCTCTGCGTTCGCCAGCGTCGGCGCCGCGATCACAAGCGCACCCAGGGCCGCAACCACATAACCAAGCTTCTTCATGATGTCCTCCTCCAATCGAATGCACATTTAAACCGCGCATTGGCGCGAACGTTCCGGAGGAAACGCGGGAGAATTCTGAACAGCTGTTCAGGAGACTAATCGCAGCGTTGCTGCGCCGGCGTCGGCGCGCCGGTGGCGACGTACTTGCCGTCCCTGATCGTGTACTCGCCGCGCTCGCTGCGATTGTAGATCGCGCGCAGGCTGCTGCCGTCCTTCGCCAGCAGCAGCCCGAACTCACGGGCCTGGTGCAGCGAGGGGAAGTACACCATCACATTGAGCAGGCCCTCGGCGCTGACCCTGGCCGACACCACCTCGTTCTCGTCCCTGGCCTCGCCGAAATTGCGCCGGTACATCACCCGGCCGTCCTTCCGGATTTCGTAAGTCAGGAGCGCGCCCTTGTCGCGGTCGGGCCCGGTCGCGCAATCGACCGCCCACGAGCCGAGCAGGCCCCATTGCTCGACCGTCGCGGTCAGTGTCTCGGCACCTGCCGTGGAGGTGATCGCCGCCCACAGCATCGCAGCCGCGATCCAGCGGCTCAAACAACGCGTCATGTCCTGAAGAAACCCCGCCTCGAAGAATTCCAAAGTGTAGCATCCCGTCCGCCTCCGTCCATGGCTGCCGCCGATCGCTCGCGAATTTGATCCGCGTCAATGAGGCCGGTCTTTTCCGGCGTAGGATGGCGCTTCCCGAAGGCGAACCTGGATAGACCAATGCTGAATCAAGTCATGGATTTTGCGGGCGAAGTGCTGCCGGGGAGCTGCGCCGTGCCGCCTTATTCCGAGACCGCGTTTCTGACCGAGCTGGGCGATCGCTTGCGGTCCTCGCGCATGCGCTGCGACCTGTCGCGCCGCGAGCTGGCCCGCCGTTCCGGGATTTCCGAGCGCTATATCGCCCAGATCGAGGCCGGCAAGGGCAACGTCTCGATCGTGCTTCTGCTGCGGCTGGCTTCCGCGATCCACGGCAGCCAGCCCCAGAGCCAGCCTCAGGCGGCCTGACGCAAAAGGGGTGACCGTATGGGGCAGCTCGTCCTCGCCGCCAAGGTCACCCACGTTCCGTCGCTGATGCTCGGAGCTGTCAGGCAGCCCGTTACGCGCGGCGCGCGAGCCGGCGGTAACGTCCTTGCGCGAACTGGGGCGGCGGGCGAGAGAGCGCGGGGTCACCAGCTTCGTGGTGTTCGACACCCACTGGCTCTCCAATTTCGGCTACCACATCAACGCCAATCCTCGGCATCGCGGCGCGTTCACCAGCCACGAAGCGCCGCACATGATCCAGGATCTGCGCTACGACCTGCCGGGCGATACGAGCCTCGCCGAGGCCATCGCGGGCCGGGCGGCCGATGCCGACCTCAACGTCATCGCGCACCAGGTGGCGAGCCTCGGGCTCGAATACGGCACCATCGTGCCGATGCACTACATGAACCCGGACGGCTTCGCGAAGGTGGTCTCGATCGCCTCGCCGCTGTTCACCTCGTTCGAGGAGAGCCGGATCCTCGGCGAGGCGGTCCGCCGCGCCATCGACCAGTCCGGCGAGCGCGTCGCGATCCTCGCCAGCGGTTCGCTCTCGCACCGGCTCTGGCCTAACAAGAAGCTCGGCCCGGAGGCCTGGACCTCGATCGCCAGCGAGTTCAACCGGCAGGTCGACCTCCGCGTGCTTGAGCTGTGGCAGAGCCGTCGCTACCGTGAATTCCTCGACATGCTCCCGGACTACGCCACCAAGTGCAACGGCGAAGGCGGCATGGCTGACACCATCATGCTGTTCGCCGCGCTTGGCTGGTACGACTACCGCGGCGCCGCCGAGCAGCTCTGCGACTATTTTCCGTCCTCCGGGAGCGGCCAAGTCAACGTGGAGTTTCACGTCGAGGCGTGAGGCCGCGGCCTCAGGCCCGCTTCTCAACATTGGCACTCCGGGCCGGCACCCCGAATTCCTTGCGGCAGACCTCGGCCAGCACGGCGACGCCCTCGCGGATCTGCTGGTGCGTCGGACTCGCAAAACACAGCCTGAGGCGCGAGCTGGCATGGCTCTTGTTGGTCGACCATTCCGGCCCCGGATTGATCGAGACTCCGGCGGTGAGAGCGGCCTGATAGAGTTTCAGCGTATCGACCTGGTCGGGCAGCTTCACCCAGAGGAAGATGCCGCCCTTGGGCTCCTCGAACTCGGCGGCCGTCCCGAACTGCTCGTTCAGCGCCTCCATCAGCGTGTCGAGCTTGGTGCGCAGCGCCTTGGTCAGGGCCGGCACGTGGCTGGCGAAATGCGGCTTGCAATAGGCGGCGAGCACCATCTGCTCCAGCGCGCCGGAGCCGGCATCCGTCTTCAGCGCCAGCATCCGCGACATCACCTCCCAGGGCGCGACGATGAAGCCGACGCGCAGCGCCGGCGCGATCGACTTGGAGAACGAGCCGATATGAATCACGCCGCCGTTCGGGCTCATCGCATGAATCGCCGGCGGGCGCTGTCCTGACCAGACGAGGTCGGCATAGCAATCGTCCTCGAAGATGGGCACGCCATACTCGGTCGCGAGCCGTACCAGCTCGGTGCGTCGGCTCTCGGGCATGATGCTGCCGGTCGGGTTCTGCACCGTCGGAATGGTGTAGATGTATTTCGGCCGGATCCCGCGGCTCTTCAGGTCGGCCAGCGTCGCGGCCAGCACGTCCATGCGCATGCCGTCCTTGTCGAGGGGGACGCCGACCACATTGACGCCGAGCCGTGCCAGGCGGGTCAGCGAGCCCTGATAGCTGTCCTGTTCGAAGATCACTGTGTCGCCGCGGGTCAGCAGCGTCGCGTTGACGAGGTCGAGCGCCTGGAGCGAGCCGGACACGATCAGGAGATCGTCGACGGTGCAGTTGATGCCGGCATCGCGCTTGAGCTTCGTCACCAGGAATTCGCGCAAGGGCAGGTAGCCCTGCGGGCCATGCGCCAGACCGTAGGTCGCGAGCGACCGGCCTTCGCGCTGTAACGCTGAGGTGGTCGCCTCGATCAGGCCCTCGAGCGGCAGTTGCTCGGAATCGTTGTTGCCGCCCACGAAGCTGTATTTGGCAAGGCCCGTCCAGCGCGCAGAAGGGGCCGGCAGCCCTGCCGGAAACAGGGGTGCGAAATCGAAGCTGGACGTCATGGGGATGTTCCTCGTTTTGTTCTTGTTGAGCCAGCCGGCGTTGCGCCGGCCAGTCTTGTTTCCTGGCCAACCGTCCGGGTCGGACGGACTCCTTCCTGCCTGCCGTCCGGGTCGGACGGACTCACTTCTTTGTGGCCGTCCTAGTCGGACGGCCCTGGCTGATGAAAGCGTAATGCGCATTGGCGACGCCGCCAACCATCAGGGCCTCGACCACGGGCTCGGCGATCTCGCCTGTCGCGGCCCAGTCGACGAGGAAATTGGCCCCGGTCCCGCCGCGCACGTCGTCGGTCGGAATGAAGATCGAGACGGTGGCCAGCGGCCTCACGGCCACCGGCGCCTTCAGATAACTCTCGACCTGCTTGCCTGCGGTGTCGAAATAAGCGATGCGTTTGATCACCAGCGGCTGGGTCTCGGAGGCGTTGTGAACACTCAAGGTCACCGAGAAGTCGACGCGCAGCTTGCCCTGGCTCATTGCGACGCTGGAATAGGCAGGCACGTAGAATCCACCGGAGATTGCGAGTTCCTCCTTCGGCAGCGCGGTGAGGGAATCGGCAAAGTTCTGTTCGATATTGACCTTGGATTGTGCGACGGCGGGCACGGCAAAGGCGAGGGGACATAGCAGCATTGCTGCGAACAGCCCTTTTCGCATGTGACGAATTGCTCGCTTGCCGCGCCGCAACCCGCCTCTAGGGTGCGGCAAAACGGACCAATTTGGCATGCACGAGCTCATTCGCGACATCACTCTCTGTATTCTGTTTGCCTGGATGCTGGGCCTGCTCGCCCATTTCTCCCGGCAGCCGCTCATTCTGGCCTATCTTATCGCCGGCTTTTGCATAGGTCCATTCGGCGCCGGCTGGGTCCATTCGCAGGAATCGATCGGCGTCATCTCCGAGCTCGGCCTGATCTTCATGCTGTTCATGATCGGCCTGGAGATCGATCTGAAGAAGATCGTGCGGGCGGGAAAGGTGATCCTGTTCGCGGCGGGCGGCCAGCTCCTCGGCGGCTGCCTGCTCGGGGTCCTGTTCTTCGTCGGCATCGGCCTGTCACTCGGGGGCGGGCACTTCGATGCGGTCTATCTCTGCGTCGCCTGCGCGCTGTCGAGCACCGTCATCATCGTCAAGGTGCTCTACGAGAAACGCGAGCTCGACACGCTGCCAGGGCGCATCACGCTCGGCGTGCTGGTGCTCCAGGACATCTTCGCCATCCTGTTTCTGGCGGTGCAGCCGAGCCTCGCCAATCTGCAGGCCAGCGTCATCCTGCTCTCGATCGGCCGTGTCGCGGTGCTGGTCGCCGCAGCTCTGCTGGTCAGCCGCTACGTGCTGCCGCGGCTGTTCCACCAGATCGCCCGGCGGCCCGAGCTGATCCTGCTCGGCGCGCTGGCCTGGTGCTTTCTGGTCGCCGAGACCGCCGAGCGGCTGTCGCTGTCGCGCGAGATGGGCGCCCTGATCGCCGGCGTCTCGCTCTCGACCTTTCCCTACGCGCTCGACGTCACCGCCAAGGTCACCACGCTGCGCGACTTCTTCATCACCCTGTTCTTCGTCGCACTCGGCATGACCATTCCCGTCCCCGGCCTCTCCGTGATCGGGCTGGCGCTGATGATCGCGGCTTTCACGGTGGTGAGCCGCCTCGTCACCACCTTCACGCCGCTCTATCTGATGAAGCAGGGCTTGCGCGCCAGCCTGTTGCCGGCGCTGAACCTCGCGCAGATCTCCGAGTTCTCGCTGGTGGTGATCCAGACCGGCGTCGCCGATCACCATATCGCAGCGCAGACGGCGAATGCCGCCTCCTTCGCCTTCGTGGTGCTCGCGGTGCTCTCGACCTTTGCGATGAGCCGCAGCGACGAGATCACCCGCTGGGCGATCGGCCCCCTGAAGCGGATCGGCCTGCGCGACCTCGATCATGGCAACGGCCATGCCGAGGAGGGGCACGAGGGCGGCCATGGCGAGGCCCGCCGTATCGTCATCCTCGGTTTTTTCCGTGCGGCGAGCGCGCTGCTGGCCGAGATCGAACGGCAGACGCCGGTGCTGCTCGAGCAGATCACCGTGGTCGATTTCAACCCCAATGTGTACCAGACGTTGCTGTCGCGCGGCCTGCACGTGATCTATGGCGACATCAGCAGCGCGGATACGCTGCTCCATGCCGGCGTCGGCAAGTCCGAGATGATCATCCTCAGCGTGCCGGATTCGCTGCTGAAGGGCGCCAGCAACGAGAAGCTGGTCCGCCACGTCCGCGCGCTCAATCCGACCGCCCTGATCGTGGCCACGGCCGATCTCCTGTCGGACGTGGACGAGCTCTATGCGGCCGGCGCAAGCTACGTCACCGTGACCCGGCTCAGCGACGCTCATGAGCTGTTCACGGTCATTGAGGCCGCGCAGGCCGGCCTTCTGGCCGACAAGCGCGCCGAGCTCGACCAGCGGCTCGGCGAACGCCGCGAAGTGCTGCCCTGACGGCGTCGGCCGCCTTCCGCTCCGGCCGTCTGCGCCTATATCCCTGGTATCTTCGGTGCAAGGCTGGGGTGCAAGGCTGGGGTGCAAGTCTGGCCTCCGATGGCCCGCTGCCCGGAATATGCGGTTGCGTCCAGGACACTAGCGCCCCGGCTCAAGTCCGGCTAAGCCTCCCGGCATAACCGATAGAGATTGGGACATGCCCGATAGCGTTCAGGAAGTCTTGCAGGCCTTTGCCCGGGGTGAGCTCGTGGTCGTCACCGACGACGAGGACCGTGAGGGTGAGGGCGATCTGATCGTCGCCGCCTCGCTCTGCACCGCCGAGAAGATGGCGTTCATCATCCGCCATACGTCAGGCATCGTCTGCGCGCCGGTGACGACCGAGGACGCGCGCCGCCTGCGGCTCGATCCGATGGTGGCCCACAACGATTCCGCGCACACCACCGCCTTCACGGTGTCGATCGACTACAAGCCTGATGGCGGCACCGGCATCTCCGCCGAGGAGCGCGCCTCCTGCTGCCGCGCGCTGTCCAATCCCAATGTCGGCGCCAACGATTTCGCCCGGCCCGGCCACATTTTCCCGCTGATCGCCAAGGATGGCGGCGTGCTGCTGCGCTCGGGCCATACCGAGGCCGCCGTCGATCTCTGCAAGCTCTCCGGCCTGCCGCCGGTCGGCGTCATCAGCGAATTGATGAACGACGACGGCAGCGTGATGAAGGGCGAGCAGGTCGCGCAGTTCGCGGCCAAGCACAAGCTGAAGCACGTCACCATCGCGGACATGATCGCCTACCGTCAGGCGCGCGAGAAGCTGATCGAGCGGGTCTCGACCTTCGTCACCGAAAGCCCGATCGGACCCTTGCAAGGCTATGCCTACCGTTCGCCGTTCGATTCCATCGCCCACGTCGCTTTCGTCTATAACGGCGTCGGCGACGGCAAGAACGTGCTGACGCGCTTTCACAAGCCGAACATCGTCAAGGACATCTTCACCGGGCACAAGCGCATGGCCGCCGTGCTCGAGCATTTCAAGAAGTCCGGCCGAGGGGTGCTGGTTTACTTGCGCGACGGCGCGGCCGGTGTCCCCGTGGCGGCGCTGCCGGACGAGTCGGCGACGGAGGCCGACCGCAACCGCCAGTGGCGCGAGGTCGGCGTCGGCGCGCAGATCTTGCGCGACCTCGGCGTCACCTCGATCCGGCATCTCACCTCCTCGGTGCACGACTACAAGGGCCTGTCGGGCTTCGGCATCGAGATCGTCGCCAACGAACAGCTCGAGAGCTGACGACGCCGTTGCTGGGTTCGCGCCGTTGCGCGACCCGGAATGACCGAACCAGGATGCAATTGCACTTGTTGCCGCGGCGCTTTAGTTTGTCGGGCAATTTCTGACGGAACCAGACGAAAGGACGTTTCATGAGCGTGCGCCCTCAGGCCAAGGACAAGCCGGCTGCGGCTTCTTTCCAATGGGACGATCCGTTCCTGCTCGACGAGCAACTCACCGAAGACGAGCGCATGGTGCGAGACACTGCCCGCGCCTATGCCCAGGACAAGCTGCTGCCGCGCGTCTCCAAGGCCTATCTCGAAGAGACGACCGATCGCGAGATCTTCAACGAAATGGGCGAGCTCGGCCTGATCGGCATTACGCTGCCGGAGGAATATGGCTGCGCCAATGCGAGCTACGTCGCCTATGGCCTCGTCGCGCGCGAGATCGAGCGGGTCGATTCCGGCTATCGTTCGATGAACTCGGTGCAGTCCTCGCTGGTGATGTATCCGATCTACGCCTATGGCGACGAGAACCAGCGCAAGAAGTACCTGCCGAAGCTCGCCAGCGGCGAGTGGGTCGGCTGCTTCGGCCTGACCGAGCCTGATGCCGGCTCCGATCCGGCCGGCATGAAGACGCGCGCCGAGAAGGTCGCGGACGGCTACCGCCTCACGGGCAGCAAGATGTGGATCTCCAACGCGCCGATCGCCGACGTGTTCGTGGTCTGGGCCAAATCGGCCGCGCACGACAACCAGATCCGCGGCTTCGTGCTGGAAAAGGGCATGAAGGGCCTCTCCGCGCCGAAGATCGGCGGCAAGCTCTCGCTTCGCGCCTCCATCACCGGCGAGGTCGTGATGGACGGCGTCGTGGTTCCCGAAGACGCGCTGCTGCCCAACGTCTCCGGCCTCAAGGGGCCGTTCGGCTGCCTCAACCGCGCCCGCTACGGCATCTCCTGGGGCGCGCTCGGCGCGGCCGAGGACTGCATGCATCGCGCGCGCCAGTACACGCTCGACCGCAAGCAGTTCGGCAAGCCGCTCGCCGCGACCCAGCTCGTGCAGAAGAAGCTCGCCGACATGGAGACCGAGATCGCGCTCGGCCTGCAGGGCTCGCTTCGCGTCGGCCGCCTGATGGACGAGGGCAAGTTCGCGCCCGAGATGATCTCGATCATGAAGCGCAACAATTGCGGCAAGGCCCTCGACATCGCCCGTGTCGCGCGCGACATGCACGGCGGCAACGGCATCTCGATCGAGTACCATGTGATGCGCCACGTCCATAATCTCGAGACGGTCAACACCTACGAGGGCACCCACGACGTCCACGCCCTGATCCTCGGCCGCGCCATCACGGGCATTCAGGCGTTCTTCTGAGCTCGTAAGGTTAAGCGGCAGGAAACTCTTCGACGTCATGGCCGGGCAAAAGCGCGAAGCGCGTCTTCGCGCGAGACGACCCGGCCATCGACGTCTTAGGCCGCGCGAAGAACGTGGATGCCCGGCACAAGGCCGGGCATGACGAAGTCAGCAAGGTATGAGCAAGCCATGTCCGACAATGACGACGTCCCGTTCAACCGCAACTTTCCGCTCAAAGCCGGCATCGTCGAGGAAGTCCGACCCGGCGTGCGCCGCGTGCTCTGCAACAATCCGAGCCCGTTCACCTTCACCGGCACGGTCAGCTACATCGTCGGCAAGGGCAATGTCGCGATCATCGATCCCGGTCCGGACGATGCGGCCCATGCGGCTGCGCTGCTCGATGCCGTGCGCGGCGAGACGGTGAGCCATATCTTCGTCACCCACACCCATCGCGACCATTCACCGAACACCGCGCGGATCAAGCAGGCGACCGGCGCGCCGGTTTATGCCGAGGGCCCGCACCGGGCCTCGCGCCCGCGTTTCGAGAGCGAGAAGCACAATCCGGAATCCGGCGCCGACCGCGATTTTGCACCGGACGTCAAGGTCGCCCATGGCGATGTCGTCGAAGGCGACGGCTGGCGGCTCGAGGCCGTGGCGACGCCGGGGCACACCGCCAATCATCTGGCATTCGCCTGGCCGGAGCGAAAGTTCAACTTCGTCGGCGATCACGTGATGGGCTGGTCGACTTCGATCGTGGCGCCGCCGGACGGCTCGATGATCGACTACATGGACTCGCTCGACCGGCTCGCCGCACGCGAGGAGGATCTCTACTTCTCCGGCCATGGCCCCGAGATCCCCGACGGCCAGCGCTTCGTGCGCTTCCTGATCCGTCATCGCAAGGCGCGCGAGGCCTCGATCCTGCACCGCCTCGCCAAGGGCGAGACCGACATCCCGACCATGGTCCGCGCGATCTATATCGGCATCGATCCGAGGCTGACGACGGCCGCCGGCTATTCCGTGCTGGCGCACCTGGAAGATCTGGTCGCCCGCGGCGTGGTCGCGACCGAGGGCGATCCCGTGATTGGCGGGACGTATCGGATGGCTGGCGCGTAGCCTTCGCCGTCATTCCGGGGCTCGCGAAGCGAGAGCCCGGAATCCATTCATCGACAAACTCCGCCGCCCGATGGATTCCGGGTTCGTGCTTCGCACGCCCCGGAATGACAGCACGCTATTTCTTCACCGTCTTTGCCGGCGCCTTCGGCGGCGCCACCGGCGTCTTCTTCACCGGCTTGAGCGCGTCGGCATCGGCAGCGGTGTTGAGATCGTCGATGAATTTCTTGACGCGCGCGGCATTGCTGCCGAGATCACTGTCGAAATTGCGCGAGGCAGAGCGGATGTCGACGCGGGAATCATCGCCGTCCGGCACGAACCTTATCGAAATGTCCTCGCGAAAACCCATGATCGGCGTGCGCGCCACCGCCTCGATACGGCCGATACGGCGCGGCGGCTGCGGTGCGCGCTCGTCGATGACGATCCATTTGCGCTTGTTGACGAGTTGCAGCGCGATCGCATAGGCGCGGTCGACGGAAATCTCGAGCTCGACGGGCTCGATATCAGGGTAGAAATGGCGCTGCTGCTCCGCCGAATAGAGCCCGGCATACACCGCGGTGTTGGTGCCCTCGCCGGTGCGCAGGCGCGCCAGCGCGTCGAAACGCGGCGGATCGATCGGGTCGGTGGTGATGTCGTAGATCGCCGGCAGCTTGCGATATTGCAAGGCAAGATAGGCGGGATAGGCGAGGATCGCCCCGTCGATGAGCAAAGCGAGCAGGATGCGCGCCATGCCGCGCGAGCCGTTCTGCCAGATCGCGGCAAAGCCGGCGAGCCCGAACAGGATCGACAGGCCCGATATCGCGAGCCCGCCGAAGAAGGTCGCAAGCGCCGGCTTCGGCTCCAGGAAATCGAAGCGGACGATGATGATCGAGACCACCACCGCCACCACCGCGAACACGGCCAGATTGCGCGCCCAGCTCGCGAGGCTGGACACGGGCTCCGACTGATAGGGAGCGGAAAACCTGCGGGCCATCGAGTGAGCTCTGCCGGGGTTGGCGATGCCGGCCGATCTGGCGCGACGATGGGCCGTTGAGACCACGGCGCGGGGGCAAATTCAAGGGACTTACCCTCCCCTGGAGGGGGAGGGTCGATCGCGCGGAGCGCGAGCGGGGTGGGGTGACAGTGTCTCCATTTGAGGCGGTGACCGTGTGGAGAGATCACCCCACCCCGTCTCACATTGCGCTTCGCTTCATGTGAGCCGACCCACGGGCGAGCTCCGCTCGTCCCGGACCCTCCAGGGGAGGGTGGCCCCGAGCGCGCTTACGCCGCCGCGTTCGGGAAGCGATAATCCTTGAACTGGTCGCGCAGCGCCGTCTTCAGGATCTTGCCGGTGGCGGTGTGCGGAATACCTTCGACGAAGGCGACGTCGTCGGGCATCCACCATTTGGCGATCTTGCCGTCCATGTATTTGAGGATCTCCTCGCGGGTGGCCTGCTGACCCTGCTTGAGCTGCACGATCAGGAGCGGCCGCTCGTCCCATTTGGGGTGGAACACGCCGATCACGGCAGCTTCCGCCACGGCCGGATGGCCGACCGCGAGGTTTTCGAGGTCGATCGAGGAGATCCACTCGCCGCCGGACTTGATCACGTCCTTGGAGCGGTCGGTGATCCGCATGTAGCCGTCCTCGTCGATGGTCGAGACGTCGCCGGTATCAAAGAAGCCGTCCTCGTCGAGGATGTTGCTCTCGACACGGTAATAGGCCTTGGCGACGGCAGGGCCGGAGACCTTGAGGCGGCCGAAGGTCTTGCCGTCCCAGGGCAGCTCCTTGCCGGCATCGTCGGTGATCTTCATCTCGACCGCGAAGGGCGCATAGCCCTGCATCTGCAGCACGTCGAGCCGCGCATCCCCGGTGGCGTTCTGGAACGGTGGCTTCAGCGCCGCGACGCTGCCGATCGGGCTCATCTCGGTCATGCCCCAGGCGTGACGCACGTTCGAGCCCATGTCGAGGAAGGCCTTGATCATCGAGCGCGGCATCGCCGAGCCGCCGCAGATCACCATCTTCAGGTCCGGCAGCTTGAGATTATTGGCGGTCATGTGCTGGAGCAGCATCAGCCACACGGTGGGCACGCCGGCGGTGTGCGTCACCTTCTCGGTCGAGAGCAGCTCGTAGACCGAGGCGCCGTCGAGCTTGGCGCCGGGCATGACCAGCTTGGTGCCCTGCGAGGGCGCGGAGAAGGCGATGCCCCAGCTATTGGCATGGAACAGCGGAACCACCGGCAGCATCGTCTCGGACGCACTGGTGCCGAGCGCGTCGACATTGTTGGCCATCAGCGCATGCAGCACGTTGGAGCGATGCGAATACAGCACACCCTTCGGGTCACCGGTCGTGCCCGACGTGTAACACATCGCCGCTGCCGTGTTCTCGTCAAAGTCCTTCCATTTGAATTTGCCGTCGGCCTCCGCAATCCAGTCCTCGTAGGCGACCACATTCTTCAGCGTCGTCTGCGGCATGTGCGCCTTGTCGGTGAGCACGACGTAGCGTTCCACGCTCGTCAGCTTGTCGGCGATCTTCTCCAGGACCGGAACGAAGGTGATGTCGGTCATCACGATGCGGTCCTGCGCATGGTTGATGATCCAGGCGATCTGCTCGGGGAAAAGGCGGGGATTGACGGTATGGCAGATGGCGCCGATCCCCATGATGCCGTACCACACCTCGAGATGGCGCCAGGTGTTCCAGGCGATCGTTGCGACACGGTCGCCGAGCTTGATGCCGTCGCGCTCCAGCATCTGCGAGACCTTGAGCGCGCGCTTGTGGATCTCGGCGTAATTGGTGCGATGGATCGGTCCCTCGACCGAGCGAGTAACCACCTCCTGCTTGCCATGAATTTTGGCGGCGTGTTCGATGATCCGGTGGCAGAGCAGGGGCCAATCTTGCATCAAACCAAGCATTCCGACGTTCCTCCGAGAAGTCGCTGGGCGCGTTGTCGCTCTCAGCGTTGGGCCAAAGAATTGTCATGAGTTTTAGCCTGCCGGACTTTCGCCGCAAATGGTCTTGTCGCGGCTATATGTCCGCTGGCGCGGCAATGGTTACCGCTGTGCTCGGGCTGTCGCTCGTGCTCGCCGAGAGGGCAGAGGCGCGAAAATATACGTCCCCGCTGGATATCTTCGGTATCGCCGCACCACGGCCGCGCCCCGCGGTTCATTCCGCCAGGATCCCGCTGCCGCGACCGCGCCCCGAGGAGGCGCCCAAGGCATCGGACGAGGCCCCGCCGGAGGCGGACGGCAAGCCTTCGGCGGACAAGCCCGGCGCCGACAAGCCCGCCGAGGCTGCGGTACCGGCCCAGAAGCCGGTCTCGGCCTGCCGTCTCGCGCTGACAGAGGAGATCGCGATCGCACCCTCGATTCCGGATATCCGCGGCCCCGGCGCCTGTGGCGGCGAGGATCTGGTGCGGCTGGAAGCCGTCGTCCTGCCGGACAAGCGCAAGGTGACGGTCAAGCCGGCGGCGATCCTTCGCTGCACCATGGCGTCGGCGATCGCCGATTGGCTGCGCAAGGACATGGCGCCGCTGGCCACCAGCCTCGGCTCGACCATTGGCGAACTCGACAATTTCGATTCGTTCGAGTGCCGCGGACGCAACCGCGTCGTCGGCGCGCTGCTGTCTGAGCACGGCAAGGCCAACGCCCTCGACGTCCGTGGCATCAAGCTGGCCAATGGGCAGTCGATCGGCCTTACCGACCGCACCATGTCGCGCGAGGTGCGCGAGCGCGTGCTGCACTCGGTCTGCGCGCGGTTTTCCACCGTGCTCGGCCCGGGCTCGGACTGGTACCATGAGGACCATATCCATCTGGATTTGGCGCAGCGGCGCAACGACTACCGGATCTGCCAGTGGAACGTCTGGGATCCCCTGCCGCAGGTCGCCCCGCTGCTGCCGGCGGAACGCCCCGAGGAGGCGCCACCGCGCGAGGTCGCGGCCAAGCCCGAGGTCAAGCCCGAGGCCAAGCCTGAAGAAAAGGAAGGAGCTGACGACGAGGCGGTCCAGAAGTCCGCGGCGCCTGCGAAAAAGCCGGCGGCCGACGGCAGCAAGTCCCAGCCGCGCAAGCCGGCAACAAAAAAGCGCCGGTGAAACCGGCGCTTTTGGATCTCAGAGATCAGCAGGCGATCAGTAGCTGCCCGCCTGGCCGGTCTGGCTGCCGCCGAGCGCCAGCCGCGAATTGTAGGGCGAATCGCCGTGCTTCGGCTCGAGCACCACGACGAGGGTGCCGAGCTTGACGCGATCATAGAGATCGATCGCGTCCTCGTTGGTCAGGCGGATGCAGCCCGACGAGATCGAGGCGCCGATATATTCCGGCTGGTTGGTGCCGTGGATGCGGAACAACGTGTCTTTCCCGCCGGAATAGAGGTAAATCGCGCGAGAGCCCATCGGATTGTCCGGGCCGGGTGCGACATAGGTCGGCACGCCCAGGCGCGAAATTTCGCCGGGGGTGGGGTGCCAGGCCGGCCACTCGGTCTTGCTGCCCACCTTGGCGATGCCCGACCAGGCCATGGCCTCTTCGCCAACGGTGATGCCGTAACGGATCGCCTTGCCGCCATCCAGCACGTAATAGAGGTAGTGATTGTCGGAATCGACCACGATCGAGCCGGGCGATTCCTTGCGGTGGTATTGGACGATGGCGCGGCGGAACGGCTCCGCAACCGGGGTGTTCTCGTACCGAACCTTGGCGAGCAGTTCCTTGTCCTTCGGCTTGAAGGCTTTGGTGTCGGTCGCCTCGAAATGCGTGGCCTGCATGCAGCCCGACAGCATCAGGCCGGCGGCCAGAATTCCCAACTTAACTTTCAGCGACGACATGATTTGGTTCCAATCAAAACAATACCGTGCGGAAGGCCTGAGCTTATCGCCCAAGTTCCTCGACTCCGTTAATCCCATTATCGTTGAAATCTGCCACAATTCCAGCACTGAAGGCCTTATCCCGCGCTGCGAGACCCAAGCTGTGGCTTTTCTGCCGCAAGTTTTGCGGCCCCGTGAAGATTTTTGGGCCAAAGGGGGCCGGACTGTCGATTCCGTGCCACAGTTGAGCCATGGCACCGCCACAAATGCCAACGCTCCGTTCATGTGGTTGTCATCGTGAACTTGTCAGAATCGCGCTAAGGGCTGTCATTCTGTCGCAGGTTCTCTGGAGTCGTGCATGTTTTCGGTGTTTGTTCCCTCAGAGTCCGTCCTGAAGAAGGTTGTCATCGAAGATCTTACCGCGTTGCCGGAAAGCGCGGTCTGGATCGATCTCGTCAACCCGAGCGCGGCCGAGGACAAGGCGGTGGAGCGGCTCGCCGGCATCGCCATCCCGACCCGGGAAGACATGCAGGAGATCGAGATCTCCAGCCGTCTCTATATCGAGAACGGCGCCCGCTACATGACCGCGACGCTGATGTGCCACTCCGATACCGACATGCCCCGGACCACGGCGGTGACCTTCATCCTCGGCGACCACCGCCTGGTGACGGTGCGCTACGACCTGCCGAAGCCGTTCGCCCTGGTCGAGGCCAAGCTCGCCCGCTCCTGCACGCCCTCCATTACCGGCGAGATGGTGCTGATGGAACTGCTGGACGCCGTGATCGACCGCTGCGCCGACATCCTGGAGCGCTGCGGCGCCGAGATCGACCAGGTCAGCCACGACATCTTCGAGCCCGAGAGCGAGCGCCACGGTCACGCCAAGCAGTATTCCCAGATCCTGATCTCGATCGGCCGCAAAGGCGATCTGACCTCGAAGGTTCGCGAGAGCCTGGTGTCGATCGGCCGCGTCGTCACCTTCCTCTCGGCGGTGGTGGAGGGCGTGAAATGGTCGAAGGACATGCGCGAGCAGCTCAAGACCATGCAGCGCGACGTCGCCTCGCTGACTGACCACGCCTCCTATCTCTCCAGCAAGATCACCTTCGTGCTCGATGCCATGCTCGGCGTCGTCAATCTCGAGCAGAACAACATCATCAAGCTGTTCTCGGTCATGGCCGTCGTGCTGATGCCGCCGACGCTGATCGCCTCGATCTACGGCATGAACTTCAAGATGATGCCGGAACTCGAATGGGCGCACGGCTATCCGATGGCGCTGGTGATGATGCTTGTCGCCGCGATTCTTCCGTACTGGCTCTTCAAGTGGAAGAAGTGGCTCTGATCTCCCGCGCTCGGAAAATAGCTACCGAGACCTTACGCCGGTCGTACAGACACGGTGAATCGTGTCGCAGAATAGATCGGGATTGAGGCCGCGCCGTGATGTGTTCGCCGTGCCGCAATTCCTCCGGTAAAATTTGAGCGGTGGGCTGAACGTTTGCGCGAAACTTGTCTGCGATAAGCAGTGCGTAGCCGCGAGGAACAACCATGGTTGAAAAACACATAACGTCGCCCCGCAACGTCATCGACCTGGCGAACTATCGTCAGGTCCTGGCGAGCGGCAAGGCGTCGTCGATGTCGGCACGCATGTGCCGGCACTGTGGTGCTCCGCTGCTCGACGGTGAGAACGACGACGACTGCTCGACCGCATTCAGCACGGCCGCTCCGCGGCCGCGCGACAGGTCACGTCGGATTCGAATCGATTGAGGAACGGAAGGCGAGGGCGATCCAGGTCTTGCGGCGGCGTTGTCTGGATCGCCTTGCTTCCCTTTCTCTTCAGGACAATCGGCTGTGACGTCCGATTGGCGGGTGCGCTAGAGTTCGACTGAACCGCCCATCCAGCCAAAACGGGCCTGTGTCGCGCTCTGTCAATCCTCGTCGCCGAAAATATTCCACTTTACCGAAATTCGGTTTCGGCGTATGTGTTGCCCATCCCGGCTCACCAAGAGGGGCGATCATGTGTCGTCACGCATCGCGAGCCGGGCTTGCGGTGGACACGGCAGCGTCGGCACGAGAGGCGCGGGCAGGGCGGGTAGTCCCTGTGAGCCCGAGGCTTCGTGCGACGAGCGGCGCTGTCAGGCTTCGTCTCGTCTGTAAGTTTCCGGCTTTGTCGACAGGGCTCGGGAAAACTGCGGCGAAATGGCGGGCCGTGCGTACGGCAAAACCGTGTGGTCCTGGCCGTCGTTGCTACGGTCAAGTCCTGCGAAGGTGCGAGCGAGCCCAACCGGGCAGACTGCATCATCAATTCGCGGGGCGAGGGAGGCCAGAAGGAATGGTCGGCTCCCGGGAGATCACGGCATAAGCCGTCCAGCCACTGCGCAGGGAAGGCCGAGTGATTGGCACCACCTGTATGCTGCTGTGCGGTTCTTCTGCGTGTGCCTATTGCGCAGCAGACCGCGGGTGCGAGCTGGGCACCCGGCCTTCCCTGCGCCCTCTTGGATTTAGAGGGTAGCGAGACCAGGCAAAGCTCGGGCGAAATCCGCCGCGAGAATGCGAAGGCGTGTCTGCAACTTGAGCTGCGTGCCACAATCTCGATGTCGTAGGGTGGGCAAAGCGCAGCGTGCCCACCACTCTCCCGTATTGGTTAAATTCGTGGGCACGGCGCCATGCGCCTTTGCCCACCCTACGGCACCGCCGCTGGGATGTGCACTGGAGCATCGCAATGTGCGCCACACTCCGTTCTCGTGCCCCGGACGCAGCGCAGCGTCATCCCGGCGATGCGAAGCATCGTCCATGTGGACGGTGCGCTGCAGAGCCGGGGCCCACCTCGCCGCGTGCCGAGCCGCCCCTGGATCCCGGCTCTGCGCAGCGTCACTGCGTGCCGCAACGCGTCCGGGACACGAGAGAGCGAGGTTGTCGCCCTTGTTGCGTCACTGCAATGACGCGAACGGACTACACGTGCTGGCCGCCGTTGATGTGGATCTCGGCGCCGTTGACGTAGGACGAGGTGTCCGTGCACAGCACGTAGATGATCTTGGCCACTTCGTCGGGCGTGCCGAGCCGGTGCATCGGGATCTGCTGCTCGACGATCTTCTCGGTGCCGGGCGACAGGATCGAGGTGTCGATCTCGCCCGGTGCGATGGCGTTGACGCGCACGCCGACGCGGCCGAAATCGGAGGCCATCTCGCGCGTCAGCGATGCGAGCGCGGCCTTCGACGTGGCGTAGGCGGCGCCCGCAAACGGGTGCACGCGCGAGCCCGCGATCGAGGTGACGTTCACGACCGAGCCCTTGGCCGCCTTCAATTCCTCGATCAGCCCGCGCGCCATCATGATCGGCGCGAAGAAGTTGACATGGAAGACGTGCGTCCAGGTGTCGAGATCGGTGTCGACCGAGCCGAGCCTGGAGCCGCCCGCGCCCTTCGGCGAGATCGCGGCATTGTTGACCAGCGCATGCAGCGTGCCGCCTTCGAGCCGGTTGCGGATGTCGGAAATCGCGCGCGTGGTATCCGCGGGGTTGGCGAGGTCGACCTGGATGTGGTCCTCGGGCCCCGCGTCCCACGGGCAGTCCTCCGGAAACGGATGCCGCGAGCAGGTGATGACGCGCCAGCCCGCCGAGGAGAAGCGGATCACGGTGGCATGGCCGATGCCGCGGCTGGCTCCGGTCAGGAGCAGTGTGCGGCGCGGCGCATTGGACGAATGCGGCATGGACATCTTTCAGGTCGGCCTAAAGCTTAGGGGTACATCCGCGTCTTGGACCACTTCTGGCCCGCCGCGTCACGGCGAAATTCGATGCGGTCGTGCAAGCGGAACGGGCGGTCGTGCCAGAACTCGATCCGCGAGGGCGTGATGCGCCAGCCGCTCCAGCCCGGCGGCCGCGGCACTTCGCCGATGACGTATCTGGCCGCGACTTTCGCGATCGCCTGCTCGAAGGCGAAGCGGCTTTCCAGCTCCTGCGACTGCTTGCTCGCCCAGGCGCCGATCTGGGCCTGCTTGGGTCGGGTGGCGAAATAGGCGTCGGCCTCGGCCTCGGTCACCGGCGTCACGTTGCCGCGGATGCGGACCTGACGGCGCAGCGACTTCCAGTGAAAAAGTAACGCTGCCTTAGGATTTGCGGCGAGTTCGCGACCCTTCTGGCTGGCGATGTGGCTGTAGAAGACAAAACCCTCGGTATCGAAGCCTTTCATCAGCACCATGCGCACGTCAGGCAAGCCGTCGGGGTCGACGGTTGCGAGCGCCATGGCGTTCGGATCGTTCGGCTCGCTCTTGATCGCCTCGTTCAGCCAGGCCTCGAACAATGCAAATGGCTCGTCGGCGGCGGTGAAATCACCGGATGTTAAGGGTGTCTGGTGTTTCATCGAGGTCGTGTCGGTCATGTCTGGAGTCCGAGTTGCGTCCCGCGGCCCAAAACGCGTTGTCGTCCGCTTCCGCCCTATATAGGGCATGGGGACGCGTTGGCCTATCGGCGATCCGGCCGTCCGGCTTTGTCATGACGATCATTCTCATCGGGCTCGGTGCCGGAGGATGCAGCTTTTCCCGCAATGACAAGAGTGCCTACGCCAAGGCCGACGACAGCGACCTCACCGGTTCGATCGCGCGGCCGGCGAAGGACGCCCCGCCGACCGAGACCGATCTCGCCTTCGCCCGCAACGCCGCCTCCGACGTCCTCAGCAAGGGCGACAGGGATTCCAGCCAGCATTGGGAGAATCCGGAGACCGGCGCGCGCGGTTCGGTGACGCCGATCGCGCAGTCCTATGCCGCCGAGGACGGCCGCAAATGCCGCGATTTCCTGGCGAGCTACGTCAACGGGGCGACCGAAAGCTGGCTCCAGGGCGCCGGCTGCCAAAGCACCCGTGGCCGTTGGGAGATTCATACGCTAAAGCCGTGGCGGAGCTAGGATTCGGCGCGCGCCCCTAGTTGCAAAAATGCCACTCTCTCCCCACATGGATTGCAGGTGGGGCGGGGAGCCCTTTGAACAATTCGATTTCTTGAAGGAGACGTGACGGATGCGCGACCCCTATGAGGTCTTGGGGGTGCCGCGGAGCGCCAGCGCTGCCGCGATCAAGAGCGCCTATCGCAAGCTTGCCAAGAAGCATCATCCCGACAGCAACAAGGACGACCCCAAGGCCGCCGAACGCTTCTCCGAGATCAACTCGGCGAACGAGATCATCGGCGACGAGGACAAGCGCAAGCAGTTCGACCGGGGCGAGATCGACGCCGACGGCAAGCCGCGCTTCCAGGGTTTTCCGGGCGGTGGCGGGCCGCGCGGCCGCGCCGGCCCCGGCGGGTTCGAAAGCTATACGTTCCGCTCCGGCGGCGGCCCCGGCCAGGGCGGCGGCGCGTTCGAGGATATCCTCAACAGCATGTTCGGCGGCGGGATGCGCGGCGCCCGGCCTGGGGCCGGCGGCGCCGGGCAGTTCGAATTCGACACCGGCGGCGTCGGGCTCGATCTCGACGTGAATGTCGCCATGTCCGTCTCGCTGGAAGAGTCGGTCAAGGGCGGCGAGAAGCGCGTCCGGCTGCCGACAGGCAAGGAGCTCAACGTCAAGATTCCGGCTGGCGTCACTGAGGGCCAGCAGATCCGGCTCCGGGGGCAGGGCGAGTCCGCGCAGGGCCATCCGCCCGGCGATCTCCTGATCACCATCAACATCGCGCCGCACGCCCACTTCAAGGTCGAGGGTGCCGACTTGCGGATCGATCTGCCGGTGACGCTCTACGAGGCGGTGCTCGGAGCTAAGGTCCGCGTGCCCACCCTCGGCAATGCCGTGGAGCTTTCGGTTCCAAAAAACACCTCCAGTGGCCGGACCTTCCGCCTCAAAGGTAAGGGATTGCCGAAATCTGGCGGAACCGGGGATCTCTTCGTCACCATCAGGATTATGCTACCGGACGGGAACGACGCCGAGCTTGAAGCATTGATGGAGAAGTGGCGGGACCAACACCCCTACAATCCACGTAGCGGGCTCGGCTAGGGCGCTAGCCGAGGCATCCCGACGATCGGAGCATTCTCTTCTCAAAAGGATGATGCTCAACATACGCCTGAAGCGCGGCTCGCGCTTCGACGCTGACGTTCGAGACGTGTCGGTTGCCCGGCGGGGCAGCCGATAAAAAGGTGCGGCCTCGAGAGGGGGACCAGCGCGGTACCAAAAACCCCAATCGAGGCCGCCCGCGTCGATCGGCGGATCGAACGCTGCTCATTTTCGCGTGATCATCCGGTGCGATAATGAGACGCGCCGATGTCTTCATTCCAAATTTTCAATGACGGAATCTAGGCACCGCCCTCGAGCGGCTGTCTAGGTGCCGTTTTTCTCGGCCTGATCATACACCGCCTGCGCCACCCGGGTCAGCCGGTCGCGATCACCGCCGCCGCTGACGACGTAGCCGACGCCGCGCTCGGCCCAGAACAACGCGCCGTCCTTGTCCGTTTTGGCGTAGCGCATTTGCGTCGCACCATTCTCGGTCTTGGAGGTGTAGATCGTGTAGCGCTCGCCCGAGGCGCCCTCATACATCAGGAACGAGGCCGGACCGTTCGGTCCCGGCAACAGCCGGCCGCCGACGAGCTTCAGCCCGCTCGCCTCCAGGTTCGGCGCGAACACGGTCCAGCCGCAGCGCCGGGTCAGCCAGGCCTGCAGGTGGTCGCGCTCATTGCCGCCGACCTCGACGGGGTGGCGGACCTCCACGACATAGAGGCGGTGGGCGTCGAGCGCGTCCGCCGTAAAGCTCCGGAAGGTGGAGGGGGCATTGGCGGCGCCATGCCCGACCCAGCCGGCGGCGCCGCCGGCGACGAAGGCGACCAGCACGGCCGCCGCGGCGCCATAGAGCCATTGCCGCGGGCGGCGTTCCAGCCGCTCGAGCTCCAGCCGGGCCGGCACCGGCTCCTGGGCGACGGCATCGTAGCGGGCGTGCAGCATCTCCGCCATGGCGCGCCAGGACTGCACGCGCTCGGCCTCTTCAGGATGGGCGGCGAGCCAGGCCTCGACGTCGGCGCGGCGCTCGGCCGGCAGCTCGCCGTCGACATAGGCGTGCAGTTCGTCCTCGGTCACTGGGATATTGCGGTCGTTCATATCAATCGTCTCTGGCTCTGTGGCCTTAAATGTCGTTCAAAGCTCGACGTCGCGTAGCTCATCTTCATGCTGCTGGCGGATGACACGCGATGCATCAACCCTGCCATCATTTCACCCGCCTGAGCGTCGGTCGCTCGCCCTCCAGCGAGGCCTTGACGTGGGCGCGGGCGCGGGCGAGGCGCGACATCACGGTGCCGATCGGCACGCCCTGGATGTCGGCGACCTCGCGGTAGCTCATGCCTTCCAGCATGACCAGGAGCAACACCGAGCGTTGCTCCTCGACGAGCGTCGCCAGCGCCCTCTCGATGTCGCGCCCTTCGGCTTCGGTGCCGCTGGCATCCGGGTTGTTCTCCGTCAGCTGCATGAACTGCGGCCGCCTCGCCAGCGAGCGCCGCCGGTTCTTGTTGAGGTTGGTCAGGATCGTGTAGAGCCAGCTCCTGACGTCGCCTCCGAGAAACAATCGCTCCGAACGCAGTGCTCGCACCAGCGTGTCCTGCACCAGATCGTCGGCCGCGTCCGCGTCGCGCGTGAGCGCGCGGGCGTAGCGGCGCAACGCCGGGATCATGGCTTCCACACTCTGGCGAAACGCACTCATTGCGGTCTTGACGTCCTGGTATCAGGCGCGAGCGCCTATAGCGATCATAACACCCGAACGGAACGGCTATTCCGGCGCTCGAAACAGCGTTAACGCGGCGTATTAGGGCTGTACCGCAGGGGAGGGCTGGTGTACCTCCAGACCTCACCAAGAGTTCGACGGGACGTTCAAAAATGGCGCAGAATTCGGGTCTGATGCAAGGAAAGCGCGGAGTGGTCCTCGGCGTTGCCAACAACCGCTCGATCGCCTGGGGCATCGCCAAGGCATGCCACGCCGCCGGCGCCGAGCTCGCCTTTACCTATCAGGGCGATGCGCTGAAGAAGCGCGTCGAGCCGCTCGCCGCCGAGATCGGTGGTCTCGTGCTCGGCCATTGCGACGTCACGGATGCCGCGACCATCGATGCCGCGTTCGCGGTGCTGAAGGAGAAGTGGGGCAAGATCGACTTCCTAGTGCACGCGATCGCCTATGGCGAGCAGCTCGACGGCCGCTACGTCGACACCACGCAGGAGAATTTCTCCAAGTCGATGCTGATCTCCTGCTACTCGTTCACGGCCGTGGCGCAGCGCGCCGAGAAACTGATGACCGACGGCGGCTCGCTGATCACGCTCAGCTATTACGGCGCCGAGAAGTGGATGCCGCATTACAACGTGATGGGCGTCGCCAAGGCGGCGCTGGAGGCCAGCGTGCGCTATCTCGCCGCCGACCTCGGCGAGAAGAACATCCGCGTCAATGCGATCTCGGCAGGTCCGATCAAGACGCTCGCGGCGTCCGGCATCGGCGACTTCCGCTATATCCTGAAGTGGAACGAGGCCAACGCGCCGATGCGGCGCAACGTGTCGACCGAGGACGTCGGCGGCAGTGCGCTGTATTTCCTCTCCGACCTCTCGCGCGGCGTCACCGGCGAAGTGCATCACGTCGATTCCGGCTATCACGTGCTCGGCATGAAGCGCCCGGACGCGCCGGACATCTCGTTCGGCGGCAAGGACTAGCCTCAAATCCGGAATGCCCGTGCCCACGATCTATTACCTTCGCCATGGTGAGACCGAGTGGAATGCGCTCGGGAGGCTTCAGGGCACCAAGGACGTTCCGCTGAACGCGCGTGGACGCGGTCAGGCCGTGCAGGCCGGCAGCATTCTCGCCGATCTGTTCAAGCGCGAGGGCCGCGACAAGGCGGCGTTACCCTATGTGTCGAGCCCGCTCGGCCGTGCGCGCCAGACCATGGAACTCGCGCGCGCCAAGTTAGAGCTGCCGGTGGCGGATTACGCGCTCGACGATCGCCTGCGCGAGATCGGCTATGGCGTCTGGGAAGGTCTGACGTTGGCCGAGAGCGAGGCGAAGGATCCCGGCGTCTATGCCAGACGCCTCGCCGACAAATGGACGGTCGGCCCCGACGGCGGGGAGACCTATGCCGACGTGCAGGTCCGCGTTCGCGCCTGGTACGACCAGCTGCGGACCGACATCGTCGCGGTCGCCCATGGCGGGACCTGCCGGGCCCTGATGGTGTCACTCGGCCTGGAGACCCCCGTCAGTGCCGCCGAGCTCTATATCGAGCAGGGCGCCGTCTACGTGTTCCGCGACGGCCGGCTGGAGAAGCATAGCTAACGGTGCCGCCCCAATCTCCGCCGTCATGCCCGGGCTTGTCCCGGGCATCCACGGACTTTCGCGCTCGCGGCAGCTAGAACGTGGATGGCCGGGACAAGCCCGGCCATGACGAATGTGGTACGCATTTGACCCTCCATCGAGGGCGCGTTACCACACGCCGGAACCGAGCCAGCGAGCAGCGATGTCCTTCAACACCTTCGGCCACATGTTCCGCGTCACCACTTTCGGCGAGAGCCATGGGGTGGCAATCGGCTGCGTGGTCGACGGCTGTCCGCCCATGATCCCGCTCACCGAGGCCGACATCCAGCAGGACCTCGATCGCCGCCGGCCGGGCCAGTCGCGCTTCACCACCCAGCGCCAGGAGCCGGACCAGGTCAAGATCCTCTCCGGCGTGATGGCGCATCCGGAGACCGGCGTGCAGGTGACGACCGGCACGCCGATCGGGCTCCTGATCGAGAACACCGACCAGCGCTCCAAGGACTATTCCGAGATCAAGGACAAGTTTCGGCCCGGTCACGCCGACTTCACCTATGAGGCCAAATACGGCCTGCGCGATTATCGCGGCGGCGGCCGCTCCTCGGCGCGCGAGACCGCGACGCGCGTTGCCGCCGGTGCCATCGCGCGCAAGGTGCTGCCCGACGTGAAGGTGCGCGGGGCGCTGGTGCAGATCGGGCCGCACAAGATCGACCGCGCCAAATGGGACTGGGACGAGATCGCAAGAAATCCGTTCTTCTGCCCGGACAAGGACAAGGCCGCGTTCTTCGAGACCTATCTCGACGGCATCCGCAAGAGCGGCTCCTCGATCGGCGCGGTGATCGAGGTGGTCGCCGAAGGCGTGCCGGCCGGCCTTGGCGCGCCGATCTACGCCAAGCTCGATTCCGATCTGGCGGGCGCGATGATGACCATCAACGCGGTGAAGGGTGTCGAGATCGGCGCCGGTTTCGGCGCCGCCGAGCTCACCGGCGAGGAGAATGCCGACGAGATGCGCACTGGCAATGACGGCACGCGCTTTCTCTCCAACCATGCCGGCGGCGTTTTGGGCGGCATCTCCACGGGGCAGCCGATCGTGGTGCGTTTCGCGGTGAAGCCGACCTCCTCGATCCTGCAGCCGCGTCTCACCGTCGACCGCAAGGGCGCCGACACCGAGATCTTCACCAAGGGCCGTCACGACCCCTGCGTCGGCATCCGCGCCGTCCCCGTCGGCGAAGCCATGATGGCCTGCGTGCTCGCCGACCACTTTTTGCGCGATCGCGGGCAGGTGGGGCGTTGATGCCGCGGTACTAGCCCACCGCGCAGCTTGACGGCGCTACAACTTCGTCCGCAAATGCGGGCATGCAAAGCTCCGAGCTCCAGCGCATCACCAACTGGCTGATCGACGGCGCGCGGTCGTCAGGCACCCCGGCCGAGATGATCGCGGACGTCTGCGAGCATCTGGTCGACGCCGGCCTGCCGCTGTGGCGGTTCGGCATCTTCATCCGCACGCTGCATCCGGAGATCTTCGGCCGCAACTTCATCTGGCGGCAGGGCGAGGAGGTCGAGATCGGCACCGTCGATTTCGAGATCCTCGACACGCCCGAATTCGCCGCGAGCCCGCTCCGCATCGTGTTCGAGCAGGGGATCGAAGTCAGGGGGCGCATCGGCGATCCCGACAACAAGCGGTTTCCGATCCTCGACGACCTGCGCGCCGAAGGAGCGACCGACTACATCGCGGTGCCGATGCCGTTTCTCGACGGCTCGGTCCACGCGACGAGCTGGGTGACACGGCATCCCGGCGGCTTCACTGACGACCACATCGCGGCGATCCGCTCCATCGTGACGCCGCTGGCGCGCGTCAGCGAGATCATCAGCCTGCGCCGCACCGCCGAGATGCTGCTCGACACCTATGTCGGCAACCGCGCCGGCGCGCGCATCCTCGGCGGCCAGATCCGCCGCGGTCACAATGACACCATGCAGGCCGCGATCTGGCTGTCGGATCTGCGCGGCTTCACCGCGCTGTCGGACCGGCTGCCGGCCGAGACCGTGGTCGAGATCCTCAATCACTATTTCGACTGTCAGGTCACTGCGATCCGCGGCCATGGCGGCGAAGTGCTGAAATTCATGGGCGACGGCCTGCTCGCTGTGTTCCCGATCGACGAATATGTCGGCGATGCCGCCCATGTCTGCACGCGCGTGCTGGAAGCGGCGCGCGAGTCCCGCGCCAGCGTCGAGGCGCTGGCCTTTCCGGTTGGCAAGGCCGTCGAGCGCTTCCGCTTCGGCGTCGCGCTGCACGTCGGCAACATCCTCTACGGCAATATCGGCGGCGGCAACCGCCTCGACTTCACCTGCATTGGTCCCGCCGTGAACCTTGCCGCAAGGCTCGAGAAGATCACGGGCCGCCTGGGGCGGACCGTCGTTGCCTCGGAAGGTTTTGCCAATGTCTGCCGCCACGACTGGCGCGAGCTCGGCGAGTTTCCGATCGCGGGGTTTTCCAAGGCGCAGCGCGTGTACGGGCTCGGCGAGGAGACACCGGTTGTGATGGCCTAGCGGACGGCACCGTCGGCGGAACTAGTCAGCGCGCACATACGACTGCCTCAGCCCAAGCGTCAGGATCGTCAGAGTGATCCACAGCCGCAGCATGGCAAAGCTGAAGATGAAGACGAAATAGATCAGGTTCTTGCTGAACTGGGTCGCCGACGAGGTCTGCCAGAAATTCCAAATCGCGCTGCGCACCGTTTCCTGTCCATAGGCGAGGGCGACGTTGACGCTGCCGAGGACGATGACGGCGGCGCCGAGCCACAGTCCGCGCCGCGCGAATTCGCCGATGGCGGCAAACAGGGCGACCTTGCCGTCGTCGCGCTCGGCACGGACGATCATGAGCAGCACGAGTGCGGCGATCCATGCGCTCCAGAATCGACCGGGATGGGTGAACTGGTCGAATGCCATGCCGTCGAGGCCTGCCATCAGATGATACGAAGCCTCATAGCCGATCGCTGCGGCGCTGAGCGCCGCCGCGATCATCACGAGCATGATCCGCCACAGGATCGAGAAGGAGAGCTTGAACTGGTCGCCCAATGTCAGCGTGCCGAGCGAGGATTGGCCGCCGGCCGCCTCGATCGATTGTCGTGCCGTCGCAAAGAACGCCAGCAGCACCGAAATGTCGGAAACGATGATGGCCGGCAGTGCCACGGCGCCGCCGCCGAACGCGATCACCCGCATTGCAGCCGCCAGGATCAGCCAGGGCAGGGCATGCAGGAGCTTGAACGGACCGAACGAGGTTTCGGGGCGGGCGGGCTCGAGCGCGAGCTGTTTGCGCAGTGCGACTGTCATCGCGTTGTGGTGACACAGGAGATTGAACCTGCGGTAGCGCGGATCGCTAAAATTGACCCGAAGCGGGCAGATAGCGCCGCTACTCCTCCGGCTCCGTCGTGAACAGCAGCGGATAGCCCTTGGCGCGGCCGGCGTGGGTGGCGCGGGTGGCCTTGGTCTCGGCGACGTCCCTGGTGAACACGGCGACGACGCAGGCGCCGAGCTTGTGGGCAGTGATCATCACCTTGTAGGCCTGATCCTCGGTCATGCGGAATTCGGCCTTCAGGATCATGGTGACGAATTCGCGCGGCGTGTAGTCGTCGTTGATCAGGATGACCTTGTGCAGCTTCGGCCGCTCGACCTTGGTCCTGGTCCGCGTCTTCGGCTTGGTGACAGTGTTGTTCATTCCGCCTCCCGGACACGGCGGGCTCGGGTTCCCCGCCGGAGCGATCAGCCTGCGGCCTTCGCACCATATTGCAGGACCTGCACCTTCTCCAAGGTGATCAGCCCGCTCGACATCATGCCATCCAGGATGGGCAGGAATGCGTTGATGTTGTCCTCGCTGTCGACGATCTCGATCAAGAGCGGAAGGTCTTCCGACAGCCGCAGGATCTTCGAGGTGTGCAGCCGGCTCGACTTGCCGAAGCCCATGGGGCCGCGCAGCACGGTGGCGCCGGCAAGGTGCCGCTCGCGCGCGGTCGTCACGATCGCTTCATAAAGCGGCTTGCCGTCGAAATGGTCGCTCTCGCCGATGAAGATCCGGAGCGAAACTGCCTGATTGGGGATTTGCATGGTCAGTTCCTCGTCAAGCGGTTGTACCGGCTCGCCATCATATGGCCTGCCCACACCGACACCAGCCAGCAGATCACCGACGCCGCGATATAGGCGAGCGCGGTGTATCTCATGCCGCCGTGGAACAGGCGGAAGGTCTCCAGGCTGAAGGTCGAAAAGGTGGTGTAGCCGCCGCAGAACCCGGTCATGACGAATTGCCGGTGCTCGGGCCGCGCCAGCAGACGGCCGTCGGGGCCGGTCAACGTCGCGTAGAAGCCGATGATCAGCGAGCCCGTTGCGTTGATGAACAGCGTCGCCAAGGGAAAGCCCGGCCCGGTGTCGAGCGCGAGCCCGACGAGATAGCGCGTCAGCCCGCCGACGATGCTGCCGGCGGCAACCCAGCCGTAAAGCATCGCAGTGCGCCAGCGCTCGGCGGGAGAGTTCATCGGCCTCTAGCCCTTCTCCCTCTCCCCGCGCGCGGGGAGAGGGTCGGGGTGAGGGGGGCTCTCCACGAGGGAGGTGGCAGTTGGACTCGCGGAGAGTCCCCCTCACCCGGAATCTGCGTTTCACGCAGATTCCGACCTCTCCCCGCAAGCGGGGCGAGGTGAAGCCGCGGCCTGGCCAACGCTTCGACAAATGCCATCGCGTTAGCCTCCCAGACCGTCCGCAAGGAGGAAACCGCAGCTGACGGCGGCAAGGCAGAGCCCGACCGAGAACACGACATTGCCGAGCGCATGCATCGGTTCGCCGCTCCGCACGAGCGTCAGCGTCTGCAGGCTGAACGAGGACACCGTGGTGTAGCAGCCGAGAAATCCCGTCACCGCGAACAGCCACGGATTGGGCGCGGCGAAGGCCGAGCCGGGATGGGTCGCCAGCGCGCCGAAAATGCCGATCAGGAAGGCACCGGTGACGTTGATGGTCATGGTGCCCCACGGAAACGTCTCGCCCAGCCGCCGCGCGATCACGCCGGAAACGAAATAGCGTGCGCAGCCGCCGAGCACGCTGCCGACCATGATCGCGATTGCTCCGCTCAGCACGACGAACGACCTCTCATCCTCATTTGTCCTCCGCTGCCAGACCGTTGCCGACGGCCAATAGTCCCACGAGCGAGACCAGCGCGAAGCCGAGCCCCGCAAAGAACGTTCCTGCCGGACCATAGGCGTCCCACAGCGCGCCGGCGATCACGCTCGCGGCCAGCAAGGCAAGGCCGGTGAACAGGTTGAAATAGCCGAACGCGGTGCCGCGCAGGCTGGGCGGCGCGGCGTCGGCGACGAGGGCCGAGAGCAGGCCTTGCGTCAGTCCCATATGCAGCCCCCACAGCGCGACGCCGAGTGCGAGTCCGCCAAGGCTCGGCAGCAGCGCCAGCGCAAGATCGGCACACGCGAGGAAGACGAGCCCGAGCGCGAGCAGGCCGGTCCGGTTGATCCGGTCCGAGAGCACGCCGGCCGGATAGGCCGACAGCGCGTAGACGATGTTCATCAGCACCAGCACCGCCGGCACCCACATCGCATTGAGCCCGATATT
The DNA here is from genome assembly GCF_028128835.1 of Bradyrhizobium sp. CCBAU 65884. Lineage (NCBI taxonomy): Bacteria > Pseudomonadati > Pseudomonadota > Alphaproteobacteria > Hyphomicrobiales > Nitrobacteraceae > Bradyrhizobium > Bradyrhizobium sp. CCBAU 65884. Next base: position 59,761 of record NZ_LBJU01000118.1, on the reverse strand, counting down.
CTGTGCCCGCAGGATCAAAAAAGCCTCGCTGAAGCGCGCGAGGGTGAAGACGACGCCGACGGCCACGACGCGCCAATAAACCGTGCCGAGCTGCCGCATCGCGGCGAGATTGAGCGGATTCCCTGCAGGCTCCCGGCTCGGATCCGGCTCCGGCTCGCTCACCGCGAACGCGATCAAGCCGAACGACAAGAAGGCCGGCAGCACCGCCACCCAGAACACCGCGGTAAAATCGTCAGCGGTCCACCACATCAGGCCAATCGCCACGAGCGGTCCGACGAAGGCGCCGATGGTGTCGAGCGATTGCCGCAGGCCAAAGCTCGCCCCGCGCAGGCCGCGAGGCGCGATATCGGCGATCAGCGCATCGCGCGGCGCGCCGCGAATGCCCTTGCCGACGCGGTCGATGAAGCGCGCCGCCACCAGCCATCCGACGCTGGGGGCAAGCGGGAACAGCGGTTTGGTGAAGGCCGCGAGCCCGTAGCCGAGCGCTGCGAGCAGCTTGCGCCGGCCGAGCCAGTCGGACAATGCGCCGGAAAAGATCTTGGTGATCGAGGCCGTCGCCTCCGCGATGCCCTCGATGAAGCCGACGGTGAGCGTGGACGCGCCGAGCACGGTGACGAGATAGACCGGCAGGAGCGCGTGGATCATCTCGGAGGAGATGTCCATCAGCATCGAGACGAAGCCGAGCACCCAGATCCCCCTGGGTAGGGCGCTACGTGCAGCATTCGGTGTCGTCGTCGTCACGTCTTCGCCTTCTCCCGGCTTTCGTCGCCAGACAACAAAAAACCCGCCATCGGCGGGTTTGTCCATGCTCCCGCCGAAGGCAGAGGCCCAAAGTTTGCCCCTCCTCAAGCAGGAGTCATCAGCCCACCACGGTCATCGACCGGCGGGCGGTTATCGGGGGACTCCATCCCCATCTGTATGGCCAACCTAGCATGGAAATCGGGCCGGACAAGTAGGTGGGGCGCTCTCTCCCGCGGCTCGTCGTTCCGGCTTTGCGCAACGCGAGCCCCGATGATGCGAGCAATCTGGCGCGTTCCATCGGCGCGAGCGCGGCAACACGGCGGCAGCTTCGCGCAAGGGCGTGCACAGTCCCGACCCGCAGCTTCCTAACTCGAATGTGAAGCGCAAGCGATCTTCGCCCTTTGCGGCTCGGCGATTGCATGTCACCATCGCGTCATACGACGGGAGACTGCGATGCGTTTGCTGTTCTCGATCGGGGCTGTGCTGGTTGCCGGCATGTTTGCCGGAGGAGACGTCGCGGGCATCGCGGCACCAGGACCAAAATTTGAACCGCCAAAGAACCAGCCGCAGCGGTTTGCGGCCGACAGGGACGCGCAGACGGTCGACGTCGAGCTGATCCTCGCGGTCGACGTGTCCTACTCCATGGACATGGACGAACTCGCGATCCAGCGCGAGGGCTATGCGCAGGCGATCCAGTCGAAGGAATTTCTTCAGGCGCTGAAACTCGGACCGAACGGCCGGATCGCGGTGACCTATTTCGAGTGGGCCGCCTCGAGCGACCAGAAGATCATCATTCCCTGGCGGCTGATCGACGGCCCGGAGACGGCGGATGCAGTCGCCGCCGAGATCATGAAGACGCCGATCCGGCGCGCCTCGCGCACCTCGATCTCCGGTGCGATCACGTTCGCGATGCCGCTGTTCGACGAGGATCCCTATCGGGGCCTGCGCCGTGTGATCGACATTTCCGGCGACGGCCCCAACAACAATGGCGGTCCGGTCACGGTGGCGCGCGACGCCGCGCTGGAGAAGGGCGTCGTCATCAACGGCCTGCCGATCATGGTCAAGGAGCCGTCCTATTCGACCATGGATATCGACAATCTCGATTTCTACTACGAGGACTGCGTCATCGGCGGTCCGGGCTCCTTCGTCATCACGATCAAGGACCGCGACAAGTTCAAGGAGGCGATCCGCACCAAGCTGCTGATGGAGGTCGCCGGCCGCACGCCGGAGCGCCCCGTGATGCCCGTCGCCGACAAGGAGCCGCGCGTCAACTGCCTGATCGGCGAGAAGATCTGGTCGGACCGCTGGGGGCGCTGAGCGGCGTGCTACGTCGCCAATGCTCGCTGCCGTCTCGTGGCGACGATCGCGATGACGGTAGCGTCGCAGTCGGCTTTGTGGCGGATTAGCCACAACCCGGGCGAGCCGCGTTCGACCCGGTTCCAACTCAATTGCCGGCCGTTGCAAAGCAACCTAAGAGTTGAGTGTTCGTTTCTCTTCGTTTCCCATCTCGCACACGCAATTGCCGCATCATTCCCAGCACACATGGCTTCGAAAATTGGCGCCGTAGCAGCACGCTGCGTGGCGATCGCCGCCGCCTGCGCTTCCGTCTCGATGCTGCTGACGGCACGGGCCGAAGCCGCATGCACGCCCGCGGCCGGAAACGATGTGTCGGCCGTCTGCACTGGCGCGACGGCGGGCGGCTACGGCGGTGCCGGCTTCACCAATCTGAATGTCACCGTGGACACCGGCGCCACGGTCACGGCGGGTGCCGCGAGCATCACCTTCAATACCGGGAGCCTGCTGAATCGCGGCACGGTTAGCGGCGTCACGTCCGGCGTTCTCGGCGCCACGGCCACGATCACCAATTCCGCCCTGATCTTCGCGAGCGGAGGCACCGCCATCGATCTCAGCGGCAGCCTGACGTTGACCAATTCGGGATCCGTGCAAGGCAGCCAGAACGGTGTCCGCGCGGCGACTGCGACCATTGCCAATTCCGGCTTGATCGTCGGCACGTCCGGCCAGGCGATCAGCCTGAGCGGCTTTGGCGACATCACCAACAGCGGCAACATTTCCGGCAATTACGGCATTCTCTCGTTTTCCACCGTCAAGCTCGCGAACCGCGGATTGGTGTATGGCGACAATGCCGCCTTGTCGGTGAACGGCGCGACGATCGACAATAGCGGCACGATCCTGTCCGGCGGCACCGCCGTCGATTCCGCGGGCGCAACGATCGCCAATCGCGGCACGATCAGTGGCGCCAGCATCGGCATCGGGACCTCCGGCTTCACCTTGAACCTCGACAATTCCGGCAGCGTTTCGGGCCAGTTCGGCATCTTCACCAACGTTGGCAACATCGTCAATTCGGGCACGATCAGCGGCACCGGCGGCACCGCCATCGATGCATTCGTCAACCTCGCGCTGGTCAATTCCGGCGTGATCAGCGGGCAGACGACGGCGATCTTCGCACCGACCGCCGCCATCACCAATTCGGGCTCGATCGCCGCGGCCACCGCGGCGGCGATCGATGTTACTGCCCTCACCCTGGCCAATTCCGGATCGATCAGCGGCGTGACGTCAGGTGTTCACGGCGCCACGGCCACCATCGCCAACTCCGGCTCCATCACCGCCACCGGCGGCCCCGGCATCGATCTCAGCGGCAGCCTGAAGCTGACGAATTCAGGCTTGGTGCGCGGCAATTCCGACGGCCTCAGTGCCGCGAGCGCGACCATCGTCAATTCCGGCTCGATCGTCGGGAATTTGCGGGCCATCAACCTCGTCGGGGCCGGCGACATCACCAACAGCGGCAGCATTTCCGGCGGCTCCTACGGCATCGCTTCGTTTTCTGGCGTCAAGCTCGTCAATGGCGGCACCGTCTCGGGAAGCGTCTCCGCCGTTTCGGTGAGCTCGGCGACTATCGACAATTCCGGCGCGATCCTCTCCAACTCGGTTGCGATCGATGCCGGGATCGCCGCGATCAACAATTCCGGCACGATCGCGGGGCGGGGCATTGCGATCACAACCGTCGATCTCACGCTCTTCAACACCGGCACGGTGTCGGTCAGCGATCCCGGCGCTTCGGCGATCTATGCGTTGAGGGCCGATATCAGCAATGCCGGCCTGATAGCGGCGGCGAATATCAGCAGCCTGGCGATTTCCTTAAGTTCTGCGGCCGATACGCTCACTTCGTTCGCCGGCTCCCGGATCATCGGCCGCATCGATCTCGGCGGCGGCGCCGATCGGGTGGATTTCCGCGGTGGCAACTTCAATTACACTTTCAACTCGCTCGCGGGCGTGACCGTCACTTCGGCGGGGCCTTACATCGTGCAAGGATCGCGGGTCGTCACGGTCGATCCCACGCCTTTCGCGGCGACCAACCGCAACATCCTGGCGTTCTCCGCGGCGGTGACGTCGGCGCTGCCGCTGGCGGAGCCGCCTCCGCCCGCTGCGAGACCGGCGATGAGCTACGCCACGGCGGTCAGACCGGCGCAGGGCGCGCGCGAGGCCTTCGCCGCGGTGATGACGCCGCAGGGGCCGACGGCCGTCTATGGCGGCGGAGTGAGCATGTGGGCGCGCGGCTTCGCCGGCGAGCGAGATCAATCGGCAACAGGCCCGCTGCTCCACACCGTCAATCGCTTCCAGGGCGGTTTCATCGGCGGAGACTGGCAGGCCAATCCGTTCTTTCGTCTCGGCGCGTTCGTCGGCGCGGGCGCCATGCGGAGCACGGAGGATCTCAATCTCAACGGCGTCAGCTCGGATGTCGCGTTCGGCGGCGCCTTCGCCCGCGGCACGTTCGGCGACACCTTCCTCGACATGATGATCCAGCTCGGCCGCTTGTCAGGACATAGCTCCCGCGTGGTCAGCAACAATCTGGCGCCGACCGGGATCGAGACTGCCCTGGGCGACTACGCCGGCTTGTACGCGATCCCCGAACTCGGTCTCGGGCGTCACATCGAGCTGGGCGAGATGGGCGGCACGACGTGGCGGCTGACCCCGGTGGGACGCATCCGCTATCTCGCCGGCAACCTCGGCGGCTACAACGAGAGCGCTTCGACGGCGAGTCTGACGGTGGGCGGACGCCGGCTGTCGGAGCTCGAGGAGCGCGCTGAGCTGAAATTATCGGGAACGATCCGTAGCGCCGACTTTGCGGTGATCACCGGGAGCCTCCGCGTTGGCGTGCTCGGCGCGCAACGGATAGGCGGTGCGGCGGTGAACGCCACGCTGCTCGGCCAGGCCATTCCGTTCGCAACGCCGGGCGCCGACACGATCTGGGGTGTTCTGGGCGGAGGCGGCTTCGAGCTCAGCCGAGGCGCGGCCAGCTTCTTCGTCTCTGGCGACTACCTGAAGGCGTCGGACTCGAGTGTGGTTTATGGCGGGCGCGGCGGGTTGAGGCTCGCCTTCTAGAACTCGGGTTGTCCGGACGATGCCCGCGCCTACCGAAGATGAGATCATTTGCCCCACCGCACCCGGCAGTTGAAATTAATCGATCGTTAACCGGCGCGTGTCCCTAATCGCGTGGTTTCTGTCCGTTTCCAGCCGGCATCCTGACATTGCTGGGGCTAACGAAAGCGGGTTTGTCAGACCTGTCTCCGAGCAGTCCAATGGCCACCGTTACATCGAGCACCAACCAGATTTCGCCCGCCAACGAGCGGCTGTATCACCAGAGTGCTCTGGTCGGCGACTGGAAGGGCAATTGGGTGGGCAACAACCAGCCCGTCGGCTTCAAGGTCGTGAACATCCGCGGCGCCCGGGCCCAGGTCGAGTACACCCATAACGGGCACACCGAGCGCGGCTTTGCCGAGGTTCAGGGCACACTTATCACTTTTGGCGGGGTCACGGTCGGCACCAAGGACGGCAAGAACATGGTGATGCTGTTCTCCTTCGGGGGCGCCGGCAAGCAGACCGCGAATCTCGAGAAGCAGGCCCCGCCGGCTTCCGACAGCCGCCTCATGGGAAGCTGGGGCGGCTATTCCAGCGCCAACGGCAAGAGCGCGAGCTTCAAGGTGCTCGCGGTCAATGGCAAGGAAGCGCAGGTCAGCGTCACCACCGACGGCGTCACGCGCCAGGGCACCGGCTACGTCTACAAGAACGTCATCATGTTCGGGCAGACGCAGATCGCGACCGATGACGGGCAGAACGGCAAGGTCATCTACCAGGTCGGCACGAAATCCTTCATGGTGCCGGTGACGAAATATCCGCCGGCCGACACGTCGTCCTCCGTCGACAGGACCGCCTGAACGCGAGGCGCCCCGAACACGCGCCGGGCCTGCTGTCCTCACCATTTCGGCGTCCGCTTCTCCACGAACGCCCTCAAGCCCTCCTGCGCCTCATCCGACGTCGCGACGATGCAGAAATCGTCCACGGCGCTTGCAATGCTGCGGCGATAGTCGAGATCGATCTGGCGCATGAAGGCCGCGCGGCCCATGCGCAGCACCGCGGCTGATTTGCCGGTGAACTGCGCAGCGAGCTTCGCGACCTCGGCCTCGAGCTCCGCATCCGCGATGACGCGATTCACCACGCCGAACTCGCGTGCTTCCATGGCGCCGAAGACCCGGCCGGTGAACAGCAGCTCGAAGGCGCGGTGTCGTCCGACGATGCGCGGCAGATGCGCGTAGTGGATCGCGGGAATGACGCCGACGTCGATCTCGGGATAGCCGAACGTCGCGCTCTCGGCTGCCAGCACCACGTCGCAGGACACCGCCATGGTCATGCCGCCGCCCCGCGCCGCACCGCCGACCGCGGCGATCGAGGGCTTTCCGAGCCCGTACTGGGCATCGTAAAGGTCGATATAGAGCGCCTGGAGGAATTCCCGGATCTCGGCGCCGGATCTGCCAAGCAGGATGTCGAGGTCGAGGCCCGCCGAAAAACGTTTTGCAATTGCGCTCGCCAGCACGACCACGCGTGCGCCGTCGTCGTCCGCAGCGCGGCGGAAGGCGGCAACAACTGCGCGGATCATCTCGAGGCTCAGCGCATTGACGGGCGAGCGGCGCAGCGTGATGCGGGCGATGTTGCCAACGCATTCGTACGCGACGGGATTGTCAGAGGTCACCGAGTTCTCCATGCTTCATTGGGGCAGCGCCTTCAACTGCCGCTCGATCTTGCGCAAGACTTCGCGGGCGGCCGCAAGGGCGCCATCGCCGATCAGCCGCCAGACATCGTCAGTCCGTTCCGTCAGATGCGGGATCGTCAGCGGCAAGAGGGCCCGCTTCATGACCAGCTTACGTTGCGGCGCGACCCGTGCAAGACCTCGAGCGCGCATGCTAGGCTGCGTGCGGGAGATTGCTCGCGACTTGGAGAGGACAGATGACCGACGAACATCCCATGATGGCCGGCTCCGCCACCGTTTTCGTCGTCTCCGACATCGCCGCGAGCCTCGCCTATTACCGCGACGTACTCGGGTTCGAGGTCACCTTCGAATATGGTGCGCCCTTGTCCTATGCCTGCCTCTGCCGCGACGTTGTCGCTCTGCATCTGCTTGCAGCGGCCAGGACGAAACGATTGCCCGGGCAGGGCGGCCTCTGCATTTTCGTCCGCGACGTCGACCAGCTCTATGCCGAATTGTCCGGCCGTGGCGCCAGGCCCATCAACCAGCCGGAGGATCGCGATTACGGCATGCGCGATTTCGACATCGTTGATGCTGATGGCAATCAGCTCACCTTCGGCATGGGTATCCCGGAACCCGGCTGAGGCGATGCCGGCGCAGGCTCGCTGGCATTCCTCATCGCCGGAGGGTATGATTTGCGAGGTTTTCGAAGGTTACTTGAATGTCCCGCCTTGCAACTTCATGCGGTCTTGCAGCCATCTTCGCCGTGCTCTGGCTCGGCGGCACCTCCGTTGATGCGCAAGTTGCACCGCTGAGGTATGTCATACCGGGCGGACCGTTTGGCTTTGGCGGCAGCGATGGCCAGAGCTCGGATCCTTACGGCAATTTTCCAAGCTTCAATGCCGGTGACGCAGGCGGGCGCACTAATTTTGCGAATGGCTTCTTCGTCGGCAACCAGCGCGGCAACCTCAATTGGAGCGGGCTCAGTCAGACCGGGCTTAGTCAGAGCGGACTTGCCGGCAATTTCAGCGCGCTCTCCTATGACAGCACGCAGTTCGGCTACACCACCAAGACAGCTGGCGGCTTGCCCGTGACGTTCTTTGCCGGCTTCGAGACGTTGAAATATGGCAATGGCATCGGCAGCTCGGTGGCGCCGCTGACGTCGGGCGCGGTACCCGGCACCAGCGCATTTGCGGGCGTCGAGTTCAAACCGACCTCCAACCTCAGTCTGTCGTTCGGCGCCGGTTTCATCCAGCAGGACTCGGGTCGCATGGACAGCGATATCAGATCGAACATGCTGCCCGGCGAGTCGCCGGTCCTGGGCGGCCTTCGGCGTTAGGATCGCAGGCGTTAGGATTGCATCACCAGCTCCGGCGGACGCCGCTGCGATTTCGGCAGGTTTGGGCCGTACCCGAAACGCATCACGATATCGGGACGCCGAGCGCCCAGTCCGATTGAGGCCGCGAATTGCGGCCTAAGCGCCGCCACCTCGACCGGCTGGTTGACGAAGGAATATTTGAGCCCGAGCGCGGTTGCCTGCAAGCCGAAGCGCTGGCAGGCGCGGCCGACCGCAATCCAGTGCGATGTGTCGCTGCGATCGGCCGCGAGCACGACGACGCCCGCAGAGCTGGCGAGCTGTTCCCGGTACTTCTTGTTTTCGCCGCGCTCCGTGAAGAAGAACTTCAGCAGCGGCCGTGCCAGCCATGACGGCAGAGACGGGTTTCCCGAGGCGGGCGAGAACAACCCGTCCATGGTCGCGAGCGCCTCCGTCTCGTTGAAGCGAATCCAGCTCACGAGCTCGCGCATGAAGGCCTTGTCGCGCATTTGCACGGAGTTGCCTTCGAGCACATAGTCGGTGACCCCGGCGATCGCGACACGCTCGGTCATCAGGATGGCCGCGACATCAGGTTCGCGGCAGGCGCTTTCGAGCTGGCGCAAGGTCTCGGTTGCGGCCGGCCTGCCGTCGAACGTCGCGCGGGTGCATTGCCTGACCGGAATCGCGGCCGCCAACGCTGATGCGGCGGGCGGCGCTTCTTCGAGCGCGATGACGATCCGGTCGCCCTCAATGACGGGATCGGCGCGCCAGCCCAGCGTGGATGCGGCGAGGATGAGGTTTTCGGCGGCGCAGCCGAGACTGACGAAGAGGTGATGATCGTCCGGATCGACGGCCGGGCAGCGGCGCGTGAAGTCCGGTGCAATCGCGATCTCGTTGCCGCGAGCGGAGAAGATCCACGGCTGGGTGTTGTGGCTGTTGGCGGCGAGGGTGGCAAAGCGCACGAGCTCGCGATCCCTCGGCACGGCCTGCAGCGGAGCCCGAGACGTCGTCACTGCCTCGTCATAGGTCATCGTTGCCCCTGCGGCAGGGAAGCCGCCGATCGCAGCCGCGGGCAACCCGAGCGCGGCCCCGATGAACTGTCGCCGGTCAACCACAAACGTCCGCTCCATGCCCTTGCACAGCACGCCTCTAGCACCAACGGGCGCCAGAACGATTGAGCGGAATCAAGATCGGATGGCGGGTCCAGGGAATCCTGGCTTGAGCATCACGACAAGCCCGCCACCAGCGGCCGTTGCAGGTGCTTGGCCATCAGTTCCGCCGCTTCGGCATAACGCCCGGTTTCCAGAATGTCGAGCAGGCGCAGATGCTCGCGCACGTGACGCCGCATGCCGTCGCGGTCGGCAAAGCTGCGATAGGCGAACAGGCGTCTGATCGAGTTCAGGCGCCTGAGCGCTTCGAGAAAAAAGGGATTGCCGGCGCCGCGGATGATGTCTTCGTGGAATTCGCAGCCGGAGTGAAAGATCTCGCCGATCGTCATCTTCTCGAGCTCGCCTTCGAAGACGCGCTGCTGGCGCTCGCGCAGACGTACGATCACTTCCTGCGGCAGGGCAAAACCCGGCTGCGCGATTGCCGCCGGCTCGATCACCGCACGAAACGCCTTGGCCTGTGCTTGAGATTCGGGACTCGAGACCGTCTCTGCGAAACGCCAGCCATAGCCCGGCAGGCGTGCGATCCAGCCCTCGGCAGCGATCCGGTCCAGCAGCCGCTGCAGCTCGGCCCGCGTGACGTCATAGCGGCGCATCAGCTCCGCCTCGGTAACGTCGGTCGGCAGCCGGCTCGCGAGCACGTCGCCTGCGACGGACGCATAAACCTGCTCGTTGCGCCTGACAGCGGCGAGCGCCGGTTGGGCTGCGCCGCTGGTGGGATTCTTGGCCAGCACAAAGCCGCGATGCGGCTCGCCGCGCGCCAACCCCGCGGCCTCCAGAGCCTTGAGGCCGAGCCGGATCGGCGCGCGTGAAAGGTCCAGCGCGTCGGCAAGCCTTTGTTCGATCAAGCGGTCGCCGGCCTTCATGCCTTCGCGCCGGGCGAACGCCATGATGAGGCCGGCGAGGTGCTCGGCGCGTTCGGAACCGTCGGTTCGGGTGCCGCGCTGTCGGGAACTGTCGGATGCAGTCATTGCAGTGCACGCAAAGTTTAGGGCTTGACAGACTGTCCCATGGATTGTTCTTTTATGCAACAATATACAATCGACCGAGGGAGAGCCCGATGGCACGCGCGCCGGATGTCCATATTTGCGAGGTCGCTCCCCGCGATGGTCTGCAGAATCTCGACATCTTCGTTCCGACCGAAGCCAAATGCGCCTTGATCGACACGATCGCTGCTGCCGGCGTGCGCGAGATCGATGCCGGCTCGTTCGTGCCGCCAAAGGTCGTGCCGCAATTCGCCGATGTCGATACGGTGATGGCGCACGCGCTCACGCACAGGTCGGCAACCATCGGTGCTCTGGTGCCGAACGTGAAGGGCGCCGAGCGTGCCATCGCCGCCGGTGTCGACGCCATCTATTTCGTCATCTCGGCGAGCGAGACGCACAACCAGGCCAATGTGCGCCGGACTGTCGATGAGCAGATCGAGGGATTTCGCGCGGTTCGCGCCGCGATCGACGCCCGGCCCGTGGGGCAGCGTCTGCAACTGATGGGCGCGATATCCACCTCCTTCGGCTGCTCGCTCGAAGGCGAGGTCAGTGAAGCGGCGGTGTGCCGGGTGGCGCGCGCCTTTGCCGAGGCCCGTGCCGACGAGATCGGGCTTGCCGACACCGTTGGTTACGCCACCCCAAAGCTGATCGGCCAGATCGTTGCAGCCGTACGACGCGAGGTCGGGCCGCAAATGACGTTGCGGCTGCATCTGCACGATACGCTCGGCGCCGGCCTTGCCAACGCCGTGGCCGGTCTCGAAGCCGGCATTCGCCGCTTCGACGCCGCCGTGTCAGGCCTCGGTGGCTGCCCCTTTGCCCCCGGTGCGCGCGGCAACATCGTCACCGAGGACCTCGTGTTCATGCTGGAGCGCATGGGCCTCTCCACTGGCATCGACCTCGACCGTCTGATGCAGACGCGCGAGATTCTCGCCCGCCATATCCCGGCAAAACACTTGACGGGGCATCTGCACGAGGCCGGCATTCCCAAAGTCCTGCGGAGCGCGGCATGACGCCGGTTGCGCGTGAGACGGCATCGGAGCTTCGCCCGCTCGCCGGCATTCGTGTCATCGAGTTCAGTCAGATGGTGATGGGGCCGAGCTGCGGCTTGATCCTCGCCGATCTCGGTGCCGACGTGATCAAGGTCGAGCCGCCCAAGGGCGACCGCACCCGCACTTTCAAGGGCCCAGCCGCCGGTTTCTTCGCCACCTACAGCCGCAACAAGCGCAGCATCGCGCTGGATACGTCGACCGCGGAAGGCCAGGACGTCGCACGCAGGCTGATCGAGAGCAGCGACGTCATGATCGAAAATTTCAGGCCGGGCTTGTTGAAGCGGATCGGCCTCGACTACGAGAGCGTCGCGGCCTTCGCGCCGCGCCTGATCTATTGCTCGCTCAAGGGGTATCTGCCTGGACCCTATGAGAACCGCCTCGCGCTCGACGAGGTGGTGCAGATGATGGGGGGCCTTGCCTACATGACCGGCCTGCCCGACCGCCCGATGCGTGCCGGGGCCTCGGTCAACGATGTCATGGGCGGCATGTTCGGCGTGATCGCGATCCAGGCTGCGCTGGCCGAGCGGCAGCGGACCGGCCGGGGGCGCTACATCCAGAGCGCGCTGTACGAGAACAACGTGTTCCTGATGGCGCAGGCCATGATGTGCGAAGTGGTCAGCGGCCAGCCGTCGATCCCGTATTCGATCAAGGACAGCCCATGGCCGGTCTACGATCTCTTCGACACCAGGGACGGCTCGAAGCTGTTCGTCACCATCGTCGGTGAAGAGCAATGGGAGGCGTTCTGCCGCGCCTTCGATCGTGAAGCCTGGCTCGTTGATCCGCGCTTTGCAACGAGCAACGACCGCGTCGATCATCGCGGCTGGCTGATCCCCGAGATCGCGAAGATCTTCAAGCAGTGGGACAAGGCCGATCTTGCCGCGCGCCTCGAGCAGCTCGATCTTCCCTATGCGCCGGTCAACAAGCCCGGCGATCTCTTCGATGATCCGCATCTCAACCAGTCCGGCGGCCTGACCGCCATTCGGCTGCCCGACGGTAACGAGGCCAAGACGCCGTTGTTGCCGATTTCCATGGACGGAAGGCGGCTGCCCAACCGCTATGATCCCCCTGGGATCGGCGAGCATAGCAGCGAGATACTGAGCGAGATCGGCATGTCTCCGGACGAGATCGACACGCTGCGACAGGCAGGGACGATCAAGGTCGCGCCGTCCTGACCGATCGGCGTATCGGACAAGAAACAAGGGAGGAGGAGCATATGAGCATTACCAGGCGCCAGGCGCTGATCGCGGGCTCCGCATTGGGCGGAGCATCGCTGTTGCCGGGACGATTGCTTGCGCAAAGCAAGCAGGTCTCGCTCGCCTTCGGACCGGTGTCGCCTGTCTACGCCATCGGCATGATTGCGGAGCTGAAGGGGTACTTCAAGGACGAGGGGCTCGATTCAAAGCTCGTCACCGGCAATGCCGGGACGTTCGGACGCCAGACGCTGGCGGCGGGGCAGGCACTGTTCGCGCACGGCGATGCCAGCCACCCGCTCCAGCTCGGCGCCCGCGGTAAGCCCTGCAAGATCCTGCTCGCCACCGAGATGGTGTGCTCCTACGCCAACATCATGGTCCGGCAGGACCTCTACGACAGCGGGATCAATTCGGTCGAGAAGCTTGCCGACTACAAGCGGCCTGACGGTGCCAAGCCGATCGTTGCCGCCACCGCCATCGGCTCCGGCACCTGGGTGTTCGGCACCTATGTGTTCGAGGCGCGCGGGCTCGGTGATAGGATGAACTGGGTCGCGGGCGGGGGACCCAACACGATGTTCCCCTCGCTCCAGACCAAGCAGTTCGACGCCATCATGGCGCCGCCGAGCTGGATCGTCGAGGTCGAAAAGAAGGGCTTTGGCAGGACGATCTACGACACGTCCAAGCCGGGCGTGTTCGAGAAGGATTTCGGCGGCGCGCTGCCCGTGCTCGTGATCTACACGCTCCAGGACACGGTCGAGCAGGACAAGGCGTTGGTGCAGGCCTATGTCAATGCGATCTACCGCGCCATGGCCTTCGTGAAAGCTGCGCCGCTCGCGGAGGTGCAGGCGCTGGTCACGCCGAAGTATTTCTCGGGCATCGACCCCGATGCGGTCAGCGCCGAGCTCGGTTTCGACAAGTCGACCTGGGCCTATGACGGTGTCATCGACAAGCCCGCGTTCGAACGCGGCGCCAAGCCCTGGTACCGCAAGGGCACGGATATTCCCGAGACCAAATACGAGGATGTCGTCGACATGAGCTTCCTCCAGGCAGCCAGGGCGAAGTACAAATGATCGCCGCGCCGGGCCAGGGTCTTGCGCTCGCGCGCGACGAGGATGAAGCGACAGCGGCACGCACCCGCATCGCCGTGCAGGGACTTGCCAAGCGCTTCAACGCGTCCGGCCACGAGTTCGTGGCAGTGGATGACGTCTCCTTCGAGGTCAAGCAGGGCGAGTTCGTCGCGCTGCTCGGCCCGTCCGGCTGCGGCAAGAGCACCATTCTCAACATGGTGGCGGGGCTGTTGCCGCGCTCGGGCGGACGTATCCTGATCGATCAGGACACCGTCGAGACCGGCAAGGTCAACCCCAGGGTCGGTTATGTCTTCCAGCGCGATACTCTGTTTCCCTGGCGAACCGTGGAGCAGAACATCGGCTATGGGCTGGAGATCGCGGGATTGCCGAAGGCCGAGCGCGCCGGGCGCGTCGCTGCGGCGGTCGAGAAGGCGGGGCTCTCGGGCTTTGCGCAGAGCTTTCCACGCATGCTGTCCGGCGGCATGCGCCAGCGCGTCGCCTTGATGCGCACGCTGATTTTGGAGCCTGAGATCCTGCTGATGGACGAGCCGTTCGGCGCGCTCGACACCCACACCAAGCTGGAGATGCACAAGACGCTGCTGGAGATCTGGGAGCGCGAGCGGCAGACCGTGCTGTTCGTCACGCACGATCTCGGCGAGGCCTTGACGCTGGCGAGCCGCATCATCCTGCTTTCGGCGCGGCCCGGGCGTCTCAAGGAAGACTTCGACGTCGCCATCCCGCGGCCGCGCGATCCCGTTTCCGTGCGCGAGAGCGCCGAATTCGGCCGTCTCTATTCTCACATCTGGCACTCCCTCGGCGAAGAATTCCGCCGCACCAGGGCCGATTGACCATGTCCAACAGCCGCACCGTAATCCTGTTCTGGCAATTGGCCATTCTCGCAGCCGTGCTCGTCATCTGGCAGTGGGGCTTTGAATGGAGCAAGGCGCTGCTGCCGAGGGCTTACGTGCCCAAAATCCTCGATCCCTATTTCGTCGCCAAGCCGTCGCTGATCTGGCAGAGCTTTCTGCGGCTCGGCTGCTTCTCTGACGCCGGCGGCTTTGCCGCCTGCATCAGGGGCAACGACAACAATCTGTGGCTCGCCACGCTCGTCACGCTGAAGAATACCTGGTGGGGCTTTCTGTTCGGCTCAGCGAGCGGCATCGCGGCCGGCCTGATTCTCGGACGTTCGGATTTCCTTGCCCGCGTGTTCGGGCCCTACATCGTGGCGCTCAACTCGATACCGCGCATTGCGCTGGTGCCGCTCGTCATCCTGATCTTCGGCCTCGGCGACCTCTCCAAGATCGCGACCGCCTGGCTCGTCGTGTTCTTCGTGGTGTTCTTCAACACGTTCGAGGGAACGCGGGCGGTCGACCGCGACCAGATCGCGGCCGCCCGTCTGCTCGGCGCCAGCGAATTCACCGTGCTGCGTACCGTCGTGATCCCGTCCGCGCTTGCCTGGGTGTTCGCTTCGCTTTTGCCGGCGGTGTCCTTCGCGCTGATCGGTGTCATCGTCGGCGAGTTCATCGGCGCCGAGCGCGGCCTCGGCAAGCTCATCATCGAAGCGGAGGCGCGCGCCAATGCCAGCGAGATGATGGTCGCGATCTTCGTCATGATGTTCGTCGGCATCCTGCTGGCGATCGCGGTGCGCTCGCTGCAGTCCTATTTGTTGCGATGGCAGCCGCAATTCGAGCCGTCAGCATAGCGGCCCGGACGAGGGTGAGCGGGCGCGTGCAACGTCACCGGCTAAACCGCGCCACCAGCTCCACATGTGGCGTGTGCCGGAACTGATCGACCGGCACTACGGCGTCGATCTTGTAACCGCCGTCGATCAGCAGCCGCGCGTCGCGGGCAAAGGTTGCGACGTTGCAGGACACCGCGACCACGACGGGTACCTTGCTCGCGGCGAGCTTCAGCGCCTGCGCCTGCGCGCCCTGGCGCGGCGGGTCGAATACCACGGCGTCGAAGTCGCGCAGCTCCGGCGGCACCAGGGGGCGGCGGAACAGATCGCGCGGCTCGGCCTTGATCGGCTTCAGGCCCGGCGTGCGCGCGGCTTTTGCCAGCGCTGCGACAGCGCCGGCGTCGTTGTCATAGGCGGTGACGCGCGCTTTTTCGGCGAGCCGCAAGGCGAACGGCCCGACGCCGCAGAAGAGGTCGAGAACCTCCTTGGCCTTGCCGATGCGTTCCGCGACGAGCGCTGCCAGCGTCTCTTCGCCCGCGACGGTCGCCTGCAGGAACGAGCCCGGCGGCAGCGTCACCTCTGCGCGGCCCATCTTTATTGTCGGCGCCAGGCGTTGCAGCACCAATTCGCCATGCCGCGTCAGCCGCGCCAGGCGGTGCTGCTCGGCGACGCGCGACAGCGCGGTGACGAGCGGCGTCGGCAGCGGGCCGGAGCCACGCACGTCGACATCGAGGCCGTTGGCGGTGGCGGTGATCTGGATGTCGAGCGGCTTGGTCACCGGCATTTTGGACGTCAGCGGCTCCGCCAGCGCCCAGGCGGCGTCGAGCGCGCCGTCGAGTGCGGGATCGAGGATCGGGCAGCGATGGATCGGGATGACGTCGTGTGAGCTCGTCGCGGAGAAACCGACCTTGAGGATGTCATGCGTGCCGAACCGGCCGTGCAGCGTGACGCGCCGGCGGCCGGCGCCATGAGCATCGATCAGCGGCGCCACCTCGCAATCGATGCCGGCCTGCGCCAGCGTCTCCACCACGATGCCGCGCTTCCAGGCGTGGTATGGCTCGGTCGACCAGTGCTGGATGGCGCAGCCGCCGCAAACGCCGAAATGCGGACAGAACGGCTCGATGCGCTCCCGGCTTGCGACGTCGACCGCGAGCAGCTTGCGGCGGTCGGGATGGTTGCCTACGACGTGATCGACCTCAACGGTCTCGCCGCCCAGCGTGTAGGGCACGTAGATCGCTTCGCCGGCGTCGAGGCAGACGCCGTCGCCGCGATGGCCGACATGGTCGATGGTGAGACGCTCAACCACGGCGCGCGCCCAGGAAGAATTCGATATTGCCGTCGCCGCCCGTGATCGGCGAGGGGAAGATCTCGATGTCGGTGCAGCCGAGCGAAGCGGCAAAGGCGGCGATGTCGTCGCAGATCTCCCGGTGCACGGCGGCGTCGCGGACGATGCCCTTCTTGTTGTGCTTCCTGTCAGCCTCGAATTGCGGCTTGATCAGCGCCAGCAGGCTCATCGGCGCTGCCGCCAGCGACAGCGCCACGGGCAGCACGGTCTTCAGGGAGATGAAGCTGACGTCGATGACGACGACATCGGGCCGTGCCGGCAGCCGTTTGCCGTCATAGCTGCGGATGTCGGTCGCCTCCATCGACACGATCTTGGGATGGTCGCGCAGCGAGGCATGCAGCTGGCTGGTGCCGACGTCAATGGCGAACACCAGGCTCGCGCCGTTCGCCAGCAGCACCTCGGTGAAGCCGCCGGTGGAGGCGCCGACGTCGAGGCAGACATGATCCTCGATCTCGATGGGATACCGCTCCAGCGCGCCGGCGAGCTTGACGCCGCCGCGGGAGACGTAGGGGTGCGCGGGCTCGGCCTGGATCACGGCGTCCTCGGCAATCGTCTCCGACGGTTTGGCGACCGGCTTGTCGTCGGCGGTGACGAGGCCCGCCTCGATCGCCGCGCGCGCCCGCGCCCGGCTCTCGAACAGGCCGCGCTCGACCAGCAATACATCTGCGCGCTTGCGGGCAGGGGACAATCGACTCTCCAGGACAGGGCTTGTCGCTTATGTAGCGATCAATCGCGCGGCCGCCATCCGGACGCAAGTCTCGAACGCGGCCAGATCGTGCCAGACGTCGATTGGCATCGCGGCCGGCGTCACCAGCGGCCAGCCGTGCAGCTCCAGGGCATGGATCATCATGAGATTGTCGACGAGGCCGAAATCCTCGACCGTCAGCCCCTGCGCATCGACCAGCCGCCCGTCCTCGGAGGTGACCTCCATGAAGCGACTGAGGCGGTCGGCATAGGCGGCGCCGTCGTTGGAATAGGCCAGGCACAATTTGCGGCGGCCGGCCATGTAGCCGAGCTCGTAGACGGTGCCGGGATCGGCGCCTGCGCCGCGGAACGGGGTGAGATTGGCGATGATGGCGTCGGCCGCATCCATCATCGCCTCGTTGCCGCAAAAGATCTGCCGCGCGGCATCGGGCGCGGTGAGGTCGATGGCGTTGTCCAGCGGATAGAGGCCGGTGAGCCCGTAGCGACCGCAGATCGCGACCTTCTGCCGTCCGATCTCGATTGCATCCGGCAGGAACACGTCGGGGCCTGCCAGATAGATTTTCATGACTGACTGCTTAGGAGAAATTCAGGCAAGCTTCGAATCGCGGCGAAACTGCGCTTCCCGACCCGCGCCTTTGGCGCGACCTCTCCCGCAAGCGGGAGAGGTGAAGAAAGCCACGATCAAGCCAGCTTGACCGTCTCGGCCTTGACGTCCTTGCCGAGCGCCTCGAACACCTTGGCGACGATGCCCTTGGCGTCGAGACCGGCGCGGCCGTACATCGCGGCCGGCGTGTCGTGGTCCTGGAACACGTCGGGCAGCACCATCGAGCGGAACTTGACCATGCCGGTGTCGAGCACACCCTGATCGGTCAGGTACTGCGCGACATGCGAGCCGAAGCCGCCGACCGAGCCTTCCTCGATCGTGATCAGGATCTCATGGTCGCGGGCAAGCTTGAGCACCAGCTCGGTATCCAGCGGCTTCATGAAGCGCGCGTCGGCGATCGTGGTCGACAGGCCGTGGGCTGCGAGCTCATCGGCCGCCTTCTCGCATTCGGCGAGGCGCGTGCCGAAGGAGAGCAGGGCGATCTTGCTGCCCTGGCGAATCACGCGGCCCTTGCCGACCTCGAGCGGAATGCCGACCTCGGGCATCTCGATGCCGCGGCCTTCGCCGCGCGGATAGCGCAGCGAGCTCGGACGGTCGTCGATCGCGACCTGGGTCGCCACCATGTGCACGAGCTCGGCTTCGTCGGCCGCCGCCATGATCACCATGTTCGGCAGGCAGCCGAGATAGGCGTTGTCGAACGAGCCGGCATGCGTGGCGCCGTCGGCGCCGACGAGGCCGGCACGGTCGATGGCGAAGCGGACGGGCAGGTTCTGGATCGCGACGTCATGCACGATCTGGTCGTAGCCGCGCTGCAGGAAGGTCGAGTAGATCGCGCAGAACGGCTTGTAGCCTTCGCTGGCAAGACCGGCGGCGAAGGTCACCGCGTGCTGCTCGGCGATGCCGACGTCGAAGGTGCGGTCGGGGAAGGCCTTGTTGAAGATGTCGACACCGGTGCCCGACGGCATCGCCGCGGTGATGGCGACGATCTTGTCGTCCTTCTGCGCTTCCTTGACGAGGCTCTGGCCGAACACGTTCTGGTAGGCCGGCGCATTCGGCTTGGCCTTGGCCTGGGTGCCGGTCGCGACGTCGAACTTGACGACGGCATGGTACTTGTCGGCGGAGGCTTCAGCCGGGCCGTAGCCCTTGCCCTTCTGCGTCACGACGTGGACCAGGATCGGGCCGGTCTCCATGTCGCGGACGTTCTTCAGGACGGGCAGCAGATGGTCGAGATTGTGGCCGTCGATCGGGCCGACATAGTAGAAGCCGAGCTCCTCGAACAGCGTGCCGCCGTCCATCATGAAGCCGCGGGAATATTCCTCGACGCGGTTGGCGCGGTTGGCGATGATCTTGGGCAGGCGCTTGTTGATCTGCTTGGCCGCATCGCGCAGCGTGCGATAGGTCTTGCCGGAGTAGAGCCGCGACAGATAGGCGCTCATGGCGCCGACCGGCGGCGCAATCGACATGTCGTTGTCGTTGAGGATCACGATCAGGCGCGAGTTCATCGCACCCGCGTTGTTCATGGCCTCATAGGCCATGCCGGCCGACATCGCGCCGTCACCGATCACGGCGATAACGTTGTTCTTGCCGCCGGAGAGGTCGCGCGCCACCGCCATGCCGAGGCCGGCGGAGATCGAGGTCGAGGAATGCGCCGCGCCGAACGGATCGTAATCGCTCTCGCTGCG
The DNA here is from genome assembly GCF_028128835.1 of Bradyrhizobium sp. CCBAU 65884. Lineage (NCBI taxonomy): Bacteria > Pseudomonadati > Pseudomonadota > Alphaproteobacteria > Hyphomicrobiales > Nitrobacteraceae > Bradyrhizobium > Bradyrhizobium sp. CCBAU 65884. The sequence goes on along the minus strand of NZ_LBJU01000118.1, from coordinate 40,193 downwards.
CTTGGTGAAGCCGGACAGGCCGCCGCCGGTGCGCAGCGTGCGGATGCGGTCGCGCCGGCCGGTGAGGATCTTGTGCGGATAGGCCTGATGGCCGACGTCCCAGATCAGCCGGTCGCGCGGCGTGTCGAAGACGTAATGAATCGCGGTGGTGAGCTCGACCACGCCGAGGCCCGCGCCGAAGTGACCGCCGGTCACCGAGACGGCATCGATGGTCTCCTGCCGCAGCTCGTCGGCGACTTGGCGAACCTGCTCGATCTTGAGCTTGCGCAGGTCGTCCGGCGTCCGGATGGTGTCGAGAAGCGGCGTTTTACTGTATGCGTTCACGGCGATTTCCAATTTGTCAGCGCCGGAAGGTCATTCCGGTGCGCGATGGGTTTGCACAATATCGGCGCAGCGCGAGTCCTCAAACCGTCGGAGCCACCTGCATGGGGCAAGGCCCCGTCTTCAAGCTTAGGTAAGCTTAAGTGCGCTCCGGTTCAGTCTCTGTGATCCCTGTCACTTAGATCGGCTTCGTCCGTCCCAGCCAATTTCATTAGCAGTTTGAAGCGCTTGTCGTCGGAATTCTCTGCCCACGCAAGGCTTGCAAAAAGCCACACTCCGCGCAGCTTTACACCAAAGCTTGGGCCAAAGCCAACCCGCAGGACCGATTGGGGGTATGCAGATGCAACCGGCGGGCCAGAGTGGTTAACCGTGGCCCGGGACAATGGGTTCCAGCCTTGCCGGGTCCCCTGGCAGGCTTTTTCGCCTGAATGAGATCTTTTTTTGGTCCTGAAGGGCCGATTTCCGGAAGGGGCGGCATCCGATCCGCCTGCACGGAACCGCGGCGCTCAGCGGGATAGCGCCGTGCGATCGTGAAATCGATGCGGGCGGCCACGTGATGACGTTTCGGGGCTGCCATCAGAAGACTGAGCGGGCAAGTCTCGGCTTTCCTACTGCACGTCCAGCGGCGCGGTGCCGGTGGCCTGGCCGCTGGCATCGGTGGTGATCTTGTCGACGCGCGCCTCGGCTTGGCGCAGCAATTCCTCGCAGCGGCGCTTCAGCGCCTCGCCGCGCTCGTAGATCGTCACGGATTCTTCGAGCGGCACCTTGCCGTCCTCGAGCCGCTTCACGATCGTTTCGAGTTCCTCGATCGCGCGCTCGAAGGTAAGCCTGGAGACGTCGACTTGAGTATTTTCGGCCATATCCGTTTCCGATTGCCCGATTCGCTTTCCTTGCAGTGAAGGCGGGTTTTGCGGGCTTAATGTGGCGGGCGTAGTCAGGCGCCCATCAGGGCGCCGACATGCGCCGTAACAGATTCTTTCAGTCCTTGCAGGTCATAGCCGCCCTCGAGCACCGAAACAACGCGCCCCCCTGCGGACTTGTCGGCGAGATCCATCAGCTTGCGCGTCACCCAGGCATAATCCTCCGCGCGCAAATTCAGCGAAGCCAGCGGATCGCGATAATGCGCGTCGAAGCCGGCGGAGATGACGACAAGCTCGGGGCTGAATTTTTCGAGCTGCGGCAGAATCAAATTCTCGAACGCGGAGCGGAATTCCGGCCCGCCGTCCTCGGAGGCGAGCGGTGCGTTGACGATGGTGTCGTGGTCGCCGCGCTCGCCCGTGGCGCCGGTGCCCGGAAACAGCGGCATCTGGTGCGTCGAGCAGTACATCACGGTCGGGTCCGACCAGAAGATGTCCTGCGTGCCGTTGCCGTGATGCACGTCGAAATCGACGATGGCCGCGCGCTTGATGCCGTATTTGCGCTGCGCGTGGCGCGCGGCGATGGCGACGTTGTCGAAGAAGCAGAAGCCCATCGGCTTGCCGATCTCGGCGTGATGGCCGGGCGGGCGCACCGCGACGAAGGCGTTGCGATGCTCGCCCGCCATCACCGCTTCGGTCGCCGCCACCGCGCCGCCGACGCCGCGCATCACCGCTTCCCACGTGCCAGGGGACATCGAGGTGTCGCCGTCGATATAGACCTGCCCGCTGCTCGGTGCGATGTGGCGCAGCTCGGTGACGTAGTGCTCGTTATGGCACAGCGTGACGAGATCGAGATCGCCCTCCGGCGCCTGGTCGCGCACAAGGAACTGGAAGCGCTCATGCGACAGCGCTTCCTCCACCGCACGCAGGCGATCCGGCCTTTCAGGGTGTCCCGGCGGCGTGACATGGTCGAGGCAGGCCTTGTGGGAAAGGAGAAGCGTGCTCATCAGGTCGGCCTCATGGATGCGGGCTTTCGACGTCGCTTGGCGCATCCGGCGCCAAAACGCAATGCAAATCCCAATCTATGCGTTTGAACGGGAATGGCAAAGGGTCGTCCCATTCTGGCCGGTTTGATCCGGATCAATTCACCCGCAGGATGCGGCTCAGCGGCAGCGGGCCGATCGGTCCGTGCGCCCGGAAGAACGCGAACAGCGCGTCCGCGTCGTAGCCGCCATATTGCGGCGCCGTGCCTTGTTTGGCGACGGTAAAACCATCGCCGCCGACTGCGAGGTAATCGTTGAGGGTGACGCGGTAGCCGCTGGCCTGCTCGATCGGCTTGCCGTTGAGCATCATCTTGTCGGCGATCACGCGCTCGCCGAATGGCTTCGACGCATCCCAGGCATAGCTGAACCCGTTCGACACCTGGAGAATCCGCGGCCGCTTCGGGTCCAGCCATTGCTGCTCGAGCATGTCCTTGAGCTGGTTGCCGGTCAGGGTCATCGTGACGAGGCGGTTGCGGAATGGCTGGCTGGCGAAAACATCGCCGAAGGAGATCGCGCCGTTCTCCTTCGGGACGATGTCGGTGCGGATGCCGCCCGGATTGGTGAGCGCGATGACAGCGCTGCCATCCTGGGCGTCCCTGGTCGCGGCAAGCTGCGCGTCCGCGATGACGTTGCCGAGCGCGCTTTCACCGGCCTCGTTCGGCACGCGTGACAACGTCTGCGTCACCGATCCGGCCGGCCGGTTGGCGATCGGCGCCGAGAGCCTGTCATAGGCCTCGATCAGCGCGGTCTGCTCCGCGTCCTTCGCCAGCGAGGCGTTGGCGACGATGACGTTCTCGGCTTTGGCATTGACGATGTCGCGGGTTACGGGATCGAGCTTGAGATCGATCGCGGTGACCAGCGTGCCGTATTTGTCGCCGCTGGTGACGAGCCGCCCGTCGATGTCGCAGACATAGGCGCGGTGGGTGTGGCCGCTGACGACGACGTCGACGGCGCGGTCGAATTTTTTGACGATGTCGACGATCGGCCCGGTAATGGCAGGGCATTCATTGTAGTCGCCGGCGGGCTCGCCGCCCTGGTGGATCAGCACCACGATCGCCTCGACGCCGCGCGCCCTCAGCTGCGGCACCAGCGCATTCACCGTCGCGGCTTCGTCGCGGAATTCGAGCCCGGCGATGCCGGACGGCGAGACGATGCCCGCGGTCTCCTTCAAGGTCAGCCCGATGAAGGCGATCGGGATGCCCTCGAATTCCCGGATATCGTAGGGCGGCAGCACGCTGTTGCCCGTCGCGGTCTCGATGGTGGACGCGGCGAGATAGCGGAATTTGGCGCCCGTGAACGGATGCGGCCCCTGGCAGCCGTCGACCGGATGGCAGCCGCCGTTCTGCATCCTGAGCAGCTCGGTCTTGCCCTCGTCGAACTCGTGATTGCCGACCGAGCTGATCGCTAGACCCATCAGCGAAAGCGCCTCGACCGAAGGCTCGTCGTGAAACATCGCCGACAGGAACGGGCTCGCACCGATCAGGTCGCCGGCGGCGACGAAGATCGTGTTCTTGTGCCCCTCGCGCAGCTGCTTCACCAGCGTCGCCATGTATTCGGCGCCGCCGGCCGCCACCATCACCTTCCTGGCTCCGTCCTCGGGATCGGCGATGCGGATGCCGCCCGGCGGCGGCCGCAGATTGCCGTGAAAATCGTTGATCGCGAGCACGCGCAGCTCGACCGGCGCGGCGGTCTGGGCCGAGGCGGGGAGGGCGAAGGCGAGAGTGAGGGCGGCGAGGATGGATCGGTATCGCATGGAACAAGATTAGTCGGTCCGCGCGAAGATTTCACGAAGGATTGTCGTGAACGTGCAGGTCTTCTTCCCGACCTCAGTATCGTAGGGTGGGCAAAGCGAAGCGTGCCCACGCCTCTCGTGCACTTCAGGATTGATGGTGGGCACGGCGCAAGTGCGCCTTTGCCCACCCTACGGTGCCGAACTCGCGGAGACAGACCATCGCCCGTCTCGCACAAGGGGAAGAGCGCCGCTACTTCTTCTTCCGGTTCGCAAACGCATTGAACGCCGCCACCGCTTCCTCCGACTTGAGCCGCTCGCCGAACAGATGGCCTTCCTGGTCGATGCGGCGGGTGAGCTCTTCGGCCGGCGCGCGCAGCAATTTGCGGGAGGTTGCGACCGCCTCGGCCGGTAGCCGGCAGATTTCGCGCGCCACCTTGCGCGCCTCGACCTCGGTATGTCCCGGCGACACCACGGTGTTGACGAAGCCTGCCGCGTGAGCCTCCGCGGCGGAAAAAGTCCGCCCCATCACCAGCATCGCGAAGGCGCGCTGATATCCCATCGTGTTCGGCATCAAGAGGCTGGCGGCACCGACCGGCACCAGGCCGAGATGGATGTAGGGCGCGGAGAAGGTCGCAGCGTTCGAGGCCAGCACGTAGTCGCAGTGAAACAGCATCACGGTGCCCATGCCGATCGAGGCGCCGTCGACGGCGGCGATGATCGGCTTGACGTTGAGGGCGAGCGAATAGAGAAACTTGGCGCCTTCCGACAACGTCTCGGGGCGCGCGGTGTCGGCGCGCATGAAATCGTCGATATCATCGCCTGCGGTGAACACGCCTGAGCCGCCGGTGATGATCATGCAGCGGATGTCGGGGTTGTTCTGCGCGGTGTCGATCGCGTGGCTCATCTCCCGGTACATGTCCTGGGTGATCGCGTTCTTCTTGCCCGGGCGGCGCAGGGTGATGACACGCGTTCCGCGCTCTTCGGTGACGACGATATTGCCATTCGGCATGAGAGCCCCCTGCGCGCGCCGCGATGCTCGCCGCTTCGCGAGTCTCGCCGAGCATCAGCCTACATGATCCCGCAGGCGTGCCAATGCGCTGAGTCAACCTTTTCGGCGCCAACGCGCCGCAACAATTGGCTACAATGTTTCATTTGAAAAACCGGTGGTTGTGGTGCACGATCCCGCGCGGTTCCATGTGACCGATTGCCCGATTGATGATTGCCACAACCCGCGTCGACGAATCCTCGCTGCACTACCGCGGCTGGCGCGTCGTGCTGGCCTGCTTCCTGATGGCCTTCTTCATGTTCGGCTTCGGCCTGTATGGCCAGGGCGTCTATCTCGCCGAGCTGCAGCGCGCCCATGGCTGGCCGGGCACGCTGGTCTCCGCGGCCAGCACCTTCTCGTTTCTCCTGACCTCCGTCCTCGTCATCTTCACCGACGATCTGCTCGCCCGCATCGGCTTGCGGTCGCTGATCCTGTGCGGCCTGGCGGCGCTCGGCGCCTCGACGGTGCTGCTGGCGCTGATGCAGACGCCCTGGCAGCTGTATCTCGCCTATGCGCTGATGTCGGTCGGCTGGACCGGCATGGGCACCGTGGTGATCGCGACCGTGTTGAATTCCTGGTTCGAACGCCGGCGCGGGCTCGCGCTCAGCCTCGCGTTCAACGGCGCGACCTGCGGCGGCATCATCCTCGTTCCGCTGCTGCTGTCGTTGACCGGCAGCATCGGATTTCGCTCCGCCATGCTGGCGGCCACGCTCGCGATGATGGTGCTGGTGCTGCCGGTGGTCGTGACCTTCATCGGCTGGCCTGCCGGGACCTCGCCGGCTTCGGGCGGACGCCCTTCCGGCGAGAGCGCGGCCGCGCCAAGCCATTCCCGCAAAGCGCTGCTCGCCAACGCGGCGTTCTGGACCATGGTGCTGCCGATCGCGATCGCACTGCTGGCGCAGATGGGATTCATCATCCATCAGGTGAGTTTTCTCGAGCCGCTGATCGGCCGCCCGGCCGCGGGCGGCGCGGTCACCATCATGGCGGCGATGGCGGTGGTCGGCCGCCTGTCGCTCGGCCTGTTCGTCGACCGGCTCGATCCCAGGCTCGCCTGCGCGGCGTCGATGACGAGCCAGGCGGCGGCGCTGTTCGTTCTCGTGCAGAGCACGAGCCCGACCGTGCTGCTGGTGTGCTGCGCCGTCTACGGCTTCTCGATCGGCAACATGATCACGTTTCCGCCCTTGATCATCCAGCGCGAGATCGGCGCCGCCGCCTTCGCCGCCGCAATGGGATTGGGCACCTCGATCAGCGGCGTCGTCAGCGCCTTCGGTCCGGGCATCGTCGGCCTCGTGCGCAGCTTGACGGGCAACTACACGATGGCGTTTGCGATGTGCGTCGTGCTGGATCTCGTGGCGGCGGGCATCGTGTTGTGGCGGCCGGGGCAGGGCAGGAAGACGGTCGCTTCGTAACCCGGAGTTCGTAGGGTGGATCAGCCCTGCAGATGCGCAAAGCGCATCTGCAGGGCTAATCCACCTCTTCTGTTCACGCAGCGGCACAAGCGGTGGGTTACGCCTACGGCTAACCCACCCTACGCATCCGTGTGCCCGGTAAGCAGCTTACCCCAGCAGCACCGCATCCGCCGCCGCGACCGATTCCGCGCTCTCGGTCACGGTGCGCTCGAGCGCGCCGGCCTGCACACTGATGTTCTCGGCGAAGAAGCGTGCCAGCGAGACGTAGCGCGCAGCGTCCGTGTTGCCGTCGGCCTTGGCGGCGAGCGCCTCGGAGGCGAGCAAGCAGCCACCGAGCGTTGAGCCGAACTGCTGCAGATAGGGTGTCGCGCCGGCAAGCGCCTCGTTCGGCGCGGACGTCACGCGCTCCAGCAGCCATTTGCTGGTGCGCGTCAAGGCCTCCAGCGCTTCGCGCAGCTTGACGCCCGTGGTGCCAAAAGCCGGATCGTTCGACGCTTCGACTTTCTTGACCGTCGCTGCGAGCTCGTCGAGCAGCGCCCAGACGGCAGCGCCGCCATTGGCCGCGAGCTTGCGCGTGACGAGGTCGATCGCCTGAATGCCGTTGGTGCCTTCGTAGATCGCGGTGATGCGGGCATCGCGATAATGCTGGGCCGCACCGGTCTCCTCGATGAAGCCCATGCCGCCATGCACCTGCACGCCGAGATAGGCGACCTCGTTGCCGATGTCGGTGGAATAGCCCTTGGCCATCGGCGTCAGCAGCGCCGCGCGCGCGGCGGCATCTGCACGCACCTTTGGGTCCCTGGCGCGCGTCGAGACGTCGATCGCGACCGCGGTCGCGTAGCAGATGGTGCGCGCGGCGGCGGTCTGCGCCCGCATCCGCATCAGCATGCGCTTGACGTCGGGATGCACGAAGATCGCGTCCGAGCCGTCGCTCTTGCTGCCGACGGCGCGGCCCTGCTTGCGCTCCTGCGCATAGGACAAAGCCTGCTGATAGGCGCGATCGGCGACGCCGACGCCCTCCAGGCCGACGCCAAGGCGCGCCTGATTCATCATCGTGAACATGCAGCGCATGCCCTGGTTCTCTTCGCCGATGAGGAAGCCGATGGCGCCACCATGATCGCCCATGGTCATGGTGCAGGTGGGGGAGGCATGCATGCCGAGCTTGTGCTCGACGCCGCTCGCATAGATGTCGTTGCGCTGCCCCAGCGAGCCGTCTGCATTGACCATGAACTTGGGCACGAGGAACAGCGAGATGCCTTTGGTGCCGGCGGGCGCATCGGGCAGACGCGCCAGCACGAAATGCACGATGTTGTCGGTCATGTCGTGCTCGCCATAGGTGATGAAGATCTTCGTCCCCTTGATGCGATAGGTGCCGTCGGCTTGCTTCTCGGCGCGGGTGCGCAGCGCGCCGACGTCGGAGCCGGCCTGCGGCTCGGTGAGCTGCATCGTGCCGGTCCATTCGCCGGAGACGAGCTTTTCGAGATAGATCTTCTTCAGCTCACTGCTGCCATGCGCGTCCAGCGCCTCCATCGCCGACGCCGTCAGCAGCGGGCAGAGGCCGAAGGCGAGGTTCGAGGCGCTCCAGATCTCGGTACAGGCAGCATTGATCGCGATCGGCAGGCCCTGGCCGCCGAAATCCTCCGGGCCGGACACCGCGTTCCAGCCGCCCTCGGTCCAGCGCTTGTAGGCGTCCGGCCAGCCCGGCGCGGTCGTCACCTTGCCGTCGCTGAGCTTGATGCCGTGCTCGTCGCCGACCTTGTTGAGCGGGGCCAGGACGTCGGTTGCGAACTTGCCGGCTTCCTCCAGCACGGCCGCGGCGATGTCGGCGTCGAAATCGCCGTAATGACCGGCCTCCACCGCAGCCTTGAGGCCGGCGCCGTGATTGAGCGACAGCAGCATGTCAGAAATCGGCGCGCGGTAGGTCATGGCTCACTCCCGTGGACAGGTCTTGGCGCCCTATTCCCATGAAATGGGGGAGGTCTCAATGGGGCGGGAGGGGCCGGACGGTGGCGGTCAGAACGGGGCCGTCGCGGGCCCATAAAGAGAGTGTAGCGCGGCCGATCCCGGGGCTGTGGTATTTTGCCCCTCCAGGCGGTTGAAATGCTGCGCCGCTCCCTATAGACCGGCTGCGACCCAAGGGAATCTGCGGTAGCCAGTTCTTCCGCCGCCCCAGGTCGCCTGTTGGGGCGTAGCCAAGCGGTAAGGCAGCGGATTTTGATTCCGCCATTCGGAGGTTCGATCCCTCCCGCCCCAGCCAGCGCTTAAGCTGCTGAGTTCACTATATAAACAGGACTACTTCCACGAAAATTCTTGGACGCGTTTGGAAACAGAGCTTGTGAAGCTCGGTCGAGAATCGAACTTAACGTCGTTGCGCGTCATGCAGACCATAGAGTAGCCGCGCACTGCTCGTATCACAGCAGCGCAGCACTTCCGGCTAGCCCGTTATCTATTTACCTAGGATCTCACGCGCCATCACGATCTTCATGATCTCCGTCGACCCTTCCATCTGCTTGCACATGCGCAATTGGTTGTAGAAGTCGCTGAACGGGTAATCGTCGATCGCAAGCCCCCGCCCGCCAAGGATTTGCATCGATCGGTCCACGACGCGCAATCCGGCATCGATGCAGTAGCCCTTGACCATTGAGGATTGGAGCCTCGCGGCCGAGTAGCCACCCCGGTCGACAAGCCATGCTGCATAATAGGTGTTCCACCGGATCGTTTCGATGTCGAATTGCGAGTCCGTCAGCATCCATTGGATCGCCTGATTGTCACCCAGCTTCCCGCCAAAGACCTCACGCGTCTTCGCCCATTCGACCGCGAGCTCCTGACTGCGCTCGGACATCCCGAGTGCCACGCCCCCGAGGCGAAGGCGAAAGCGGTTGAACTGATGCTGGGCAATCGCGAAGCCCGCACCTTCTCCTCCCAGCAGATCTCTGCCGGAACCATCACGTTCTCGAGCTTCACTTCCTGCTCGATACCCCATTGACGTGACATCACGGGGATATCGCGCACCTTCTCGAAACCGGGCGTGTCGTTGTCGACCAGGAAGATGCTGATGCCGCGGTGTCCCTTCTTGGGATCGGTCACCGCTGCGACGGCGGTATAGGACGCCTCGTGGTGACCGGTCCTCCACATCTTCCTTCCATTGATGACGTAGTGGTCGCCGTTCCTAACGGCCGTGGTTCTGATGCGGGCGAGGTCGGAGCCCGCTTCGGGTTCGGTGAAGCACATCGACCAGGATGTCCGTCCCTCCAGGACAGGATAGAGATACTTGCTCTTGATCTCATCACTCGCCTCGTAGAGCGCTGGCCACGGAGCAAAGTGACCGCCAGGCACGCGTCTTGGCGATTTCGCGAATTCGGTCAGAACGATCACATCCTCCGTTGCCCCGAGCCCCTGGCCACCATAGGCCTTCGGCACGATAAGCTTGGTAAGCCCAAAGTCGTGAAGCTTCCTTTTCAGATGCGAGGTCAATTCCGGACTGTACTCAGGGACCGTGATTGGCCAGGAGCGGTAGAACGGCAAGACTTCGGTATTGATGAAGGCACGCGCCCGCTGCTGCAGATCGAGCTGTTCGCTGGTGAGTTCAAAATCCACGGCCTTGTCTCCTGTCTGGCGTATTGCATGTTCACGATGAAATTCGGCCCGCCGAGAATGACGTCAGAGGTCGAAATCTCGCGTCTCATTTCTCCGCGTCGATCACCTCTCCGATCGGCTTCCAATTCACGCCGTCAAACTGCATCAACTGCTCCTCGCTCATCGGGGTGTACCGCGTCGCGCTTGTATTGAACTTGATGCCAGGAAGCATGATCGGGAGCTCAAGGTCCTTGATGCTGGTCGCCTGCTTCATCAGATTTTCGCGAGTGAGATCGTTGCCGCAGTTCTTCAGAACGTGAACAAACGTCTGCGCCGTTGCGTAACCGAATACGTGATAGGTTTCCGACGGATTGGCTTCCGGCATGTATTGCTTCATGAAGCCGAGATATTCCTTCATGCCAGGATCATCCGCCCATGCCGCGTCGTTGGGATCCTTGCGGAAGGCGACCGTGATGATGCCTTTCGAGTTCTCGAGCCCGGCCGGCACCAGTGTGCTTGAGAGCGAGCCAGCGGCATCGCTGAGAAGGTGCAGGGCATCCCACTTCGTTTCCGCCATCTTCTTGATGGCCTGCGCCGCGAATTTCGGCGTCGAGATGTTGACCAATACATCGGCGCCGGTGGCTTTCAGGACCAGGATCTGGGAATCGATGGTGGGCTCGGCGACCTCGTAGCTGAGCTCTTTGACGATCATCGTGGCCGCCTTGTCGCCGAGGCCATCGCGAAGACCCTTGACATAGTCGCGTCCAAAATCGTCGTTCTGGAAAAGCACGGCGATCTTCGCGTTGGGCCGCTCCTTCTGAAGATACTTGCCGTAGATCACGCCCTTGGCATGGTTGTTCGGCTGCCAGCCCATCGACCAGGGATAGGCTGCGGGCTCAGATACACGATTGGCGCCGGTCCCCAGGAACAGGCTCGGCACCTTCTTGGCATTGAGGTATTTTTGTGTCGCGAAGTTCGTCGGCGAGCCGAAGGTCCCCACGATCGCCAGCACTTCTTCGCTTTCGACCAGTCGGCGCGCCTGCTCGACAGCCTTCGGCGGGCTGTAGCCGTCGTCGAGTGAGATCAGGTTGATCTTGCGCCCATTGACGCCGCCTTCTGAATTCACCTTCTGGAAATAGGCGCTCATAGCGCGGCCGATCGCGGCGAAGCTTGACGCGGGGCCGCTATAGGGCATGGTCTGACCGATCTTCACTTCGGTATCAGTCACGCCCGGCCCGTAATTCTTCTCCTGGCTGAACGCGGGAAACGACAAACCCGCGCACGCGATCGCGCAGGTCGCTACCATGAGCTTTTTCATGCTCGTTTTCCTGTCTTTGCTGTTGAGGATCTGGATCAGGTCGACTGCAAATAGCGCTGCTTCAGCACATGCTTGAACAATTTGCCGTTCTCCTGCCGCGGCAACTCGGTCTCGAAATCGACAGATCGTGGGCACTTGACGTGCGACATCCCGTCTCGACAGAACGCGATCAGTTCGGTCGCGAGCGCAGGCGAGGCCTTCGAGGGGTCCTTGAGCTGCACCACCGCCTTGATCTCCTCGCCATATTCTGGATTTGGGATTCCGAACACGGCGACGTCAGCGATGTCAGGGTGCAGCGCCAAGCGGTTCTCGATCTCGGCGGGATAGATATTGACGCCGCCGGAAATGATCATGTGCGAGCGACGATCGGTCAGGTACAGATAACCGTCCTCGTGGAGGTAGCCGACGTCGCCGATGGTGGACCAGCCTTTTGCGTTTCGCGAGCGCGCCGTCTTCTCGGGATCGTTGTGGTAGACGAATTGCGGGCCGTCGAAATAGACGTCGCCGATCTCACCGGGGCCAAGCTCATCCTGCGCTTCGTCCAGAATGTGGATCGTGCCGACGCAGGCGCGCCCGACCGAGCCGCGGTGGGTCAACCATTCTGCCGTCGAGATGCAGGTCGCGCCATTGCGTTCCGAGCCTGCGTAATATTCCCAGATGATCGGACCCCACCACTCGATCATCTGCTCCTTGAGCTGGGGCGGACATGGCGCGGCGGCGTGAATCGCGCAGCGATGGGATGACAGGTCGTGACGGCTGCGCACATCGTCCGGCAGCGCCAGCAGGCGAAAGAACATCGTCGGCACCCATTGGCTGTGGGTGACGCGGTAGCGTTCGATCGCGGCCAGCGCGGGCTCCGCAGCGAACTTCCTCATGATCACGACGGTGCCGCCGCTCTCCAGCGTGCGCATGGTAAAGCGCAGCGGCGCGCCATGGTAAAGCGGCGCCGGGGAGAGGTAGGTTGTATCCTCGGCGAAGCCGAAATTGTCGCGAACCCAGTCGCCGGCGGCGTGCGCCTGGCTGATATTGGCGAAGAGCGGCTGCTTGATCCCCTTTGGCTTTCCAGTCGTGCCCGAGGAATAGAAGAAGTCCTTGCCGACGGGTCCGTCGGGGATCTCGATCAAGCGGTCGAAACGGGCGAGTTCCACGGCATAGTCAGTGCTGTTATCCAAAGCGCCACCCAGCGCGTAGACCGCGCAATGATGAGGGTTGTCGGCAAGGAGCGCCTGAACCGTTTCGGCGAAACGCGAGGCGACGAAGAATATCTTGGAACCGCTGTCGCGGACGATGTAGGCCGCTTCCTCGGGCCTCAGATGCGTGCTGACTGGCGTGTAGTAGATGCCCTGGCGACGTGCGCCCCAGATGATCTCGAAATAGGTGGGGTCGTTGTCGAGCATGATCGCGATGCCGTCGCCGACGGTGAGGCCCATCCACATCAAGAGCTGGGTCACGGCGTTGGCGCGGCGGTCGAGCTCGCCATAGGTCAGGCTCTCTCCCGAAAACGCGACCAGGACGGCGGTCTTGTTGGGGTGGCGCTCGGCCCATTGGCGCAGGACTGGCATTTCTTCCCCTTGATTGAAGACGACATCTTCATTGCCGAATGAAGTACGGCTTTCGGGAAAGTATCCATTCGGCCGCCCGATCACTGAATGACCGCGGCTACCAATCGAATTGACAAAATCCGACTGGCCTTATTTTGCCCGCGAGCGGCGGCTCTCGCGAAACTCGCCGGGCGCGAGGCCAGTCCAGCGTCTGAACGCTCGATGGAAGGCGCTGAGCTCGGAGAAACCTAGCGAGAGCCCGATCTCCTCGAGCGACAACCGGGATTTTTGCAGCAGATGAACGGCGACGTCGTGCCGGACCCGGTCCTTGATTTCCTGGAAGCCGCAGTTCTCTTCTTCAAGCAGGCGGCGGCGCAGGGTCTGCGGCGAGACCGCGAGCATGCCTGCGATGTCCTCGAGTGACAGAGGCCGCTTCAGATTGCGGCGCAGAATGCCACGCACCCGCTCGACCATGCTGCTGTCGTCGCGGTAGCGAACAAGAAGCGCGCTGGGCATCGACGCCAGGAAGCGCCGCAGGCGCCCCTCGTCGGGCATGATCGGCAGATCCAGCAGCTCGGGATCGAAGCGGATTTCCGTGCGCGGCTGGTCGAACAGCATCGGCGCCCGGTAGATCGGCTCGAGTTCCGAGCTGAACGGCTCCTCCGGAAAGACATAGTGGACGGTGGTCAGCGGCAGTCGGCGGCCGACAAGCCAGCACATCAGCCCGTACGCGAACAGCAGGATCGCGCCATTGACCATGCGCCGGCGGTTTGGCTGGACAATTGTGTCAGTGACGTAGAGCGAAGCGTCATCGGGACCTTCCGCGAGACGCACGACGAAGTCGTCCGCGACCAGATGATAGAATTGGCAGCCGACCCGGATGGCTTCTCGTAAGTTGGTGCACCGGATCAGCAGGCGACACATCATGCGGAAGGTGCCCGGCTTGATGGGGCGGTTGCAAAGTAGCCAGAGTTCGTCGCGCGTCTCCCGCGTGAGGACCGCGATGAGCCGGGCAAACTGTTCCTGCGGAAGCCGGGCGCCCGGCTTGTCGAACTGCTCGGGGGCGATGCCGGCGCGCGCCAGCAGCCGATCGATGTCGAGCCCCGCCTCGCGGACACCGCTCAGCACCAGCCCGACATACCCGGAATCGATCGCTGAACGCGACGGCGCAGCGTGTGACGTTCCAAATGCGGCAGGGGCTCCCGGCATGGCCCCTTCATGTTAGCCCCCGGACCGGGCTGTCGCCACCATTCCCTGTGGCAGGTAAGGTCAACGCAACTGGTTGTTTTCGTCATTGCGGACCGAGAGCTTCCTCGCATTCTCGCAACCGAGACGGCGGAGGGAGGAAACCTGGATGCGCGCGTTGATAAGTAGCGAGCCGGGTGGCCCCGAGACTCTTCGGCTGGTCGACGTGCCGGTGCCGGTCGCCGGCCCAGGACAGATCCTGCTCGAGGTCAAGGCTTGCGGCGTAAACTACCCGGACCTTCTCACCATCCAGGATCGATACCAGGTCAAGACGCCCCGTCCGTTTGCTCCCGGAGCTGAGGTGGCCGGAACAGTCGCCGCGGTGGGACCCGGCGTGACCGAGTTTCGGGTTGGGGAGCGAATCGCTGCCCGTATCGGGACTGGCGGCATGGCTGAGTTTGTCGCTGCCGATGCCGGACGCTGCAGCCGGATTCCGGAAGGCATGTCCTTTGCCGATGCCGCCGTCATGCAGTTTACGTTCGAGACCGCATACTATGCGCTCCAGACCCGCGCCCGTCTGCAGGCCGGCGACACGGTGCTGGTGCTCGGCGCCGCCGGCGGCGTCGGCATCGCGGCCGTGCAGGTCGCGCGTAATCTCGGCGCCCGCGTCGTCGCCGCAGCGTCGTCTGAGGCGAAGATCGCCTTCGCTCGCCGCTATGGCGCAGGCGAAGGTGTCCTTTATCCCGCAGTGATCCCCGAAGATCGGCGAGAAGTGACAACTCTCTTGAAGGGCTCGGTTGGCCCCCGAGGTGCTGACGTCGTGGTCGATCCGGTAGGCGGCTGGCTGACGGAAGCCGCCATCCGCTGTCTGGCGGAGGGCGGCAGATACCTTGTGCTCGGCTTTACGGCCGGCATTCCATCGCTGCCGCTCAATCTTCCGCTCCTGAAGAACTGCGACGTGCTCGGGATCAATTGGCGGACTTTCACCTTGCAGCAGGATCCGCAAAACGAGGCCAATCGACGAGAACTTCAACGCTGGTACAGGGAGGGCATGTTGTCTCCCGGGATCAGCGCTGAATTCCCCCTGCACGAGGGAGGCAAGGCCATCCAACTCCTTGCCGACCGGAGCGCCGTCGGGAAGATCGTCGTGACGATCTGATGATTCTGCGATGGTTCTGCCGTCAACCGGGCATGGCCGGCGCGTACAGAGAGAAGACGTAGAGCGAGCATATCCAGGAATCTGAATAGAGCTCGCCGCGATCCCAGGGAGGATAGAATGACCGCTTTGAAGCTCGGAAAGATCGGCCGTCCGTCGCCCGATGTATCGCGGTTTCCCGCTCTCGATCCGCTGCAACTCGGCCATTTGCGCCATATCGAAAATCTTGCCGCCCAGCCTGATGGCGAATGGTCGAAGATGGGCATTCCGGATCCAGGGCAGGAATGGCTGGACTCCTACCGCTATCAGCTGGCGCAGATGGCCTATGCGCTCGGTCTTGCGCATTACCACCGATTGCCGGCGGCGCCGGCCGTCTTTCGCAGGACGTTCGACAATCTGATCCGCAAGATGCTGCGCCGCGAGGTGTGGGGATATTGGAAGGACACCAGTCAGTCGGGCTTGTACGTCAATCCAGACATCAAGGAGCTGCGCAAGGGCTGGACCGATCCGGTGGTGCGCGAGAACATCATGTATAGCGGACATCTCTCCGCAATGGTCGGCATGTACAGCATGCTGTTCGACGACGACGGCTATGACCGGCCTGGTGCGCTGACATTCGTGCACAATCCGATCTTCTGGGGCATGGGTCCCGAGAAACTCGAGTACAGCCGCAGCTCGCTCAACGAGGTGATCTACTGGCAGATGGTCGAGAACGGCTGGCTCGGCGTCGCCTGCGAGCCGAACTGCGTCTTCATCGTCTGCAACCAGTTTCCGATGCTTGGCTTCCGCTTTGCGGATTGGCGCAAGGGCACCGCTGTCGCCGACGAGGCGACACGGAGCTATCGCGCGGCCTGGGAAAAGAAGGGCATCTTCTCGGACGAAGGCTGGTTCCACGGTTGGTGGCGGGTCGAGCAGGATGAGTTTGTGCCGCCAAAAAGCGTCGGTTGGACCGCCTGGGGCGGGGCGGTGATGAACACGTGGAATCGCGATTTCGTGCACGGCATCTATCGCGACCAGTTGCGTGGCGTCCTGAAATATGGCCGCGACGGCCTGGTCTCGCTTTACCCGAATTCCGTCGTGCCGAGGGTGCGCGAGGCCCTTGCCAGCGGTCGTTCGACCGACGGCATCGAGGATCGCGCCTATCCCTGGCCGATGCCGGATTTCGGCTACGTCGCCATGCTGCTATCCGAGATGGGCGACGCGGACCTTAATGGGATGTTCGCGCATGCCGACCGTTACATGTCGCCGACCTGGAGCGAGGCCGGTCTTTACTATCCACGCAGCGATCAGGCCTATGACGGGGAAGGCAATCTGGTCCGGATGGACCGACTGACCGGCAACGCGATGCTGGCCTACGCCCGGCTCAACGTGCCCGACGGGCTCTGGGCCTTGTACAACAAGCCTTGGGAGGCCGATCATTTTGCCAGTCCCGCGTTGCAGAAGGTCACGCCGGGCGTCGATGTAACGCGCGCGGTCTACGATCCGGAAGCGAGCCTCCTGGTTCTGACGCTCCAGCCGCGCGATGGCCGCCCGCAGGACGTTGGCGTCGAAATAGGACCTGTCGCGGCTGACACGACTTGGGTTCTCTTCATCGATGGCGTGGCGACGGCCACCTGTCGCGGCGGCGCCCTGGCGGACACCGGTGCGGTGCATGTCGCCGCACGCGACCAGGTCATCACGGTAGACCTGCGACTGGAAAAGCCGACAACGCTTATTGTTGAGTACGACGATGTCTGACTGTTGTGGTGGGAACTCCGGCGGCGAGCGGGCGGTCGCGCTCGGCGGCACTTTCGAGCTGGTTGATCATCATGGCCAGTCCGTCACCGACCGCAGCTATCGTGGGCAATTCATGCTGCTGTTTTTCGGCTTCACTCATTGCCGCGCTGTTTGCCCCGCTGCTCTGGCCCGCCTCTCGCGTGTGATCGACCGTCTCGGCCCCTTGGCTTCGCGCCTGCAGCCGCTCTACGTCACGGTTGATCCCGAGCGTGATACTCCAGAGGTCATGAAGGCGTTCCTGGAAGGAAAATATCCGCGCTTCACGGGCTTGAGCGGGGCGCGTGAGAACATCGAGCGCGTCAAAGCGCTGTACAGGGTCTTCGCCAAACGTACGGCTGCCCCGGATGATGCGACCGGATATCAGATGCCGCACACAGCCTTCACGTACCTGATCGGACCTGACGGCCGCTACGTCGCTCACTTCACCGATGCCGCAGAAGAGGACGAATTGGTCGAGCGGCTTGGCAGGTACCTCGGCCTGAACTGCTGACCTGTTGAGACAGCCCTAATCTCGCGAGGGAAGGTTGTCAGCGGATCGTTGCTGATCTTGTCCGTCAGTTTCGTCCGAGATGCTCCAGCACGGGAATGAGATCCCGCTTGGGAAGACGATCCGGGATCAAACTTCCGCCGTATGGTGTTTTGCGGATTGCCCACGCTGACTCATTATTTGGAAATGGCTGCCGGCTATTGAATTTGCTAGCGGCAGTATTTCGCAATTTTTCCGAATGCGCCTTGAAATCATTCGACAATCAGACGGATTTTGATTCCGCCATTCGGAGGTTCGATCCCTCCCGCCCCAGCCAGAAGCTCCGCTTCCCTGAAATTTGGCGAAGCCGGCCTTGTACAGATCCTTTGGCTGGTCTCGATTACGGCGTTGCGGCGGCCCAGGGCCGTCGCAGCCGCATCGGGACGCCGCCGCCGGGCGGCGGGTCGTCGTCGTCATCGAGCTTGCGCAGCGCGGTGAGGATGTCCGCAAGCCGGATCGGCCGATCCATGCCGGGAATCTCGCGCAGCGCGGGATGGGATTCGACGGCGTACATGTCCGAAGCCCACGACGACAATATGATCCGCTTCTCCGCCGTCGAGAGCTTGCCATCGTCGAGGACGGCGCTCGGCGAAGCATAATGCGCAGCGGGATGGAACAGCGCGCCGACACCGCCGGTGGTCGCATTGGCATTGGTCATCACTTGTCTCCCTCTACACTCCTTTCGAAGGGATGGTCCGATCGGCGGATGGCGATCGGTCGCCATCCGCCATGGTCGTCGCAGTCGAACGCGTTCGACCGGCCTAAGCCGCTTTCTTCTGCTCGATCTGCGGTGACGCAGCACCCGCGATCTGGATCCGGCGCGGCTTCATGGCCTCCGGAATCTCGCGCAGGAGATCGATGACCAGGAGACCGTCCTGGAAAGCGGCCTGCTTGACCTGGACGTAGTCGGCGAGATTGAACACGCGGCGGAACGGACGCGCGGCGATACCCTGATAGAGATATTCGCGCGCGGCGCTGTCCGGCTTCCGGCCCTCGATGGTGAGCGCGTTCTGTTCGGCGGTCACGCTGATGTCGTTGACGCCAAAGCCCGCCACGGCCAGCGTGATCCGGTATTGGTCTTCGCCGGAGCGCTCGATGTTGTAGGGGGGATAATTGTCCTCGCCCGCCTGGCGCAGCGTGCTGTCGACGAGGTCGGCCAGATGATCGAAGCCGATGGTGGAGCGCCACAGCGGCGCGAAGTCAAAGGTGGTCCTCATACCAAGTCCTCCAAAGAGCAAGATGGATACGAAGGAGCGCCAGTCAGGAATCGGGAACGGATCCGAAGAAGCCCGACCCGGCGCCCGCGCCGGACCCGATCGGGCATCCGGCACACCGCTCTCGCGGCGAAAAACGACTTAGAGCGCCGCAAGGACCTTGCAAGAGGGACGCGCAAAATTTTTTTCGGGGACCCCGGCGGCGTCAAGGAAGCGGCGAAAGAGGATCTTGACAGCAAAACAAGCCTGAATATTTTTTGCGCCGGAAGATGCTTCTTCCGACACCGCTAATTCGAAAAGGACCGTGAAAGACCGTCAGGAGTGACGACGATGCTCGATCAGGATTTCGCCCGCATCCGCGCGCACCGCAACAACCTCTCTCGTTATCGACGTTTGCTCAAGACTGAGCTGTCGGACCTTGAGCGCCAGTTTATCGAACGACGCCTCGCCGAGGAGCAGACCGCGCTCGAGGCTCTCGCCGCCGATGCCTTCCCGGCCGCATTCACCGTTCCAAACGCGCCATCGGCGATTGCCACGACCGGAGTGGAACGATGAGTGACGTCCGCAACCTCCTCATCAGCGGCAGCGAGAAGGTGATCGGGCACTATCGCGTGTTGCTGGCCGGTGCCAGAAGCGAGAGCGAACGCGAGCTCTATCGCGCCCGGATCGAGCGCGAGCAGCGCCTGCTCGACGCTCTGCGGGGCGGCCTGCCGGATCGATCGGCGGCGTGAACAGGCGCGCATGTGTCATTCCGGAAATTTTTTCATTCCGGAAATTTGCTAGCGAGCACGCGGCCTTCCTGCACCAGCATGGCCACGAACGCCGTGATCTTCGGCGGCCGGAACCGGGCCGCGGGATACACGGCATGGATGCCCCCGGCCGGCAAGCTCCAGGACGGCAGGACATGGACCAGCCGACGGGACTTCAAATGCTCCGCGACCAGGTAGTCGGGCAGCACGCAGAGTCCACCGCCGGCGAGGGCTGCGCCCAGCACCGCAGGCGTCGTGTTGATCGAGATCGACTGCCGCATGCGGATCGTGCGGCTGTCGATATCGCGTCTGGTGAAGCGCCAGACCAGCGGCTCGTCGAGCGCGCCGTTGGCAATGAACGGCAGAGCCGCAAGCTCGTCGGGCGTCTTGCTCCGGAACGCCGCTGCTACGTCCGGTGCGGCCACCAGCAATTGCCGAAACGATCCGATCCGCCTGGCCTGCTGACTTGAATCGTTCAGCCAGCCGACCCGGATCGACAGGTCGATCTGGTTGGCGAGGAGGTCCGTTCGCGTGTCCGACAGGATCAGCTCGACACTGCAAGCGGGATATTTTCGCGCAAACTTCGCCGCCAGCGGCGCGATCATCGTTGCGCCATAGTCGTTCGGCGCGGCGATCCGCAGCATGCCCATCGGCTCGGCATTGGTCTGCGCGAGCTCGTCGACGGCATCTTCCGCCGTGCGCAGGATCATGACGCAACGGGCATGCAGCAACCGGCCGGCTTCGGTCGGCTCGACCCTCCTGGTGGTCCGCAGCAGCAAAGCCGTTTTCAATTCTGCTTCGAGCCGTGCCACCTGCTGGCTGACGACGGTCTTGGTGATGCCGAGGCGCTCGGCAGCGCGTGTGAACGAGCCGGCATCGACCACGGCTGCGAAATAAGCGAGGCGGTTGAGGTTGATCGCTTCCATGCGGTCGTCGCCATTGTTAGCTAATAACAAACAATATGTACCATTATCTGATATTTATCAAATAATGATCGGCCGCTAGGTTTCTCTGCATCGAACATTGGCGGCCCGAAATCATGCAAATCACCTATCTCTTCGACCCTCTCTGCGGCTGGTGCTACGGCGCCTCGCCGGTGCTGGAGCAGCTTGCCGCGCACGGCGATGCCACCCTGGTGCTGGCACCGACCGGCCTGTTTGCGGGCCCTGCGGCGCGGACCATGGACCAGCATTTTGCCGCTTATGCCTGGCAGAACGACCAGCGCATCGCACGCTTGACCGGCCAGCCGTTCAGTGAGGCCTATCGCACCGGAATTCTCGGCAATACCGGCAGCCTGTTCGACTCGGCGGCAGCGACCCTTGGCGTCGTCGCCGTGGGCCTGGGTGATCCGGCCCGTGAGCTCGAGGCGCTCAAGCTCTTGCAGCGCGCCCGCTACGTCGATGGCCGCGACAATTCCAGCCTTCAAGTCGTCGCGGACGTGCTCGAGGGCGCGCAACTGGCCGATGCGGCACGCCGCGTGCGGGCGCCTGACGATGCATTGATCGCGGCTTACCAGACGCGGATCGCGGCCGCGCGCGCCGACATGACGCGATTTGGGGCCGGTGGCGTGCCGGCTCTGGTGGTCGGCGAGGGCGCCGGGCGGAGGCTGCTCGACGGCAGCATGCTGTTCGGGCGGTTCGATCTGCTGGCCGCACAACTTCGTGCCGCCTGATCGCCCAAACCGATTTTCCCTGCAGAGTTCAATGGAGAGAGCCATGTTGTCGAGGAGACGGATCATGAAGACCAGCCTTGCCGCGGGTGCCGCCGCATTGTTCGCGGCCGCCGACGTCGGCCATGCAGCGGAGGCCAAGCTGAGCTGGAAACATTTTCCCGCAGGCCCCAATGGATTTTTTCGTGCGCCCGTCCTGCTTTCCGGTCCGACCGAGGCGGTACTGATCGACGGCGGCTTCTCCTATCCGGACGGACGCGCGCTCGTCGAGGCGATCAAGGCGAGTGGCAAGAAGCTCACCACCATCTATATCAGCCAATCCGATCCCGACTATTATTTCAGCCTGAAGCCGGTTCGCGAGGCCTTCCCGAATGCCAAGGTGCTGGCGGCGTCCGCGACGCTCGCGGCCATCAAGGCGAATGTGGAGAAGAAGCTCGCCGTCTGGGGACCGCAGCTCAAGGAGAACGGTCCGCAGACGCTCGCCGATGTCGTTCTGCCGGAAGCGTTCGATGGGGCTTCTCTTGCGGTTGACGGCGAGGCGATCGAAATCGTCAACGCCGAAGGTCTCGCCAACCGCCGCTATCTCTTCGTTCCGTCCTTGAATGCCGTGTTCGGCGGCGTGATGATCTTCTCCGGCGTGCATGTCTGGACCGCCGATACGCCGACCAAGGAGCAGCGCGCAGCCTGGGTCGCCAACCTCGACAAGATCGCGGCCCGCAAGCCGTCCCTGGTCGTGCCGGGTCACATGGCATCGGGCGTCGCCGTCGATCTTTCCGCTGTCGAGCACACCAGGACGTATCTGCTCGCGTTCGACGAAGAGCTGGCGAAGGCGGCTGACAGCGCTGCGCTGAAGGCTGCCATGAAAGCCCGCTTCCCGAATCTCGGCATGGGCGTCGCGCTCGATATCGGCTCCAAGGTTGCCAAGGGCGAGATGAAGTGGGGCTGAGCGGGAGAAGCTACGCCAGCGCGGCCGACAATTTGCGCATCACCCGGTCGAGCACCGCCACTTCTTCGGCGGTCAGCTCCCCAAGCAGCTTCGTCTCCCGCGCCAGCGCGTAAGGCACGATCTTGCGATAAAGCGCGCGACCGGCTGGGGTCAGCGAGACTATCAGCTCGCGCCGATCGTCGGGATGGTGCTTGCGGCCGGCGATGCCGCGCGCCTCCAGGCCCTGCACGGCGCGGCTGACCTGCATCTTGTCGAGCGTCGTCAGCGGGCCGATCTCCTTGGTCGCAATCTCCGGGCGCATGCCGAGGATGGCGAGCACGCGCCATTCCTGCCGTGTCAACGCAAAGCGCTCGGAATAGACCTCGGCAACCGCCAGAGACACCTGCTCGGCGAGGCGTGCCAGCCGGTACGGAAAATATCGCTGCAGGTCCAGCTCGACGCCATCCTGCGCCGCTGCGACTTTGGCCGCTTCCCCGCGTGCCACGCTCGAACGTCCCATCACGCGATTCCCGTCCGCCGATCCATCCGAAAAATTCCTCGAGTGGATTGATCCAGATCAAATTCAGGAAATAGTAACATCTGATACTAATTTCGCAACCGCAAGTCCAGGGAGCGAAACGCCATGAAAATCGAGAAGATCCATCACGTCGCCTATCGCTGCGTCGACGCCAAGGCCACTGTCGAGTTCTACAAGACCGTCATGAACATGGATCTTCTCGGCGCCATTGCCGAGGATCGGGTGCCTTCGACCAAGGCGCCCGATCCCTACATGCACATCTTTCTCGATGCCGGGAACGGCAACATCCTCGCTTTCTTCGAGCTGCCGAATTCGCCGCCGATGGGCCGCGATCCCAACACGCCGGAGTGGACCCAGCACATCGCCTTCCAGGTCAAGGACCTCGCCGAGCTGGAAGAGGCCAAGGCGCGCGCGGAGGCCGCCGGCCTCGACGTCGTCGGCGTCACCGACCACACCATCTTCAAGTCGATCTATTTCCGTGACCCGAGCGGCCATCGCCTGGAAATCGCGGCCTGGACCGCTACGCCCGAGCAGATCGACCGCATGAAGTCGGTCGCGCACGAGATGGTCGAGGAATGGTCGCGCACCAAGCGCCCGCCGCGCCACACCGCCTGGATGCACGAGAAGGAATTCGCGGACGCGCATTGATCCCAGGCACGCGCATCAGGAAGCGAACATGGCGAGCTACATCTATCCGAAGTTCGGTTACCGGCGCTCTCTGGAGCAGGCCGAGGGGATCGTGAAGCGGCATCCGATCGTGGTGATCGGCGCGGGTCCCATCGGCCTGACGGCGGCGCTCGACTGCGCCGCGCGCGGCCAGCCGGTCGTGGTGCTCGACGACAACGACACCGTCTCGATCGGCTCGCGCGCGGTCTGCTACGCCAAGCGTCCGCTCGAGATCTGGGACCGCCTCGACTGCGCGGCGCCCATGGTCGACCGCGGGGTGAGCTGGAATGTCGGGAGGGTCTTCTTCCAGGACCAGCTGTCCTACGAGTTCGATCTGTTGCCCGAGGCCGACCACCAATGGCCGGCCATGATCAATTTGCAGCAATATCATCTGGAGGAGATCCTGGTCGCCAAATGCAGGGCCAATCCGCTGATCGAGCTGCGCTGGAAGCACCGGCTGATCAGCCTGAAGCAGGCCGCCGACCATGCGACGCTGGCGGTGGAAACGCCCGACGGCATCTTCACCATGGAGGCGCAATGGCTGATCGCCTGCGACGGGGCCAATTCCGACGTGCGCAAGATGGTCGGCGCCGAGTTCGCGGGACAGTTCTTCCAGGACCGCTTCCTGATCGCCGACGTCGCCATGAAGGCGGATTTCCCGACTGAGCGCTGGTTCTGGTTCGATCCGCCGTTCCACCGCGGCCAGTCCGTGCTGCTGCACCGGCAGGCGGACAAGATCTGGCGCATCGACTTCCAGCTCGGCTGGGACGCCGATCCCGATGAGGAAAAGAGGCGGGAGCGGGTGATCCCGCGCATCCGCGCCATGCTCGGCGAGGAGACCGAGTTCGCGCTCGAATGGGTCTCGATCTATCAGTTCGCCTGCCGGCGCATCGACAATTTCCGCCAGGGCCGGGTGCTGTTCGCCGGCGACGCCGCGCATCAGGTCTCGCCGTTCGGCGCGCGCGGCGCCAACACCGGCGTCCAGGACATCGACAATCTCGCCTGGAAGCTCGCGATGGTGCTGCGCGGCGAAGCCTCGGAAGCGCTGCTCGACAGCTATCACGAAGAGCGCGCCTATGCCGCCGACGACAACATCCTGAACTCGACGCGCGCCACCGACTTCATCACGCCGAAGACGAGAGTGAGCCGCTATTTCCGTGACGCTGTGCTGGAGCTCGCCCGCCATCACGGCTTTGCGCGCCCGCTGGTCAACAGCGGCCGGCTCTCGACGCCGACGCCCTATGCGACGTCGGCGCTCAATACGCCTGACGACAACGCGATGATGGGCGGCGTGCGGCCCGGCACCAATGCGGCCGATGCGCCGATCACGGTGGATGGCAAGCCCTCCTGGTTCCTCCATTGTCTCGGCGATGGCTTCACGGTCGTGGCCTTTGGCAAGGAGACCGACAAGACCGAGATCGCGGTGGGGCCGCTCAAAGCGAAGTTCATTGTCGTCGGCCGCGACATCGCCGATCCCTCCGGCCTGCTTGCCGCGCGCTACGGCGCTTCGCCCGGAACCACCTACCTGTTCCGCCCCGATCAATACGTCGCGGCACGCTGGACCGGATTCGACGAGGCAAGCATCGCGGATGCGATGTTGCGGGCCTCCGGGCACGACACCACCGGACGGAAGGAGCTGGCAGCATGACGCTCAATTTGTCACCCAACATCGCCGATCCCGACGACTTCTACGCCGAACTGATCAACAGTCAGCGCGACCTCGACGAGGAGCAGGCGCTGCGGATGAACGCACGGCTGATCCTGCTGCTCGCCAATCACATCGGCGACCGCAAGGTCCTGACGGAGGCGATTGGCTGCGCCCGCAGGGGCGGCAGCTAGGCCGCGGGAACTCCGCCTCGGGATCGGGAGATCGCAGAAAGCAGCCGGCAGAACCGGCGGCAGGTTCCGTTTTGGGCGATCTCGCCGGGTGAATGCGGCACCGAGGTCAGTCGCGCCGAAAAGCCATCTGGGCAGAAGCCGCTTTCTTGACTTGGCTCAAGGTAAAATCGGTGAAGTTCGACACTTTCTTAGGCCCCACACCAAGGCCGGAGGAAGCACCATGCTAGGTCGAACCATTGCTGCAGCGTTGCTGTTCGTCACCTTGGGCCAGCCGGCGTTGGCTCAATCGCCGGCGGACCATCAAGGTCATCATCCCGGACAGGAGCAGACGCCTGCGTCGCCGCAATCGAGCTCTCCTGCCAGCCCGTCCGCCGAGCGGCAGAGTCCGATGCGCGGTGGAGATATGATGGGAATGATGGGGCGCGGAATGATGGGACAAGGAATGAAGGGGCATGGCACGGGCGGTGACGCCATGGAGCCGCCGGTCGTCTTCCGCATCATCTTCGCGCTGATGGATGCCGATGGTGACGGGACCCTCTCGTTGCCCGAGTTTCAAGTCGCTCACGAACGGATCTTCAAGGCAATGGATCGCGACAAGGACGGGAAGCTCACTTTCGAAGAGATGATGACGTTCATGCACAGGAGCAAGAGCTCCGTCCCGCAGCAATAGCGAGCGGATACCGGAGGGCGGGTGCGCCAAGCCATGTCGTTTGATCGGGTCTTGCGATGGGCTTTGGTTGCAATCGCAATCGCAGGGTTGACCGCGGGTATTCTCGCGCGAGCCGCGGGCCGACCTGATCTGGCCGATCTCGCCTGGGCGCTCGGCACGGCGCCCGTGATTGCAGGATTGGCGGCCTCGATCGTCCAGGACCTGCTGAGAGGCCGCGTCGGAGTGGACGCGATCGCGCTGCTGTCGATGAGTGCGGCGTTGGCGCTCGGACAGCCGCTCGCAGGCGCCGTGGTCGCGCTGATGTATTCCGGCGGCAATGTCCTGGAGGAGATCGCGATCGCACGGGCGGAGCATGATCTGAGATCCCTGGTTGATCGGGCGCCGCGGCAGGTCCATCGCAAGTCCGGCGAGCGGATCGAGGACGTTCCGATCGAGGACGTCGCGGTCGGCGAAGAGCTTCTGGTTAAAGCCGGCGAGATCGTGCCGGTCGATGGTGTCGTTGCGTCGGCCTTCGCTGCGATCGACGAGTCCGCGGTGACTGGCGAGCCGATTCCGATAGAGAAGACCCGCGGAAGCGCCGTTCTTTCCGGCTCTCTGAATGCGGGCGAGACCTTCCAATTGACCGTGACCGCGGCGGCCAGCGAGAGTACCTATGCGGGCATCGTGCGCATGGTGACTGTGGCGCAAACAGCGAGAGCTCCCTTTGTGCGGTTGGCCGACCGGTATGCGCTGATCTTCCTGCCGGTGACACTCGTCATGTCCTTCGTGGCATGGCACATCTCCGGCGACGTAACCCGCAGCCTTGCCGTGTTGGTGGCGGCGACGCCGTGTCCCTTGATTCTGGCCGCACCTGTCGCCTTCATCGCCGGGGTGGCGCAAGCGGCCCGCCGCGGCATCCTGGTCAAGGGCGGGAAGGCGCTGGAGGCGTTGGCCCATGCGCACACCGTGCTCTTCGACAAGACCGGTACCCTGACGGTGGGCGGAGCGCGGTTGCTGTCCGTAGAAGTCGCGCCGGGCGAGGATCCGGATGAGGTCCTCACGCTCGGGGCGTCGCTCGAGCAAGCTTCGCATCACGTGCTTGCGAAGGCCGTCGTCGCTGCGGCCCTCGCCAAGGGGCTCAAGCTGAAGCCGCCGGAACATGTCAAGGAGACCATGGGTTCCGGCCTCAGCGGCCAGATCGACGGACGCCAAGTCGTGGCGGGCTCGCGAGAGATGCTTCTCTCGCGTGCCGAGCTGTCACCATGGGCGTTGCGGGCGATTCGACGTGCCTCGTGGCGCTCGGCGCTGATCGTCCTCGTCGCGGTGGACGGCCGCCTGATCGGCGCGCTGCTGCTGGCCGACGAATTGCGGGCCGACACGCCACGAGCGATCCGGCTGTTGCGCGACGCCGGCATCGCGCGGATGGTGATGGTCACGGGTGATCGCGCCGCGGCGGCGCAGGCCATCGGAGCGGCGCTCGATCTCGATGCCGTGCTGGCCGATCGCGTTCCCTCGGACAAGGTCGAAGCGGTGCGTAGCGAACAGCGGCTGCATCCGACCATCATGGTCGGCGATGGCATCAATGACGCACCGGCGCTGGCCGTGGCTGACACGGGGATCGCGCTCGGTGCACGCGGTGCAAGCGCTTCCTCCGAGGCGGCAGATGTGGTGATTCTCACGGATCGGCTCGATCGGGTCGGCGAAGCGATCATCATCGCCCAGCGCGCGCGGCACATTGCCCTGCAAAGCATCTTCGTCGGGATGGGGTTGTCATTGGTAGCCATGGTCGCGGCCAGCCTTGGCTGGCTCGATCCCGTCCCCGCCGCGATCGTTCAGGAGGTGATCGATGTTGCCGTCATCCTGAACGCGCTGCGGGCGCTCAATCCGCCCCTCGTCAGGAGCGGTCCGCGCCTCACCGCGGAGCAGGGGCTGACGTTGCATCACGATCATCAGGCCCTGCTTAGGGATCTCGACCGCCTGCGGCAGATCGTCGATGCGCTGGACGATGCGGTGCCCGAATCCGCCGCGACTTTGATTGGCGAGGCCCACCGACTGGTCCAGGGCAGCGTCGTGATGCACGAACGCGAGGATGAAGACAGCGTCTATCCGAAGCTCAACGAGGTGCTGCGCGACCGCCACGGACTCTCTGCCATGAGCCGTGCGCATCGCGAGATACTGCATCTCGCGCGGCTGCTCGCCCGGATCGCGGAGGATCTGCCGTCAGAGAAGATCGACCGCTACCTCATTCGCGACGCTCAGCGCGTGATCGAGGCGATCGAAACGCTGGTGCGCATGCACACGGCCCAGGAGGAGGACATCTACGAGGCCGTGGCCGCATAGGCGGCAGCGGCAATCGACCTCAATGCTCCAGCGGTTGCCAGCCGGCATGGTCAAAATACTTGCCGTACTGAGCGAGCGCCCGCACGATCTTATTGGCTCCTTGATCGCGGCTGGTCCCGGCTTTCATCTTGGCCGCGCCGTCGATGATCTGCTCGAGGACGAGGTGAAGTTGCTGGTCGGCCTGCTCGGGCAGCTTGCAGTTTCCTACGACGTCATCGACCTGCGCCCGGATTCGCTTCGCCAGAGCCTCGTACTGCGCAGGCGTAAACACTTTGCCGTGAATGGGTGCCAGCGATTGCCTCATGGCAAGGCTGATGTCGTCCATGCCGCGGCGCAAGACGTCATCGGTCGGCCACTTCTTGCCGTGGTCGAGCACCGGCCCGGCGGTCGTGGTTGGTCCTTCATGCGTGTGTGGTCCGGCGGCGAGAGCAGACTGCCCCAGGACGAGACAGAGCGCGAGGGCTGCGGGTATGAGCGATTTGGTTGAGATGATCACGGGATTTCCTCCGAAGAGCTTCTTTGCTCTCAGGTGGGAGATTGCGGCATTCAGGAGTTTGCGCTGGAGCAAAGTCTTGAACGGAATGAGCTGCGGCCCCGCGACGCAGGATGCGTCGCGGGGCCGTTTCAGGCGGTCGTCAGGCGACGAGCTGAAAGAGAATCCTTCACGCTCAGCCTCGACCAGGTCCTGCAGCTCATCACGATCCGGCTTGAGTCAGCTCAATGCAACGCGGCGCGATCAGGTCAAGCTGGCGCCGTAACGTTGTGAGGCAACGACGGCATGGAGAAGCTCAAACGGGTATTTTGGGGCGGTCTGGCGGTTCTCGTCCTCCTGTGGCTGATTGCGGAGCCCCAGCCATTTGGGCCGGGCCCCTTCTTCCCACTTCGCGAGAGGATGGTGCAGCTGAGCGGCGTCCTGGCAATCGTTTGCATGAGCATGGCGATGATCCTCGCGCTGCGACCACGTTGGCCGGAGGCGTGGCTGGGCGGCCTCGACAAGATGTACCGCTTGCACAAATGGCTCGGTATCGCTGCCCTCGTGACTGCCATTATCCATTGGCTCTGGGCCAATGCCCCGAAATGGGCGGTCGGTTGGGGTTTGCTGACCCGACCGCAGCGTGGGGAAAGACCCGCCATCGAAAATCCGATTGAGGCCTTCTTTGCGGGCCTGCATGGACCGGCGGAGGGGCTGGGCGAGTGGGCCTTCTACGGCGCCGTCGTGCTGATTGCCTTGGCGCTCATTCAAATGTTCCCCTATCGGCTCTTCTACAAGACGCATCGGCTCCTCGCCGTCGCGTATCTGGTATTGGTGTTTCACGCCGTCACGCTGATGAAGTTCAGCTACTGGATGTCGCCGCTCGGCTGGATCGTGGGGGCGCTGCTTGCGTTCGGGACATGGGCGGCGGCTGTCGCGCTGTTGCGGCGCATTGGCGCCCGTCGCCAGGTCCAGGGCAGGATCACCGCGCTCAAATATTATCCCGGCGTCAGGGCAATCGAGACCGAGATCGAGGTGCCCCATGGCTGGCCGGGGCATAGGCCGGGCCAGTTCGCCTTCGCCACGTCCGATGTCTCCGAGGGCGCGCATCCCTACACGATCGCATCGTGCTGGAATGCTGCAGAGCCCAGGATCATCTTCATCACTAAGGAACTCGGGGACCACACCAGCCGGCTGCGGGAGAAGCTCCGTGTCGGGCAGAAGGTGAAGGTGGAAGGGCCCTATGGCTGCTTCACCTTCGATGACGATTGCTCGCACCAGATCTGGATCGGCGGTGGTATCGGCATCACGCCCTTCGTTGCCCGCATGAAACAGATGGCCATGCCGAAGGATATTCCAGGTTGCTCCGTCGCGCAGGCGGTTGACCTCTTTCACACCACCACTGATGTGGATGAGGAAGCCCTCGGCAAGCTCGCAGCAGATGCGCGCTCGGCGAATGTTCGTCTCCACGTCCTCATCGACGCCCGTCACGGACGACTGACCGGCGAACGCATTCGCGAAACCGTGCCGCAATGGCGCGAGGCGAGCATCTGGTTCTGTGGTCCGGCGGGTTTCGGGGAAGCGCTCAGACGAGACCTTAGCGCGCACGGCTTCCCCGTCGAACAGCGGTTTCATCAGGAGCTGTTCGCGATGCGATGATGAAAGCCGCACGTCCATCTCGCTTCCCAACTTGCCCTCGCAGCCAGTCCCTGTAATCTGCGGAAAACAACGGGCAAGCGGCGCAGGGAAGGGATCGATGGGAGGAGTCTTGGAGGGCGTGCGGGTGCTCGATTTCGGGCGCTATATCGCCGGGCCCTATTGCGCGACCTTGCTGGCCGAATTCGGCGCCGAGGTCATTCGCGTCGAGAAGCGCGAAGGCAGCGAGGATCGCTTCGTCGCGCCGGTCGGCGAAGGCGGCGAGGGCGCGCTGTTCCTCCAGGTCAACCGCAACAAGAAGTGCATCACGCTTGATCCGATGAAGCCGGAGGGGCAGGCGGTGATGCGGCGCCTGGTCGCGACCGCGGATGTCGTCGTCGCCAATCTGCCGCCGCAGACCCTGCGCGCGATGAAGCTCGACTACGAGTCCTTGAAGGGGATCAAGCCCGACATCATCCTGACGACGGCAACCGCGTTCGGCGGGCCGGGGCCGTGGTCCGACCGGGTCGGCTTCGACGGCGTCGGGCAGGTCATGTCGGGATCGGTCTACATGACGGGCGCCGGCGACCCGCCATATCGGGCCGCGGTGAACTGGGTCGATTTCGGCACCGCGCTGCACTGCGCGTTCGGTACGCTCGCAGCGCTGATCGAACGCGGCAAATCCGGCCGTGGGCAGGTCGTCGAGGGCGCGCTGCTCGCAACCGCGCTGTCCTTCACCAACGCGACGCTGATCGAGCAGGCGGTGATCAACGTCAATCGCGTTCCGACGGGGAATCTCGGCCAGACCGCGGCGCCCGCCGACATCTACCGCACGCGGGACGGCTGGGTGCTGTGTCAGGTCACGGGACATCCCCTGTTCAAGCGCTGGGCGAGGCTGATGGGCGAGGAGGAATTGTGGCTGAACGATCCGCGCTTTGCCGACGACATCAGCCGCGGCAACAACGGTCCCGTCATCAGCGAGCGGATGGCGCGCTGGTGCGCCGGGCGCACCACGCAGGAGGCCGTCGATGCGCTGGGAGGTGCGATGATCCCGACCGGGCCTGTCCTCTCACCGCAACAGGCGCTGGACCATCCGCACGTCCGCGCCGCCGGCTTCATGCAGGACGTCGATTATCCCGGCCTGCCGAAGCCCGCCCCGGTGACGCGCGCCGCGGTCCGGCTGTCGGAAACGCCGGGCGAGATTTCGAGCCGACCGCCGACGCTCGGGGAACATACCGATCGAGTCCTCGCTGAACTCGGCTATGACGAAGCCGAGATTGCGGCGCTTCGGCAGAGCGGTGTCATCTAGAGCAATTGCTTCAACGCCTTGGCGTCCGCGGGTGCCGCGCTCTTTTGGTCGTTGTCGAAATAGACATAGACGTCGCAGCCCTGCCGCTTCCAGGACTTGATGCGCCTTGCCCATTGCGCCAGCGCGGCCTTCGTATAGTGCCCGTGATAGCGCCCGCCCGGCCCGTGACCGCGCACATAGACGAAATCCGCCGTGCGCTTCCACGGCGCCGGCGCGTCGTG
The DNA here is from genome assembly GCF_028128835.1 of Bradyrhizobium sp. CCBAU 65884. Lineage (NCBI taxonomy): Bacteria > Pseudomonadati > Pseudomonadota > Alphaproteobacteria > Hyphomicrobiales > Nitrobacteraceae > Bradyrhizobium > Bradyrhizobium sp. CCBAU 65884. Next base: position 8,482 of record NZ_LBJU01000118.1, on the reverse strand, counting down.
ATGGTCGGATAGGCACAGCGAGATGTTCTCATCCGCGAGCATGCGCAGGATGCGCGGCTGGTACCAGCTCGGATGACGGAATTCGAAGCTGTAACGCCGTTTCCGCGACAACAGCTTGAAGAAGGACGCGAGGCGGTCTGCGTCCGCCTGGAATTGCGGCGGCAGCTGGAACAGGATCGGGCCGGCCTTGCCGCCGAGCCGTGAGATGCGGTCCTCCAGCAGCTCGAGGCTGTTGACCGAGCGGTCCGACAGGCGTTTCCAGTGCGTGATGAATTTCGACGCTTTCCAGGCGAAGACGAAATCGCGGCCGGTCTGCTCGCGCCAGCCTTTCACCGCGTCGGGCGTCGGCGTGCGGTAGAACACGCCGTTCAGCTCCGTGGTGTCGAATTGTCCGGCGTAATAGCTGAGCTGCTGCTTCAACGTCACGCCTTCAGGAAAGAACGGACCGCGCCAGGATTTGTAGTGCCAGCCGGAAGTTCCGATCAGAACGCGCGCCATTTTTCACGTGCCATCCGTTGGGCGCGGCGGGAGCTGCCGCGCTTTGCAGGAGGAAACGTCGATGCGGGCGATATGTTGCTGTCGGCGCGCGGTCGCTAATTCGACGCCAGCGCCGTCTTGGCCACCTCCGCCATCCAGCTCGATGCCACCGGCAGGATCGCGTCGTTGAAATCGTAGCGCGGGCCGTGCAGCTCGGCGCCGTCGCGGAGCTCGCCATTGCCGATCCAGACGAACGCGCCCGGCCGCTGCTGGAGATAATGGGCAAAATCCTCGCCGGCCATGCTGGGCGCGAGGTCGCGCCGCAGCTCGGCCTGCACCTTCTCGGCGGCGATCCGCGCAAGGCCCGCTTCATCAGGCGTGTTGACCACGACGCCGACGCCCCAGACGATCTCGGGCGTGACCTTGACGCCGAAGCTCGTCGCGATCCCGGCGCAGGTCCGTTCGATGCCGCCGAGGATGACGTCCTTGACCGCCTCGCGATGGTACCGCAGCGTGCCGCGGATGGTGACGCGTCCGGCGATCTGGTTCGGCGCGGTGCCGCCTTCGATGGTGCAGAGCGAGAGCACGGCGGTGTCGAGCGGATCGACGCTGCGCGCGGTGATCGATTGCAGCGCCACGATCAGATGGCCGGCCGCCACAACGGGATCGCGCGTCAGATGCGGCATGCCGGCGTGGCCGGCATGGCCCTCGATGGTGATGGTGATGCGGCCGCCGGAGGCCATGACGACGCCGTCGTGCACGGCGATGGTGCCGGCGGCAAGGCCCGGCCAATTGTGGAAGCCGAACACGCGTTCCATCGGAAAGCGGTCGAACAGCCCGTCCGCGACCATCGCGCGCGAGCCGCCAAAGCCTTCCTCGGCCGGCTGGAAGATGAAATCGACCGTGCCGCTCCAGGTGCCGTCGGCAGCGAGCAGCGCGGCGGCACCGAGCAGCGAAGCGGTGTGTCCGTCATGGCCGCAGGCATGCATCACGCCCGATGTCCTGGACGCGTAGGGCAGGCCGGTGTCCTCGGTGATCGGCAGCGCATCCATGTCGGCGCGCAGCCCGACCCGCCTTTGCGCATGGCCGCGCGTCAAGGTCGCGACGACGCCATGGCCGCCGATGCCGGCCTCGAAGGGAATGCCAAGCTCGGTGAGCTTCTCCTGTACGAAGGCAGCGGTCTCCTTCTCCTGCAGCGACAGCTCCGGATGCGCATGAAGGTGCCGGCGCCATTCGGTCAATTTCTGGTGCAACTCGGGGGACAAGATAGGAGCTTTCGTCAGGAGGAACGGCTATCGCCAGCATAACCGAATATTGAGTCGGCGCATCAAGGGCCAGCGAATGCCTCGTGTGCAGCAGCACCGTCATGGCCGGGCTTGACCCGGCCATCCACGTCTTGAAAGCCTACTCAGCCAGCTTCGCCAGCCCTTCCCAGTCGAAGCTGATGCCGTGCCCCGGCCGATCGGGCGCGAGCGCCTTGCCGTCCTGAAGCACCAGCGGGTCCTCGATGTACTTGTCCAGCCCGAAGCCGTGCGCCTCCAGATAGGAGCGGTTCGGGCAGGCCGCGAGCAGATGCACGGTGATGTCGTGCGCGCCGTGGCTGGTCACGGGCAGGTTGAACGCTTCCGCCAGCCGCGCGACCTTCATGAAGGCGCCGACACCGCCGCAATTGGTGACGTCAGGCTCCGGATACGACACCGCGCCCGCCGCGATGTAGTTCTTGAACTCCCACAGCGAGCGCAAATTCTCGCCAGCCGCGATCGGCACGCCACCTTCCTGCATGATGCGGACGTGGCCGACGACATCGTCGGGGATGATCGGCTCCTCGAGCCAGGTGAGGTCGTAGGGAACAAAGGCGCGCGCCGCGCGAATCGCCTCTTCGACCGTCCATTTCATGTTGGCGTCCACCATCAGCGGAAAGCCGTCGCCGAGGTGCTGCCGCATCGCGGCGACCTTGGCGACGTCGGATTTCAGGTCGGGTCGGCCGACCTTCATCTTGATGGCGCGAAAGCCCTTGGCGAGATTGCCGTCGGTCTGCGCGAGCAGTTCATCGACAGAAAGATCGAGGTCGATGCCGCCGGCATAGCATGGCACGCGCGCATCGAAGCCGCCGAGCAATTGGTACAGCGGCAGCTTGGCGCGCCGCGCCTTCAGGTCCCACAGCGCGATGTCGAGCGCGGAGAGCGCCAGCACCACCGGCCCGCCGCGCCCGCCATAATGCAGCGCCCACCAGACATGATGCCAGATCGCTTCGGTATCGTCGGCCTCGCGGCCCTCGATCAGCGGCGGGATCTCCCGCTTGAGGATATCCGCCGTCGCCCCGCCATTGCGTCCCACCGTATAGGTGTAGCCCACACCTTCCGCGCCGTCGGCGTCGCGGATGCGGCAGGTGATCAGCTCGAACGCCGCGATCTCGCCATGCGTGGAGTCGGAGAGCGTGACGGGGAGGGGGATTCGATAGAGGGCGGATTCGATCTTTGCGATGCGTGGCATGTGGCCTCCCTGTTTTTCTTTTTGCTTCGTAGGTGGGGTAGCGAAGCGTAACCCACCACGTCTCTCGCCTCGGATACCAATGAGGTGGGTTACGCTTTCAGCTAACCCACCCTACGAGCCTGCCTCAACGCATCGTTGCAATCTGCACGGCCAGCGCGCAGGCGCGGTCGTATTCATCGAGATTGATCCACTCGTCGATCGTGTGGGCCTCGTTCTGTCCTGCCCCGAACGTCACGGTCGGAATGCCGTGACGGACCATCCAGTTGGCGTCGAGGCCGCCATTGGCGGTGCGCACGTTGGGCGTACCGCCGACCGCGGACACGGCTTCGACCGCGCGCTTGATCACTGGCTGGCTGTCCTTCATGCGGAAAGGAAAATAGTCTGTCTCGGCCTTGAACTTGACCTTGCCGGACTTGCCTTGCGCGTTGGTCACTTTCTTGGCGGCCTTCTCGAACGCGGCCTTGTAGGCCTTGGTGATCTCCTTGAAGAACTTGCCGTCGTGGCTGCGGCTCTCGCCGCGCACATGGACGTAGTCGGTGACGACGTTGGTGGCATCGCCCGCGGGGCGGCCTTCGCCGCCGGTGACCGGGCCGACATTGCTGGTGCCCATCCGCTCGCTCGCGCCCTTGCCCTTCACCACCTTGCCGAACCAGCCGCCGGCCTGCACGTCGGCGAGCGCGAGCGACATGATCATGGTCGAGGAGATGCCGCGCTCGGGCGCGACGCCGGCATGCGAGGCGCGGCCGAAGATCTCGACGCTCCAGCGGTCGGCGCCGACCGCGCCGATCACGACGTTGGAGGCCGCGCCGCCGTCATAGTTGAAGGCCATCACCGGCGATCCGAGCTCGTCGAGCTTGACGTGGCGCGCGCCATAGAGCCCGCTCTCCTCGCGCACGCAGAACAGCAGCGTGATCGGGGGATGGTCGAGCTTCTGCTTTTCGAGCTCGGCCGCCAGCGTCACCAGCACGCCGCAGCCGCAGCGATTGTCGCCGCCCAGCGCGGTCCTGGCCTCGTTGACGATCTTGCGGCCCGATTTCTTCGGTTTGGCGCCGGCGCAGAGCGGCACGGTGTCCATGTGGGTCATGAACATGATGCGCGGCTGGTTGTGCAGCGCGCCGCGGCCGGGCAGGTCGACGATGAGGTTTCCGGTCTCGGTCGGAACGGGAATGCGCGTGTTGGCGTCGTCGAGCCGGATCGCCTTGGCCGGCACGCCGCTCTCCTTCAGCGCGGCCGTGAGCTCACGCCCGATCGCCGCCTCCTGTCCGGTCACGCCCTCGACGGCGAGGAAGCGCATGAGACGGTCGGTGGCGGCTTTGGTATCGACAGGCATGATTGTTTCCTTTGGCGAGCGGAGCGCGTCATCCTATGGGCTTGACGAGGTGTAAGCCAAGAAGATCAGCACGCCCGATGCCAGCATGGCAGCCATGAACAGCAGCACGGCCGGCAACCCGGCAAGCGCCGCCACCGCTCCCGTCACCGATTGCATCAGCGCCGCGCCGAGGAAGAAGGCGAGGTTGACCGCCGCGAGCGCCTTGCCCGCCATTTGCGCGTCGACCACTTGCCGGGACATGCCGAACAGCAGCGGCTGGGCGGAGGTCGCAAGGCCGATCAGCACGAACAGCACGAGGTCATATTGCGGCGGCATCACGGGCACCCCCGATAGCACGGATACCGCATGATGCGGCGCCCCGAGCGCCATCAGTGCCAGCAGCAGCGCCCCGACCATATGCGAGCCCGCCACCAGCGCGCGGCGGCGACCCAACCTGCGGTCGATCATGCCGATGCACAGTGGCCCCGCGATCATCGCCAGCGTGAAGGCGCCGAGCTGGTTGCCCGCCTCGACCCGCGACAAGCCCTTCACGTCCATCAGCCACGGGCCGCCCCACAGGCCGCGTAGCACCAATGATGTCGCCAGCGACACCAGCGCAAGCGCGATCAATCCGCGCAACGGGCGCGAGAGACCGAGCCTGAGCACCTCGATCATCTGCGACAAAGGCGAAGACTCGTCCTTGTGTTCAGCCTGCTGGTGAGGAACCAGAACGAATACTGCAAGCGCGACCGCGACCCCGCCGATCGCAGACATCCAGAACCCGGCGCGCCAGCCATAGGCGTCCACGACGAACGCGAGCGGGCTCGACGACAACAGCATGCCGATATTGCCGATCGAGAGGATCGCGCCCGACCACAGGCCGAAGCGCGCCGCCGACAATTGCTTGGCCGCCAGCGTCATCGGGCACATCAGCATGCCCGACGTGGCAACGCCCAGCATGAACTGCCCGACCGCAAAGCTCGCAGCCCCCGTGGCAAAGCCCGACGCCATCGCGCCGAATACGGTCCCCGCGAGCAGGCTCAGCGAGACCGGCCGCACGCCAAACCGGTCCATCGCCGCCCCGACCGGGATCTGAGCCGCGGCAAAGGCAAAGGGATAGATCGAGGTGAGGCTCGCCAGCGCCTGCGGCTCGATATGGAAATCGGCCGCCATGAGGTCGAGGCTGACCGCCGGAATGGTGCGCAGCAAGGTGGAGAGCATGTGGCCGCAGGCGAGGGCGAGCAGCGCGAAGATCAGCGCGCGGGTGGCGTTGCCCGCGTCGTCGTTGGTGGCCATGGGCGTCCCGTCCCGAGGGGGTTTCGGGTGGGGATACATGATGGCGGGGCGGGCGCCAATGGCGGCAGCGCGCCCCCCTCATTCCGGATTGTGGCTTCAGCCGGCAATCAGCACGGCGTTTGCCGCCTGTCTGCGGGCCGACACGACGACGCGACTGATCGTATTGCCGGCCTCAGGCGGCGGTTATGAACCAGGACGGCCGCCAGACGTTGTCCTTGGGGAAACGTGGCGTCCTGCCAGGACGCGCCTTCACCTGCGGCCAGCGGCGGCAATGTCTTCATCCGAGAGTACAAGTCAAACGGCCAGCGAGGCGGCCCGCCGAGAGCGGAGGAGGAGCAATTCCTTGCTCTTGGTTCTCGCCGTGGGATTCCTTGTCTTTGGCGCCGCGGCGGGCGCTCTCTATTATACGTTGCGGCCGGACACCCTCCGCATTGCCGTTGGACCACCAGGCAGCGACGACTACAAAGTCATTCAGGCGATGGCCGATGCGTTCGGCGACGAAAGTCGGACGATCAGGCTGCTTCCGATCGAGACCAACGGAGCGGTGGAGGCTCTCGCGCTGCTTGGGGCTGGCAAGACCGACCTCGCCGTCGGCCGGGGCGACCTGGACATGCCTGCCGAGGCGCAGACCGTCGCCGTCGTGCGCAAGAACTTCGTCGTGCTGTGGGCTCCGTCTGGATCTGCGGGCAAGGGCTCGAAGAGAAAGCTCGCGCCGAGAATCAAGGAGGTCGCCGATCTCGCAGGGCGCCGCGTCGGCGTGATCGGCCGGACCCCGGTGAACGCCGCGTTGCTACGCGTCATCCTGAGCGCCTCCGGAGTCGAAGCGGACAAGGTCATCGTGACACACGTCGGCACGGACCAGACTGAGGAGCTGGCACGCGATCTTACCATCGATGCATTCATGGCGGTCGGGCCGCTCGACAGCAAAGTCACGTCCGATGCCGTGGCTGCAACGGCGCGCCTGCGCGGCGAGCCGAAATTTCTCGCCATCGAGACGTCGGAAGCGATCGCCCTGAAGCATCCACGGTATGAATCGGAGGAAATTCCGCCCAGCGTCTTCAATGCGGATCCGGCCTGGCCGGGCGACAAGGTTGAAACGGTCAGCGTCAGCCACCTCATCGTCGCGAGAAAGTCTCTGCCTGAAACGACAGTCGCTGCCTTTTTCCGTCAGCTCTTTGCCGTTCGCCAGGCGATTGCAAGGCAGGTCCCGGGCGCTGCGCACATCACCAAGCCTGATGTCGACAAGGACACGGAGCTGCCGGTGCATCGGGGAGCGGCGGCTGTCATCGATGGAAACGAACGTACTTTCCTCGACCGATACGGCGATTACTTCTGGTTCGGGCTCCTGCTTCTCTCCGGGATCGGCTCGGCCGCTGCCTGGTTGCGTCGCTATTTGAATCGCGACGAAAGAGAGGAGACCACCGACCACCGTAAGAGAATCCTGGCCATGGTGTCCAGCGCGCGAACCGCGGGATCGAGCCAGGAGCTTCTGGTTCTGCAGCGCGAGGCCGACGCCATCATAGCTGAAACGCTCGAATGCTACGACGACGGCGCTATCGAGGAAGAAGAGCTCGCAGCATTCGGTCTGGTGCTCGGCCTGTTGAGCAACGCCATCGCGGAGAGACGAGCCGCGCTGCAGCCCGCCAACTTCGAAACCGTTCGAGGCGGGGCGAGCGCGCCGCGAGGTTGAGACGACCGGCGCTGCGACGCAATTAGTCTACAATGCCAAGGCGGGACCGAGGTCGTAGCCGGGAAGATCAACTTACGCTTGTGAGACCCGCTGTCGACGCGGTCGAAGTTCTCTGCGCCGACACGCATCCCTTGTCTATCGCGCCTCCTATCGTCGTCGTCTCGTCTATTCCGTCATTCAGTACGCGTGGTCTGATGAAGATTCGGAACAAAAGAGACGTCACCGCTCTTACCTTGGTCAGGAGACCTGCTCATGCTGTGCTCAAGGCCGCCACGGGTCATTCGCACGACGCTTGATCTTGCGAACGCAAAGCAGGTCAAGTCCGTTCGAAAGCGCCTCAAGATCTCCGATGCCGATCTGGTCAGGATCGTCGAAAAGATCGGCAACTCCCTGACGGCCATAGAGAAGGAAGTTCAGCTCGAAAAGCTCGAGCTCGTGGAGCAGAGCAGCGCCAAGGATGGACTCAAGGGTGGACTCACGTCCCCCGGATAGATTCGGTTACCCCATCGAAAAGGAGAACTCCGATGAACGGCCTGATTTACCTCATAGGATTAGTCGTCGTGATCGCAGCCATTCTGTCGTTCTTTGGTCTGCGTTGACCGCTCTTCCTGTGCGTTCGCGATGCGCCACCTCTTCCGGGTGAATCCGTTCGCAACTTCGCGTGCATCAAATGGATGATTTGCACCAGGTGAATACCATCATCGCCACGACCATTTGCGCGTTCTTCAAGGGACACCCCGACACGCAGATCGGGACCGAAGAGGCCAAGCTGCTGGCGAAGCAGATTGCCCAGGCGCTGGATGAGGCAGGGCTGCAGATTTCCGCTGTCGATCCGGCGAACGCGCCGCGCTAGCTTTTCGGCTGGCACCCGGTGATGTGGCCCGGCGCTGCAGCACTTCGCGCGGGCGAATGCGTCCTGGAATTGTCGTGGGCAAGGGGCGCGGCGGTGTCGCTCATGTCCTTCTGAACGATCTGTCGCCTCGACGCTTCCGATCTACCTGCTTTCCTTTTAGTCCGGATCCAGCTCCCCCAGCAGCTTCCCCGCCTCGTCCAACAGCTCCCGGATCGCCCTTCGTTCCGCGATCCGCTCCTGCGTGAAGGCGCCATGCTTCTGGGCATTGCGGTTTCCCCATGGCGCGCCCGATCCGGGCGCGCCGCCGTGCATGCGGCAGCGGAGCTTGCCGCGCACCGCCGGCGCGCGGCAGGCGAGGCCGCCG
>NZ_LBJU01000117.1:0-169784 GCF_028128835.1 Bradyrhizobium sp. CCBAU 65884 | reverse complement strand
CTTGTTCTTTTCAAGGCATTCGAGCGCTGCCGCGCCGCCCGGCGGCACGCTGGCGCACACCTTGGGATAGTCGGCGCGGCACGCGCTCTTGACCGCCGCAACCTGCGCGCTGCTCGGCTGCTTGGCGGCCGCGGCCTTCTGCGCGGGTGCGGCAGCCGGCTTTGCCGCGGGGGCGGCATCTGCCTTCGGTGCGCCTGGCGCCGTTTCCGCCTTGGGCGCGGCCTCGCTCTTCGGCGCGGCGGGGGCAGCTTCGGTTTTCGCCGGTTCGACAGCGCGAACCGCGGTCTGGCATCCCGCCGACAGGCTGGACATGTTCTTCGCCAGGCATTGATACGCTTCCACGCCGCCGGGCGTCACGCTCGAGCAATGCGCCATGAAATCCGAACGGCATGCGGAGCGGATGGCGCTCTTCTGAGCTTCGGTCGGTGCTTGCGCGAACGCGCCTGTTGCAGTTGCGAAGAGCGCGGCCGCCAGCAACGCCTTGCGCGTCGATGCCTGTTTCAACGTGTTGAACATCTGGTGATTTCCTGCCCCGTCGGTCACGCCGACGACTTTCAAAATGTGATGTAATCGCAATCTTCGCGAGTGACGCCTCGCAAGCAGCATCATTCGCCGCTTTGACGTCACCCGCAAGTCAATTATGCCGGTGCAATTGCGCCGTCAGAGCCTGACCATGCGCTTCCCGCGGTTCTCGCCCGCAAGCAATCCGATCAGCGCCTTCGGCGTGTTCTTGAGGCCGTCGATGATGTCCTCCTGCACCTTCAGCTTGCCGGATTTGACCCAGCCCTGGAGCTCTGCGAGCGCGCGCGGGCTCTCCTTCATGTAGTCCATCACGATGAAGCCCTGCATGACGAGCCGCTTCACCACGATCAGGCCCGGCACGCCGCGCGGGCCATGCGCGGCAGGCGCGCCGTCATATTGCGAGATCGCGCCGCAGCAGGCGATGCGGCCGTAATTGTTCATCTGCGGCAGGCAGGCTTCCAGAATGTCGCCGCCGACATTGTCGAAATAGACGTCGATGCCCTTGGGTGCAGCTGCGCGCAACGCCTTGAAGACCGCGCCGTCCTTGTAATCCACGGCGGCATCGAAGCCGAGCTCGGAGGTCAGCCAGCTGCACTTGTCCGCGCCGCCGGCGATGCCGATCACGCGGCATCCTTTGATCTTGGCGATCTGTCCGACGATCGAGCCGACCGAGCCCGCGGCCGCGGAGACCACGACGGTCTCGCCCTCTTTGGGCTTGCCGATCTCCAGCAGGCCGAAATAGGCGGTGAGGCCGGCGATGCCGAACACGCTGAGCAGGTGCGTCATCGGCTCGAGCTTCGGCATCTTGGTGAGATGCTTTGCCGGCACCGCGGCAAATTCCTGCCAGCCGGTGTCACCGAACACGATGTCGCCCGCCGCAAGCCCATCGGCCTTCGAGCTGACGACCTCGGCAATGGCACCGCCAGCCATCACGCTGTTCGCTTCGACGGCGGAGCGATAGGTCGCGCCGTGCATCCAGGCGCGGTTGGCGGCGTCGAGCGAAATGTATCGCACGCGCAGCAGGACCTCGCCGTCCTTCGGCTCCGGCACCGTGCTCTCCACCATCTTGAAATGTTCGGGGCCGAGCTTGCCGCTGGGTTTTTCGACCAGCAGAATCTGGTGATTGATGTTGCCGCTCATGGCGTTTCCCTCTTTGATTGTCTTGACGATTATTGATGCAACCGCCGCAAACAAAACGTGCAGGCCGCATACGTTGTGCGCTGCATGAAGGCTAGATCGCGGCGTTCCATTTCACAACGGGAACATCCTGAAAACGCGATCACACGCAAAGCGTGTTGCGTCGTTGTGATAACTGCGACATCATGAAGCGCCGGTGTACGTGGGGGTAAGCGATGTCGAACAGGTTTACGCAATACATTCTGGCCGCGATGGTGCTCGGCATCATCATGGGGTCGGCAATCTACAACTTCCTGCCCGACACGCGCGCCGACTGGGCGTCCTCCATCAACCTGATCGCCATGATGTTCCTGCGCCTGATCAAGATGATCATCGCGCCGCTGGTGTTCGCGACCCTGGTCGGCGGCATCGCCCATATGGGCTCGGGCTCCAAGCTCGGCCGCATCTTCGCCAAGACCATGGGCTGGTTCATCAGCGCCTCCTTCGTCTCGCTGCTGCTCGGCCTCGTGATGGTGAACCTGCTGCAGCCCGGTGCGAACTTCCCGGGCACGCTGCCCCAGGCGGGGCAATCGACCGGCCTGCCGGTATCGGCATTCTCGATCGAGAAATTCCTGACCCATCTGATCCCGACCTCGATCGCGGACGCTATGGCGCAGAACGAGATCCTGCAGATCGTGATCTTCGCGGTGTTCTTCTCGGTGGCGATGGGCTCCATGCCCGAACGTTCGAAGCCGATCCTCGCGATGATCGACGACGTCGGCCACATCATGCTCAAGGTCACGAGCTACGTGATGCTGTTCGCGCCGCTCGCGGTGTGGGCCGCGATCACCGCAACCGTCGCCAAGAACGGCCTCGCGGTGCTCTGGAAGCTCGTCGTGTTCATGGGCGGCTTCTATCTCTCGCTGGCGATCCTGTGGACCATCCTGGTCATCGTCGGCTTCATCGTGATCGGCCCGCGCTACAGCCATCTGTTGAAGCTGGTCCGTGAGCCGCTGATGATCGCTTTCTCGACCGCGAGCTCGGAGGCGGCCTATCCAAAGACGCTCGAGGCGCTCAACCGCTTCGGCGCGTCGTCGCGGATCTCGAGCTTCGTGCTGCCGCTTGGCTATTCCTTCAATCTCGACGGCACGATGATGTACTGCACCTTCGCGGCCGTCTTCATCGCGCAGAGCTATCACATCGACATGCCGCTCGGCACCCAGCTTGCGATGCTGGCGACGCTGATGATCACCTCGAAAGGCGTCGCCGGCGTGCCGCGCGCCTCGCTCGTGGTGATCGCCTCGACGCTGGCGCAGTTCAATATCCCCGAAGCGGGCCTGTTGATGATCATGGGCATCGACACCTTCCTCGACATGGGTCGCAGCGCCACCAACGTGATCGGCAACACGCTCGCGACCTCGGTCGTGGCCAAATGGGAAGGCGAGCTCGGGCCCGAGCACGAGCTCGGACCCGGCGACGTCGTGCCTGAGGACATGGTGCCGGGCGAAGTGCCCGCGATGGCCGGCCATGGATAGGAGCGAACCATGGGCCAGACACTGGCGAGGTCACTGACCTCAAGCGGCTTGTTGCTCGCGGCATCGTTGCTCGCGACCTCCTTGTTCGCGACCTCGGCATCCGCGCAGACCGGCGGCGAAGGGCTCAGCCCGACGCTGTCGGCCATCAAGACGGCGCACACCGTGCGGCTCGGCTATCGCGAGAGCTCGCCGCCGTTCTCGTTCCTCGACCAGTCGGGCCGTCCAATCGGCTACAGCCTCGAGCTCTGCGAGGCCATCGTCGAGGAGATCGGCGTCGAGGTCGACGATCCCAATCTCAGAATCGACTACGTCAAGGTCACCTCGGACGACCGCATCGACGCCGTGCTGCAGAACAAGATCGACCTGGAATGCGGCTCGACCACGGCCAATGCCGAGCGCGGCAAGCGCGTCGCCTTCTCGCCGCTGATGTTCGTCGCCGGGACCAAGCTGATGGTGCCGAAGACATCCAGCGCCCAGTCGCTCACCGATCTGAAGGGCAAGACCATCGTGGTGACGAAGGGCACCACCAACGAGCAGGCGATCCAGGCCGCGGACAAGAAATTTTCGTTGGGATTGAACATCGCCGTCGGCGCCGATCACGAGCAATCCTACCAGATGCTCGCCGATGGCAAGGCCGATGCCTTCGCAACCGACGACATCCTGCTCTTCGGCCTGATCGCGCGCCACAAGGCGCAGGACAAGTTCCGCGTCACCGGCGATTATCTGTCCTACGACCCCTACGGCATCATGTTCAGGAAGGGCGAGCCGCAGCTATCGGCCGTGGTCGAGCGCGCCTTCCGCAAGCTCGGCTCCAACCGCGACCTCGTCCCGCTCTACAACAAATGGTTCACCGCAAGGCTTCCCACCGGCGAACGTCTGAACGTGCCGATCTCGCTGCAGCTGGAAGAGGCGTTCAAGGCGATGGACGATTCAGCGAGCGCGAATAATTAGACGGCGGTTCGCTCTCTCTCCGTCATCCTGAGGCGCGCGCTCGGCGGTGCAAGCGCACCGCCGAGCAGGCCTCGAAGGATGAACGGCCGGGCCGTCACCCTTCGAGGGCCGCTGAAGAAGCTGCCACCTCCAGCGCAACGGCCTTGCCGTTGCGCTGGAGGTGACGGTGATGGTCATCGCTCGCTGTGCACTCGACCGAACACCCGATCCAGCGCCGCATCATACGCCGCTTCCACCAGTTGCGGATGCAGCTTGCCGAGCGCTTCCATCATCACGCCGGAATTGATCTCGAGCACTTTCCATTCGCCGTCGACGCGGACCACGTCGATCGACGCAAAAGCGATGCCGATCGCGCGCGCGGCATCGATTGCCAGCTCCACGCAGGCCGTTCGAACCTCGCTGTCCCCCAGCAACACCGGCTTTGCGCCGGCATCGAGATTATGTCGCCAATCCGTGCCGCGCTGCTTGCTGTAGACGACGAGGGGCGCCTCATCGAGCAGCACCATGCGGACCTCGTCCTCGATCGCGACATAGGGTGAGATCACGAGCCCGGCGCTCATCGAAAACACCTCGCTGGCCGCGTGGTCGAGTTCCGCCTCCGTCGTCACCTTGAACACCGAGCGCCCCGATGTCCCCTCGTTCGGCTTCACCACCACGCCTTGCGGATTCTGAGCGAGCTGCGCGAGCATCCGCTGGCGCCAATCGGCACCGGCGACGTGCACGCCCAGCTTCGGGTTGAGGAAGAGGTGATGGGAAATGCAGGGCACGCCCTCCAGCGCCAGCGCCTCTGATGTCGCCGATTTGTCGTTGGCGAGGCGATGGGCGATGGCGCTGTTGAGGCCGATGTCGTAGCCGAAGGCGAAGCGCCGCTCATCGCCCCGGCGCATCGCGATCAGCCAGCCACCGGCGCGGACATCGACCGCAATGCCATGCTCCGCGCAATAGCGCCTGATGGCCTGGACGAAGATTCGCTCGTCGCTTGCCGCCATGTGTTTCCGTCGCGTTTCAGACGTTCCTGGCGCCAAAAGCCGCAAAAATGCGGGAAACGGCGCCGAACCAGGGTGAAAGTCAGAGCTATTCTTAATGAAATTCTCGCGAGCGCGATGGAAATTAAGTGCTGCATTCGAACGCTGCAGGGAAAAGAAATTGCCCGCCGCGCGCGCCCGGCAGCAGATTCATTAACAATATGGCCAATTCCGCCGCAAATGCCGGTTTGACCGGCATCAATTGCATCCGGAACGAGGTTGATTATTGGTCTCAATGGCGTAGATCACACACGCGAAATCCTCCGCCATGGCAATGGTGTCCGCCCCGTTTCAGGGCCGGGCAACGCTTTTGCCCTAAAACCGCAATTATTCGGAATATCGAAAATCATGAGCGCGTTTTACCGAGAGAAGGTTCTTTCCGTCCAGCACTGGACCGACACGCTGTTCAGCTTCCGCGCCACGCGCGATACCGGCTTCCGTTTCCAGAACGGCCAGTTCGCGATGATCGGCCTCGAGATCGACGGCCGTCCGCTGCTGCGCGCCTACAGCATGGCGAGCGCCAATCACGAGGAAGAGCTCGAGTTCTTCTCGATCAAGGTTCAGGACGGCCCGCTGACCTCGCGCCTGCAGAAGATCAAAGAGGGCGACACCATCCTGGTCGGCCGCAAGGCGACCGGCACGCTGATCACCGATAACCTCCTTCCCGGCAAGCGGCTGATGCTGCTCTCGACCGGAACGGGCCTCGCGCCGTTCGCGAGCCTGATCAAGGACCCCGAGGTCTATGACCAGTTCGAGTCGATCGTGCTGGTGCATGGCTGCCGCCAGGTCTCCGAGCTCGCCTATGGCGAGAAGCTGGTCGCTTCCTTGCGCGAGGACGAGCTGTTCGGCGAGCTGCTCGCGGACAAGCTGATCTACTACCCGACCGTGACCCGCGAGCCGTTCAAGAACCGCGGCCGCATCACCGACCTCATCAACTCCGAGCAGATCTTCAACGATATCGGGCAATCGCCCCTCGACATCGCCACCGACCGCATCATGATGTGCGGCAGCCCGGGGATGCTCGAAGAGCTGAAGGTGATGTTCGAAGGCCGTGATTTCATCGAAGGAAGCGGCAACAAGCCTGGCCATTTCGTGATCGAGAAGGCATTCGTCGAGCGCTAAGCTCTTTTGAAGAAGCGGCGTAATCGCGCGCCACACTGAACTCGTCGTCCCGGACAAGCGCAGCGAAGCGGAGCGCCGATCCGGGACCCATAACCACAGGCCGTGGTTATGCGAAGGGTCGGAGTGACAGTCTTCTCTCACCACGACATCCTGTGGTTATGGGTCCCGGGTCTGCGCTTACGCTTGCCCGGGACGACAGCTTAACTTGTGGAATGCAGTGTGGCCCACGCTGCCCATTCAAGGCCCCTGTGGCCGCCGCCCCTTCTTCCCAGCCGCCCCCTCTGCTGCACTGCAAAACCCGCCCATCGGGCTGATTGATCTATCTCGGCCGAATTCGCTAGCCTGAAACAAGGGCCGCGTCATATCCGTATGACAGGCAAGGGCGTATCGTACCGCCTCAATGCTGGCGAGAGGATGGGAATCGTGGCCGACGACACCAAGACGCAGGACTCCTCCCAACACTCATCCCACAAACGCCTGCCGCTGGCGGAGGAGGGGATCATGGAGACCCTGCTGCTGCCATTCTCGCCGCGCTTCATCGTGCTGACGATCTGCGCAGTCGTCACGGCGCTCCTGATCGGTATCGGTATCGCCGACCGCAAGATCTTCGACATCCTGCTGGTGCCGATCCTGATCTTCGGCGCGCTGACGCTGCTCGGCGTCCGCGATCTCCTGCAGAAGAGCCACGCGGTGCTGCGCAACTATCCGATTTCGGCGCATATCCGCTTCCTGCTCGAAGAGATCCGCCCGGAGATGCGGCAGTATTTCTTCGAGAGCGAGAAGGACGGCATGCCGTTCTCGCGCGACACCCGCGCGGTGGTGTATCAGCGCGCCAAGATGGAACTCGACAAGCGTCCGTTCGGCACCCAGGAGGACGTCTACCGCCAGGGCTACGAGTGGATGCATCACTCGGTGTCGCCGAAGGCGCATGCCGAGGAGAAATTCCGCATCAGCATCGGCGGCCCCGACTGCAAGAAGCCCTATTCGGCCTCGGTGTTCAACATTTCCGCGATGAGCTTTGGCGCGCTCAGCCCCAACGCAGTGCGCGCGCTCAATGCCGGCGCCAGGAAGGGCGGCTTCGCGCACGACACCGGCGAGGGCGGCGTCAGCCCCTATCACCGCGAGATGGGCGGCGACATCATCTGGGAGATCGGCTCCGGCTATTTCGGCTGCCGTCATCTCGACGGCACCTTCGATCCCGAAGCGTTCGCGCGCGTCGCCGGTGACGACCAGATCAAGATGGTCGAGCTCAAGGTCAGCCAGGGCGCCAAGCCCGGCCATGGCGGCGTGCTGCCGGCGGCAAAGGTCTCGGAGGAGATCTCCAAGATCCGCGGCGTCGCGATGGGCGAGGACTGCATCTCGCCGGCCTCGCATCGCGCTTTCTCCACCCCGGCCGGCATGATGCAGTTCATCGCCGAGATGCGCCGCCTGTCGGGCGGCAAGCCGGCCGGCTTCAAGCTGTGCATCGGCCATCCCTGGGAATTCCTGGCGATCTGCAAGGCGATGCTTCAGACCGGCATCTATCCGGATTTCATCGTCGTCGACGGCAACGAAGGCGGCACCGGTGCGGCGCCGCTGGAATTCATGGACCATCTGGGCATGCCGATGCGCGAGGGCGTCAACTTCGTCCACAACGCGCTGATCGGCATCAATGCGCGCGACCGCATCAAGATCGGCGCGTCCGGCAAGATCGCCACCGCCTTCGACATGGCGCGCGCGATGGCGATCGGCGCCGACTATTGCAATTCGGCGCGCGGCTTCATGTTCTCGCTCGGCTGCATCCAGTCGCTGAGCTGCCACACCGACCGCTGCCCGACCGGGGTGGCGACCCAGGATCCGACGCGCGCGCGTGCGCTTTACGTGCCGCTCAAGATCGACCGCGTGCACAATTATCACCACGCGACGCTGCATTCGCTGACCGAGCTGATCGCCGCGGCAGGCCTCGAGCATCCGCAGCAGCTGCGCCCGATTCACTTCACCCAGCGCACCTCGACCACCGATGTGAGATCCTTTGCGCAGCTCTATCCGGCGCTGCGTCCTGGCGAGCTGCTCGAAGGCACCGAAGACCCGCGCTTCCGCGACGCCTGGCGGATGGCGCAGGCGGAAACGTTCCAGCCGGCGCCATAGGGCATCGCTCGGCCGGTGCCGGCACCGGCCCGGCCCGCGCATATTCGTCGCGAGCGGAGCTGGCATTTAAGATTTTGTTCAACTTTGGGTGTAGATTGTGCCCATGGACGAACGGCGCGACAAGGCGAGACATCGCGTGCTGAAGGCCGGAACGATCGAGTTCGGCGGCGGCGCGATCGACTGCACCGTCCGCAACCTGTCCGACACCGGCGCTGCGCTCGACGTCACCAGCCCGGTCGGCATTCCCGAGCATTTCACCCTGTTCGTCCAAGCCGACGGAACGCATCTGTCGTGCACCGTGATCTGGCGCAAGGAGAAGCGGATCGGCGTGAAGTTCGGGTGAGGTGAGTTGGCGCGAGGTGAGTTCGCGCTGCAAACACCGCTGTCGTCCCGGGGCGCGACAAAGTCGCGAACCCGGGACCCATAACCACAGGGAGAAGTCGCCGCGCGAGCTGGCAACTCCGAATCTTCGCCAAACGGCCTTCCGGGAGTATGGGTCCCGGATCGGCGCGCGCTTGAAGCGCGCTTGTCCGGGACGACAGCTGTGGTTGAGGCTCGCTCTATCAACTACCCCGTCTCGACCTCACTCAACCGGCTCGCCAGGATCTTGTCGATCCGCCGCCCGTCGAGATCGACCACCTCGATGTGCCAGCCGCCGAAGTCGAAGGCATCGCCGGTGTCGGGCAGCACGTTGAACTGTTGCAGCACCAGGCCGGCCACCGTGTTGTAGCGGTGCGGCGGCAATTCGACGCCGAGCAATTCGCCGAATTCGTCCACCGGCATCCAGCCCGAGATCAGCAGCGAATCGTCGGCGCGCCTGACAAAGGCGGGCTCCGGCGGTCCGGCCTCCGAATGGAAGGCGCCGACGATCGATTCGAGGATGTCGGCGGCCGTCACCATGCCTTCGAAGCCGCCATATTCGTCGTAGACGAAACCGACGTGGACCGGCGCAGCCTTCAGGATGGTCAGCACGTCGCGCGCGTCTGCCGACGCCGGGATGCCGGGCGCTTCGCGCACCAGCGCGCGCAGGTCCGGCGTGCGTTCGTTCATATAGGCGATCAGCAGGTCCTTGGCCTGGAGCACGCCGATCGGCTTGTCGCGGTCGCCGTCGGAGACGGGAAAGCGCGAATGCGGGCTCTTGGCGATGATCTCCCGGATGGCCGCCGGATCGTCGTTGAGGTCGATCTCGTCGACCTCCGTGCGCGGCGTCATCACTGCGCCGACCGGCCGGTCGCCGAGCCGCATCACGCCGGCGATCATCTCCTTCTCACCGGGCTCGAGCACGCCCGCGCTCTCGGCCTCGCTGACGAGGTGGTGGATCTCGTCCTCCGAGACCTTCTCCTCGGCCTTGCCGCCGCGACCGAGCAGCGTGAGGATCAGCCTGCCCGAGAGATCGAGCAGAAAGACCAGCGGCAGCGAGACCTTCGCAAGCACGTGCATGGCGGGCGCGACTCTGACCGCGATGCTTTCGGGGTCGCGCAGCGCCACCTGTTTCGGCACCAGCTCACCGACGATCAGGGTGGCGTAGGTGATCAGCGTCACGACGATGCCGACGCCGACGATGTCGGCAATTCCCGCGGATAGACCGAGCTCGAGCAGCCATTGCGTCAGCCGCTGTCCGAGCGTCGCGCCGGAGAACGCGCCGGAGAGCACGCCGACCAGCGTGATGCCGATCTGCACCGTCGAGAGGAACTTGCCGGGATTGGCTGCCAGCGTCAGCGCCCGCTCGGCGCCGCGCACGCCCTTGGCGGCGAGCATCGACAACCTGGCCGGGCGGGACGAGACCACGGCCAGCTCCGACATGGACAAGAGGCCGTTGATGACGATCAGGACGACGACGATGACGAGTTCGACCGAGAGCATTGACGTTCCGAGGTAAGGGAGTGTGGCCGAAGAGGACGCACACGCCTTGATATAGGTATTCGGCGAAGAAATGCCGGCAATTTTGCCGCATTTGGCGCCCCGAGGGAACCGTGTCGCCGCTGACTTCGACTCGCTTGCGCGAGCTCCCGTGGAACTACGGGAATGCCGGTGCTTAACGGGCTCTTAGTGGCCCCCGGCTAGGTTTTCGACATTGCAGAAGTGTATTCGGGGGACCCAGGATGCGGATCGGGAAGCTTTTCGCGCTGTCGATGCTGACGGTGACGGTATTTGCAGTCATCCTCGGCGCCGAGGTGCTGATACCCCAGACGCGCATCTTCACGAACCGCTCCGACGCGATCAAGACTGTCGATGCCTTTGGTGCGACCCTGATGGTCAGTCAGCACGTCGCCGGCCTTCGCGCCCCCTATATCGGTCCGATCTTCCAGGAAGCGGCGGCGACGCCAGCCCAGATCGAAGCGGCCGGGGAGGCCGCGAAAGCCGCCGAGGCCGGCTTCGAGGCTGCAAGGCGCGCGATCCTGGTGCTGGATGACGGCGGAGCGATTGTCGAGAATCTCGACCGTGCCGCACGGCGGCTGAAGGAGGTCACCGCGGCGGCAGATCGCGCGATGAGCGTCCCCCTGGCGGCGCGCGATGGTGCTGTGATCAAGGGCTTTCTCCCCGGCGTTGCCGAGGTCATCGGCAACATCGAACCGGTCATGAACCGGCTCGAAGCGAAAGTCATCAACGCCGATTCCTCGCTCGCGGCGCTGTTGAGCCTGGCGCGGACGGCCCAGGACCTGCGTGTCGCGGCCGGCAGCCGAGCGGCCACGCTGTCCCCGGCGCTGTCCGCGAGCCGTCCGCTCACGGCGACCGAATTGTCGCTGATGGATCGCATGCAAGGCCGCGTGGAGGCCGACCGCGAGCGCATCGAGGCAGGCATCGACCAACTCGGAAATCCCGCCCGCATCGCGACCGCGCTGAAGGCGGCAACGGAATCGTATTTTGGAAAAGCTGCGGCCGCCGTCGACAAGGAGATTCCCGCAGCCCGGAGTGACGGCAAGTACAGCAGCAATGCCGACGAACTGGCGAAGGTCATCGTGCCGGCCATCCAGATGTTCTACGGCGTGCGCGATGCCGCATTGGCGGAAGCTTCCGAGCGTGCCTCGGCCTCGCGCGATGGCGCACTGGCGATGCTCGCGCTCGCAGGCGTGGTGGTTCTGGCGCTGCTCGGGACTCTCGGTGGCGTGACCATGATGCTGCGCAGGCGCGTGGTGACGCCGCTCAGCCGGCTCGCGGACGTGATCGCAACGCTCGCTGCCGGACAGCACGACGTCGAGATTCCCGCGACGGACCGCAATGACGAGATCGGCCAGGTGGCGGGCTCGCTGCAGCACTTCAAGGATTCACTGCTCGCCAAGAAGGCCGCCGACGAGGCGGCCGCGGTCGAGGCCGACGCGAAGCTCCGGCGCAGCCAGCGTATGGACCAGATCGCGCGCGATTTCGAAGCCATGATCGGCGACGTGATCAACACGGTGTCGTCGGCTTCCTCGGAGCTGGAAGTGTCCGCGGGAACGCTGACGAGCACGGCCGATCAATCGGAAAAGGTCACCGCGACCGTCGCGGCCGCTTCCGAACAGGCCTCCACCAACGTGCAGACCGTTGCCGCGGCGGCCGAGGAGATGGCCTCGTCGGTCGACGAGATCAGCCGGCAGGTGCAGGATTCCGCGCGCATCGCCGGCGAAGCGGTGCAGCAGGCGGGCCGGACCAACGATTATGTCGGCGAGCTCGCCAAGGCCGCGGGGCGGATCGGCGACGTCGTCGAGCTCATCAGCCAGATCGCAGGCCAGACCAATCTTCTGGCTCTCAACGCCACCATCGAGGCGGCGCGCGCCGGCGAGGCCGGCCGCGGCTTTGCGGTGGTCGCCTCCGAGGTCAAGGCGCTGGCCGAGCAGACCGCCAAGGCCACCGGCGAGATCAGCCAGCAGATCACGGGAATCCAGACCGCGACGGAGGACTCCGTCGGCGCCATCAGGTCGATCAGTGACACCATCTCCCGCATGTCCGAGATTGCATCCGCAATCGCCGCGGCGGTGGAGGAGCAGGGCGCAGCGACGCGGGAGATTTCCCGCAACGTGCAGCAGGCGGCCCGCGGCACCCAGCAGGTCTCCGCCAGCATCGTCGACGTGCAGCGCGGCGCGAGCCAGACCGGATCTGCCTCCTCCAACGTGCTCGCCTCGGCCAGATCGCTGTCCGGCGAGAGCAGCCGTCTCAAGGTCGAGGTCGGCAAGTTCCTGGACGCGATCCGCGCTGCGTAGAACTTCTGCGCCTCTGCTGCAGGGAGAAGCAATCGCATTCGAAGAGCGACGTGCCCGCGGCCCATCCTTCGAGACGCGCGCAAGTGCGCGCTCCTCAGGATGGAGTGTGCGGAGCGCTTCGATGAGCTCCGGTGTCGCTTGCCTCATCCTGAGGAACCCGCGAAGCGGGCGTCTCGAAGGACGAGGCGCGCGCATCATCCGGGCCGTACTGCGCTCAGAACTCCCCGTGCAGCCGCCCGGAAATGACCGACACCGGTCCGCGATCTGCGTTGTAGGCGGGGTTGACGATGAGCTGGTAGTCGGCGGTGAGGGTGAGATTCTTGTTCAGCGCATAGGCGTAATAGGTTTCGAGGATGCGCTCCTTGCGGTAGTTGAGCGCACCGTCGCCGACCAGCACGCCAAGGCCGCCTGCGGCGAGGAAGTCCCGGTAGTCCTGCGAAATCGCGTTGATCGCGCCGCCAACGCCGACCACGTCGTCAGGCCGGCCCCATTTCGTGCCCTTGATCGAAAGGCCAGCCGACAGGCTGCGGTTGATGTCGGTGAAGGCGAGCGTTTCGCTCTTGCCGTCGTTCCAGCTCCAGCGGCCGAACAGTCCGACATCTTCGGTGATCGCCTGCTCGAGGTTGACGACATAGCCGACCTTGGTGCGGCCGCGCCGGGTCTGCGCGATGTCGAGATTGAGCGCCGGATTGTTCAGCGTCTCGCGGAAGCTGCCCATGTTGGCGCTGTCGAGCCAGCCCATGGTCCTGAGCTTGCCGGGTTGGCCGAACAGCGAGAAGCGCGTCTCGAGCTCGATCACGTACTGGCCGCGCTCCCCGACCTTGGTGTCGAAATGATTTGAATTGGGCTCCGCGACCATCAGGAAATAGCCGCCGCGCAGGGCCCATTGCTTCTGATTGAGCTCGGCGGTGACGCCGTAGGTAAGGCCGACCTTGTCGGCGGAATAGTCGAAGGCGCCCGGGGCCCAGATCGACCAGTTCATGAAATCCCTGCGGGTGTCCTTGGCGTAGGCATTGCCGTCGAACACGTCGACCACTGCGAACTTGCCGGCCTGCACGGTGAGGCGGGACACGTCGACCTTTTGCCCCAGCTGCAACTGGCCGCTGGCGAGTTCTTCCTGCTCGCCGCCGAAGCCGAAGGTCTGGCGCACGAACAGGCGCGAGGTGTTGTAATGCGGATAGGGGAAGTTCGACTTCTGCGCTTCGCCGTTCGGGAAGCCGGCCGCGCCGACTGTGTCGTTCAGGCCAAATCCCTGGAGCAGCTCGGGATTGTAATAGACCTCGCCGCCGTCCCACAGCCGCGCGTTCAGGAACAGGCTGTTGCTCCAGGTCGCCTTGGCCTGCCTCGTCGGCGAGAGAGAGTTCGTTCCGCTGTAGAGCGCGGGGAACGACGGATAGCCTTGCGGCAGATAGGTGCTCTGGCCGTGAATCTCCCAGCGATCCGATTCGGTGTCGATGAGCGAGCTGTTCGGATTGTAGCTCGGCATGCCCGGCCAATCGACCTTGCGGTTGAGGCCGAGCCTGACCTGCTGGAAGTCGAGCGACGAAGAGCTGTATTGGGCCCCCGTGGAGAAGGCGACATTGGCGCCGTCGAAGCGGCTGTAGAGATATTCGAGCCGTGCGCTCCAATGCGGCGCGAAGCCGTATTCGACGCCGGCACCCGCGATCCAGCCGGGCCGCGTGTTCAGGATTTTCGGGACTTCGGCGCCGGAGGCCGGCGTGTCGAAATAGCGCTCGCCCATCCAGGCAAAGCCGCCGGTGGCGTAAACCAGCCACGGACCGCTGGTGTAGCCGACGCGGCCGCGCAGGCTGGCGGTGTAGTCCCATTGCTGCGTGACAGTGTTGGCGGGTGTCGTCAGGAAGGAGACGATCGAATTCGAGGTGATGTAGTTGGGGAACGTGAAATCGCCTTCGACGCCGACCAGCCAGCCGGAGTTGAGGCGGTAGTTGTAGCCCGCCTGCACGCCGCCGATCATGCCGCTGAAGACGCCGCTGTCGTTGATCCCTGTGCCGTCGTTCAGCGCAAACTGCGACGAGCCGCGGCCATAGCCGGCATGCGCACCGATATAGAGGCCGGTCCAGTCATAGACCGCTCTCGGCGCCGGCGCCTTCAGCGGCAGATCGGCCGCGCGCCCCGCGGCGGGAAAAGCCAGCACGCCCGAGGCAATCGCCGCGGCCGTTCGCAAGTATCTGTAACGGTGACTTCTCAACGTCAAAACGCACGCCCCCAAAACGCGAATGTGTCCCACCCGTCGCGATATCCCTGCCGATTCGCGGCGGCCCTGTCATCAGGTCTTGGTTGCTCGCGTCGTCGAGATGATCTCGATTCGACGCGATTTCGTCCCAAGTTCCCGAGCCTGTCTCGAACCTTATTGCGATTAATTCGCAATAGCAACTGGTGAAGATTGGCGCACGGAATGGTTCGCACCGCTGTGT
Organism: Bradyrhizobium sp. CCBAU 65884; assembly: GCF_028128835.1. Lineage (NCBI taxonomy): Bacteria > Pseudomonadati > Pseudomonadota > Alphaproteobacteria > Hyphomicrobiales > Nitrobacteraceae > Bradyrhizobium > Bradyrhizobium sp. CCBAU 65884. Next base: position 154,773 of record NZ_LBJU01000117.1, on the reverse strand, counting down.
GACGGGACGGCAACAAATTCCCGGCCCAAACAGAATGACCCCGCCCGGGGGGACAGCCGGGCGGGGTCGGGGCACGACACGGGGTGGATGAGGCGCCCGTGTCGGACGCAGGATCCACGTAAGATCGGCCTCAGGTACTCAGATCAGTAGCAGCTACGAACGCGGCCAACGTACTGGCCAAAGGCGTTGTACTGGGCGACCCAGCCGCAGCGGTGATAGCCGTAGTAATAGGGGTCGTTGTTGGCGGCGATCGCGGAGCCGACGACAGCGGCGGTGGCGATGCCGGCACCGACACCCCAGACCCAACCGGGCTGCTTGGCTTCGGCCGAGGAGGTGGTGGACACGATGCTGCCGGTGACGGCGAGGGTCGCGAGAGCGAGAGCTGCAATCTTGGTCTTGATCGACATGTGAAACTCCATCCGGGGTTGAGGCGGTCCGCTGTGGCCCGCGTGCCCAGTTTGACGGAGGCTCCCCGCGTCCGGTTCGAATGCGGCGAATCCGCTCCCGGAGCGAGGAGTTTTCGTAAATGATTGCAATAGGATATTGGTTAGCCGAGGGGCCCCTTGGCGAGCCTGTTCACGTCGAAGTTATCGACCTCGCCCAGGAGTTCGCAAAAAGCACGGGCGCCTTGATCGATGAGCTGCTCGCCCTTCGCGGCGACGGCCAATGTCGCATTGCCGACGGCGCCGCTGGCGTTGAGATCCTGCGCCTGCCAGGCGAACGGCGCGGGCCGCTGCGTCGACAGCCAGCGGTACTGCTGCTCCAGTGCGATGCTGCTCGCAGGAAAATCCGCGATGGCATCCTTGCGCACCTGATCGGGATAGCGCGCCAGCATGATCGAGGTCTCGACCGCGCCGCCATGAATGCCGTGGCGCACTTCGTCGGCCGGGAACAATGTGTCGGCGCCTGATAGCCGCGACCATGACGTGGTCACCACGAACATTTTTTGATGCGCCCGCAGATCCTGCGCCACCAGCATCATGGCCGCGCTGTTGCCACCATGGCTGGTGATGATGACGAGCTTCTTCACGCCGCGCCGCGCGACCTCCTCGCCGATCCCGGTCCATCGCTTCAGCGCGGTTTCAGTCGGCAGCGTCTGCGTGCCGGGATAGTCGATATGCTCGGTGGAAATCCCGACCGGTTCGACGGGAAGAAAACTGGCCGGAACGTTGTCGGGCAGAAGCTCCCGCACGCGCGCAAGATACGCCTCCGCGATCAGCACGTCGGTGGTGAGCGGCAAATGCGGGCCGTGCTGCTCGGTCGCCGCCAGCGGCAGCACCGCGATCCATCGCGACGTCTCCGCGGGGGGCGCATCGACCCAGCGGATCTCGGTCCAGTCGCGGGATGGCATCATTGAGTTTTCTTTGGAGGTTTCATTGCCCGAATTTGTCACGTAATTTGGGTTATCAGGGGACGCGGGCCCGGCCGGCTCGTGTCCCCTGACGTCATGCGGTTTTATCGCGTTGGCCTGCCACGAGCTAGACGCGATTATGCTGGAAGCGATCGACGGAGTGCCATTATGACCCCCTCTCATCTGCGCAGAGCGCTAACTGCGGGCCTGATGGCCGCTCTGGTCTGGAGCGTCCCGGCGCGGGCCGAAACGCTGGACAAGGTCACCTTCGGCACCAACTGGGTCGCCGAGGCCGAGCACGGCGGCTTCTTCCAGGCGGTCGCCGACGGCACCTACAAGAAATACGGCCTCGACGTCACCATCGTTCCCGGCGGTCCGAACGAGAACAACCGGATGCTGCTGATCGCCGGCAAGATCGATTTCTTCATGGCCGCGAACACGCTGATGTCGTTCGACGCGGTCGCCAACAACGTTCCCGTCGTGACCATCGCCGCGATCTTCCAGAAGGATCCGCAGGTGATGCTGACGCAGCCGGATGCCAAGGTCAGCAAGATCGAGGATCTCAAGCCGCTGACGCTGTTCGTCTCCAAGGAGGGCATGGGCAGCTATTTCCAGTGGCTGAAGTCCGAATACGGCTTCAGCGAGAAGAACGTCCGGCCCTATAATTTCAATCCGCAACCCTTCATCGCCAATCCCAAGAGCGCGATGCAGGGCTACGTCACCTCCGAGCCGTTCGCGGTGGAGAAGGCCGCCGGCTTCAAGCCCAACGTGCTGCTGCTCGCCGATTACGGCTTCAACACCTATTCGACCTTGATCGAGACCCGCCGCGACGTGGTCGAGAAGAAGCCCGACCTGGTGCAGCGTTTCGTCGATGCCTCCATGATCGGCTGGTACAATTACATCTACCGCGACAATTCCGCCGGCAACGCCATGATCAAGAAGCTCAATCCGGAAATGACCGACGACCTGCTCGCCTATTCCGTCGCCAAGATGAAGGAGCATGGCATCGTCGATTCCGGCGACAGCCTGAAGAACGGCATCGGCGCGATGAGCGACGAGCGCTACACCTCCTTCTTCAACAAGATGGTCAAGGCCGGCGTCTTGAGGCCCGAACTCGACTTCCGCAAATCCTACACGCTGCGCTTCGTCAACAAGGGCGTCGGCGTCGAGCTGCGCCCGAGCAAGCCGTAGCGCAAGCTCGATGTCATCAGGCAAAATCTCGTCCGCGGCCGACGCCGGCCTGACGCATCTCGCCGTCAGCCTGCGCGGCGTGACGAAGACCTATGACAATGGCGTCATGGCGCTCGGCCCGTTCGACCTCACTGTCCGCAAGGGCGAGTTCATCTCGCTGCTGGGCCCGTCCGGTTGCGGCAAGTCGACGGTGCTGCGGTTGATCGCGGAGCTCAGCGCGCCGTCGTCAGGCATCGTGCGGGTGGCCCATCACGAGGGCGTGGTACAGCCGGGTCACGGTATCGGCTTCGTGTTTCAGGAGCCCACCTTGATGCCCTGGACCAGCGTGCGCGAGAATGTGCGGCTGCCGCTGAAGCTGGCGGGCGTGCCGAAGGCGGAGGCGCGCGGGCGTGCCGACGCGGCGCTGGCCAGCGTCGGGCTCGCCGATTTCGCCGATGCCTTTCCGCGTGAGCTCTCCGGCGGCATGAAGATGCGGGTGTCGCTGGCGCGCGCGCTCGTCACCGATCCGGATATCCTTTTGATGGACGAGCCGTTCGCCGCGCTCGACGAGATCACGCGCTTCCGCCTCAACAATGATCTGCTCGCGCTGTGGCGCAGCCTCGGCAAGACCGTCATCTTCGTCACCCATTCGGTGTTCGAATCCGTCTATCTGTCGCAGCGCGTAGTGGTCATGACGGCGCGGCCCGGCCGCATCCAGGCCGACATCCGCATCGAGACGGTCGAGCCGCGCGGCGAGGCGTTTCGCACCTCCGCCGCCTATTCCGATTATTGCCGGAAGGTGTCGGCTGCGCTGGCTCCGTCTTATTCGGGGCAGTCGACCTTATGAGCGCGCAGGCGGCCGTCACTGCAAAACCGCGAGGCGCACAACGCGCGATGCGTTTCGTGCTTCCCGTCATCGTGTTCGCGGCCGGCATGCTCGCCTGGGAACTCTTGGTTCGCATCAAGGACATCCCGCCTTACGTGCTGCCGGCGCCCTCCGTCATCGTCCTGACGCTGATCAAGGAGTGGGCAGTGCTGTCACAATCGCTCGCCACCACGCTTCTGACCACGCTCGAAGGTTTTGCCGCGGCCAGCATCGGCGGCATCGCGCTGTCGCTGTTGTTTAACCAGTCGAAATGGGTGGAATATTCGCTGTTCCCCTATGCCATCGTCCTCCAGGTCACCCCGGTGATCGCGATCGCGCCGCTGCTCCTGATCTACCTGGAGCAGCAGACCGCGGTGGTGGTTTGTGCTTTCATCGTCGCCTTTTTCCCGGTGCTGTCCAACACCACCCTTGGGCTCAATTCGGTCGATCGCAACCTTGCCGGCCTGTTCCAGCTCTATGGCGCCTCAAAGCCGCAGACGCTGCGCTTTCTCAAGCTGCCCGCGGCGTTGCCCTACATTCTCGGCGGCTTGCGCATCGCCGGCGGCCTGTCGCTGATCGGCGCGGTCGTGGCGGAGATCGCGGCGGGAACAGCCGGTGCCGGCTCGGGGCTCGCCTACAGGATCGCCGAGTCCGGCTATCGATTGAACATACCCCGCATGTTCGCAGCGCTGCTTTTGTTATCGCTGGCCGGGATTGTCATCTATGGGGTGCTGGCGGTAGTTTCCCACCTCGTTTTACGGCGCTGGCATGAAAGCGCTCTTGGAAAGGAAAACTGATGGCTGCCGGTTCGATTTCGTCCGAGAAGATCGACCTTCTGATCTATGGGCCGGTGCGGCCGATCCTCGAGAACGGGTTTTCCGACCATTTCGTCGTGCACAAGGCCGAGACGCGCGGCGACCTCGAGCGGCTGACGCCGGCGATCCGCGAAAAAATCCGCGGCGTCGCCGTGACCTATCACACCGTCCGTGCCGACAAGGAGTCGCTGTCGCAACTGCCCAAGATCGAGATGGTGGCGAGCTTCGGCGTCGGCTACGACCATATCGACGCCAAATACGCGGCCGAGCACAACATCATCGTCACCAACACGCCCGACGTGCTGACCGAGGAGGTCGCCGACGTCGCGATGGGCCTGCTGATCTCCACCTTGCGCGAGTTCATCAAGGCCGACCGGTATGTGCGTTCCGGCCTCTGGCAGACGCAGAACTATCCGCTCAGCGTCGGCTCGCTGCGCGACCGCAAGGTCGGCATCGTCGGCATGGGCCGGATCGGCCAGGCCATCGCGCGCCGGCTCGACGCCTCGCTGGTGCCGGTGGTCTACCACTCGCGCAATCCGTCCAAGGACGTCTCCTACAAGCACTATCCCGATCTGATCGAGATGGCGAAGGCGGTGGATACGCTGATGGTGATCGTGCCCGGCGGCGCCTCGACCAACAAGATGATCAATGCCGAGGTGTTCAAGGCGCTCGGCCCGCGCGGCGTGCTGGTCAACGTCGCGCGCGGCTCGGTGGTCGACGAGCCGGCGCTTGTGCAGGCCCTCAAGTCGGGCACCATCCTCGCCGCCGGCCTCGACGTGTTCGCGGCCGAGCCGACCGTGCCGGACGAGCTCAAGGCGATGCAGAACGTCGTGCTGCTGCCGCATATCGGCTCGGCCTCGGTGGTGACGCGCAACGCGATGGACCAGCTCGTGGTCGACAACCTCAAGTCATGGTTCTCGGGCAAGGCGCCGTTGACGCCGGTTGCCGAAACGCCATTCAAGGGGCGCTGATGCGAAGTCTTCGGGTCGTTGCATCCGCCGTCGCGGCCCATTTGGCCGCGATCGGCGCCGTCGCGGCCCATTTGGCCGCGATCGGCGTTGCTCAGACGAGGCCGGCGCATGCGCAGGATACGACGACCCTGAAGAAGGAGATGCTCGGGCAGTGGGAGCTCTCGACCACCGAGCGCAGCAAGACCTGCGTCGTCACGATGAAGGGCGACGCCGCGGGGCAGGGCTTCAAGCTGGAGCTGGAGCCGGCCTGCAAGGCGGCGCTGCCCTTCACCAAGGACATCGTCGCCTGGAGCGTCAGGGGCCTCGACATCGTCCGCCTGCAGGACGCGACCGGTGAAGCCGTGATCGACTTCACCGAGGTCGAGGCCGGCATCTTCGAAGGCCTGCGCCAGGGCGAGGGCGTCTACATCCTGCAGGATCTCGCCGCCGCGCGCTCGATGGCCAAGTCGATGGACCAGATGATCGGCGACTGGGCGATGGTGCGCGGCAACGGCCAGCCGGTCTGCGGGCTGACGCTGACCAACACGGAAGCCGGCTCCGACAATTTCCAGGTCTTCCTCAAGCCGAAATGCGATCCGGCCATCGCGCAGTTCAACCCGACGCAATGGCGGCTCGAGCGCGGCCAGATCATCCTGATGTCGAAATCGGGCAACGTCTGGCAGTTCGAGGCCGACGACAATGCGCAGTGGCGGCGCGTCCCCGATACCGCCGATCCCCTGATCATGCTGCGTCAGTAGGCGGGCCCACATTCGCTGCCGCCGAATGGCGCCACGCGGAGGCGGAACCTGCAGACCGGGCATCTCGTTGACGGAAGAGGCGATTTCGTTGGGAGATCCGGCATGGCCAAACGCGTCCTCGCGATCGGCATCGAACCCGGCAGTGCCGACTACAGCGCATTCCCGCAGCTCACGCCGGAACTCGTGCGAACCTACATCGAGGCGCAGCTGTTGCGCCTGCGCGATCTCGGCTTCGAGGTCACGAGCTGCCTGATTGATCTCGACGCCACCGCGGAAGCCGGCGTCACGGCGGCGCTGCGCGACGAGCGTTTCGACTGCATCGTGATCGGCGCCGGCCTGCGCGAGCCGAAGGAGCGCCTCGTGCTGTTCGAGAAGGTGCTCAACCTCGTCCATCGCCTCGCGCCGGACGCTGCGATCTGCTTCAACACCACGCCCGCCGATACCGTCGAGGCCGTGCAGCGCTGGGTCGATGCTTGACGTCCAATCGGCCGGCCGGTGCATCGTACGCGGGGCGGTTTGAGCCGTCTTCGCGCCGCGCCTCCGGCCATCGCGGGCCGCCGTGCCGGCAATTTGTCTGGCCCGAATCCTCGCCCGGGGCTATGACTCCCTCCACCACAGGGAGGGCGAGCATGCTTCGAGGTCTTCGCATTGGAAGTTTTGGAATCGCGGCCTGTCTGACGGTTGCGATGGCGGTGCCGGCGCATGAGGCGGCGGCCCAGGATGCCATCGGCGGCGCGATCATCGGCGGCGTCGGCGGGGCGATCCTCGGTGGTGCGCTCGGCGGAGGCAGGGGGGCTGCCATCGGTGCCGTCGTCGGTGCCGGCACGGGCGCCGCGATCGCCTCCGAAGGCGAGCGCCGCCGCTCCGGCTACTACGCCTATCAACGCGGCTGCTACATGCAGAGGCCGGACGGCTACTACGTCCGGGTCGATCACAGGTATTGCTACTGAGCCGGCCAGCGCGACTTATGTGATCGCTCTGTCGCGCACTTCGCCTGGTGTCGCATCGAAGTGGCGCCGGAAAATGCGATGAAAGTGCGATACTGTCGGGAATCCACACTCGTAGGCGACGTCCATGACCTTCATATGTGCGTAGTGCGGCGACGCCAGCATCTCGTGAGCCCGCATCAGGCGGCGAGTGGTCAGTTCATCGGTGAACGACGTTCCGGCTTCGGAGAAGAGCGCCTGCACATAGCGCGGCGAAACCAGAAGGCGGCGTGCGAGCGCCGTCAAGGAAAAGCCGGGCATCATGAAATTGCGATCAAGCTCGCGCCGGACGGTCTCAAAACGAGCCGCTCGCAAACTCGGCGCCTGTGTCTCCTGATGCAAGGTCTTGAGGGCCACTGCAGCCACGACGAGATCGGCGATGTGGTCGGCGGCAAAACGCGGGATATCGGCTTGCTCCGCGGCGCCGGATAGCTTCAGCAGCGTCTCGACGTAAGCGTATGCCAGCGCCGGCGCCGAAGCCGATGCCGGAATCGGCGTCATGAATCGATCTTCGACGTTGCACGTCTGGCCACGCAGCTGCTGGCGCGGCAATTGAATTGCCATGAAATTGCAGTGATGCTGCGCACTTACATTGATGGTCGACGGCACGCACTGTTCGATAAGCACCGCAGCACCGGCGGTGCAGGCAACGCTCTTGCCGCTTTGCTCAACGAGCATTTCGTCCGTTCCGCTATTGAGCAGAAGCACGGCATTGTCGGTGTTCTCGATGGCGATTTCCGCGGCTCCGCGCGAAATGGTCTGCACGGTCCCGCAAATGCGACCAATCGCGGCTTGGCCGAGCAGCATGATCTTGAGCTGGCCGTCGAAGGGCACGTTGGGCCTGGCGTCGGCGCGCAGACGCACGTAATCGGATGACAGTGAATCGACCCAGCGATCTCTGCGCAGCCGCTCGTCGCCGGGAAGATCGGCGGAGTCAAACGAGATTCTCTGCATTTACATTGGAGTCCGCAGTGAGGGCTGGCGACATCGAGCATATTGGAACTTGGTGCCAAGCGCTATTCGCGAAAAGCAATAATTCCGTTCGTAAAAGAGCACCTCGGTGCGGTGTCGCGCCGTTATGTTGCACGGAAGCCTCAACAGTGCAGCTCATGGATATTGAGGGGCGAGAATACGCAAACCGCTACAGCACCGTTCGTCATAAGCGACGACAGTCTCGCCGCACCTCACCTAGAATCTTGCCGAAATGATGCCTTGGCGTCGAAGGCATGTTCATCTGAGGGGTTTCAGTGCTTTATCGGCATATTCGGCTATCGATCATCGCAACCGGACTGGTGGCGGCAACTTCCGCGCCTGTACTTGCCGCAGATATTCCGATCAAGGCGCCGGGGGTGGCCACCGCGAGCACGGCTGGCGGGGTCTACTTCTGGGCTGACGGCTCAGCGCAGTCGATCCGCCTGCCGACCTATGATATCGGCACTCGTCTGTTGCCGGTCGCCCCGGGATCGGGGATATCCGCGGCAAATACATATGACCCGCGGGCAACCGGATATGGCATCTCCGGCGGATTGGGCTTCGTTTTGCCTCCCGGTGTGTCTCTGTCGAATATCGGCACCAATGGGCGGATCGAGTTCAGCGGGTCCTATGTCAACGCGACCGCCTCGCAAGCCGCTACGGCTGTGTCGACATTGGGATCGGGATATTCGCTGCCGCAGGTTGGCGGGATCACAAACTTCGCGGGCTCGGTCGCTTGCGGCGCCGGCACATCATGTGTCGTTTCCAGCACGCTCGGTACCAGCTATTCGAGTTGGCAAGTCAGCGGGCGGTACGCGACAGATTTCAAAGTGAGCGGCGTCACCATTACGCCGTCGCTTGCGGTGTTTGGCGGCAAGTCCCGCAACTCTCAGACGTTGTCCGAAACCAATCTCGTTTTCGGCGGCACTGCGTCCGTCCGCTATGACGCGGACACCAAGCTCGATTGGACGGACTGGGGAGCCCGCGCCGGCCTGTCTGGTTCGGTACCTGTGACGGATTGGCTGACATTTGTGGCCGGTGGCAACGCCGGGCTCGCCATGCGGCGGGTATCGCTGACGGGCTCGGACTCCGTCAACGTCTTCGTGGGCGGGGTGCCCTTTTTCGCCCCGACCTTCTCTGCCACAACGTCCAGTGCAACGACCACCGCATTCGTTGCCAATGCCGAAGCCAGCGTCAACATCAAGCTGGCGCCGAGCTGGGCGTTGCGGGCCTTTGGCGGCCTCAACTACGATAACAAGGTCCCTGGCGTTTCAGCCCCGGCTGTCGTGCTCCCGTTCGGCTTTGGAGGCGCGAGCACGCCAGCGGGGGTCAAATACCAGGCCGAGACAAGCTATTACGCGGGTGGCGGATTAACGGTCAGGTTTTGAGGGCCGGTGCAGGCTGATCCGACCCGCGTTGACCTCAGATCAACCGCATCCCGCGCAGGCTGGCATGGCCGCTCTTGCCGACGATGATGTGGTCGTGCACGGCAATCCCCAGCGGCTTTGCGATGTCGATGATCGCTTTGGTCATCTGGATGTCGGCCTGCGAGGGCGAGGGATCGCCGGACGGATGGTTGTGCACGAGGATCAAGGCGGTCGCCGATAATTCCAGCGCGCGCTTGATCACTTCGCGCGGATAGACCGGGGTGTGGTCCACGGTGCCGGTCTGCTGCACCTCGTCGGCGATGAGCTGGTTGCGCTTGTCGAGAAACAGCAGGCGAAACTGCTCCTTGTCGGCAAAAGCCATGCTGGAGCGGCAATAATCGATCACCTCGTTCCAGGACGACAGCGCGTTGCGGCTGTTGACCTCGCCCTTGGTCACGCGGCTCGCGGCGGCCGCGATCAGCTTGAGCTGGTTGATCGCGGCCTCGCCGATGCCGTCAACCTCGCGCAAGCGCGCCACCGGCGCGTGCACGACCTCGGCGAACGAGCCGAAGGACTTGATCAGCGCCTTGGCCAGAGGTTTCGTGTCGCGTCGCGGCAGTGCCGGAAACAGCGCCATCTCCAGGAGTTCGTAGTCGCTCAGCGCATCCGCGCCGGCATTGTAGAAGCGCTCGCGCAGCCGCTCGCGATGGCCGAGATAATGCGGCGCGTCCTCAAGCTTGCTCTTGTCCTGGTCCGGCTTGGCGGGCATCGGCCGCCAGCATCGCCGGGGACCTCCGTTTTTGCAACCGTCAATTGCGCGCCGGCGCGCCGATCGGTAATTGCCCAGCAGGCACGTCCCGAAAGCTCACCCGATCTGCTTCTCGCCGTGCCGCTCCGACAGCGTGAAGATCTCGACGCCATCAGCGGTGACGCCGACGGAGTGCTCGAACTGTGCCGACAGCGAGCGGTCGCGGGTGACGGCAGTCCAGCCGTCGGACAGGATCTTCACATGCGGCTTGCCGAGATTGATCATCGGCTCGATGGTGAAGAACATGCCAGGCTTGAGCTGCACGCCTTCGCCGGGCCGGCCGATATGAATGATGTTCGGCTCGTCGTGGAACATGCGGCCCAGACCGTGGCCGCAGAAATCGCGCACCACGCTCATGCCCTGCGGCTCGACGAAGCTCTGGATGGCGTAGCCGATGTCGCCGGTGGTGGCGCCGGGCTTCACGGCGGCGATGCCGCGCATCATCGCTTCATAGGTTACCTCGATCAGCCGCTCGGCCTTGCGGGCGATCGGGCCGACCGCATACATCCGGCTGGAATCGCCATACCAGCCGTCGACGATGAAGGTGACGTCGATGTTGACGATGTCGCCTTCCTTCAGCGGACGGTCGCCGGGCATGCCGTGGCAGACCACGTGGTTGAGCGAGGTGCAGGTCGAGTAGCGATAGCCGCGATACATCAGTGTCGCCGGATAGGCATTGTTGCTGAAGGCGAAGTCGCGGACGAACTCGTCGATGCGCTCGGTCGGCACCCCGGGCCCGACGATGTCGGTGAGCTCGTCGAGGCACTTCGCTACCAGCGCGCCCGCCTTGCGCATGCCGGCAAAGGCGCTCGGCCCATGCAGCTTGATCTGTCCGGTCTTGCGCAGGGAGGTATCGGAGGCTTCGACGTAGCTCATGCGGGCGCAATCTTCTGAGGTGGGCTCGATATCGGCGGAAAGTCTTGATTTCAGGCCCCAATTTAATGATTGCGGGCCTTCGTGCAAGCCAAGGGAGCGCGTTTTCGAGCGACGTGGCTACCGGTTCGTGTGAAGAAAACGCGTCAAAACAAGGATCTTGCCGCCTCTTGCGCCCGAAAGCGGGCCTAATTCGGGACTTCTACGGTGGTTTCCACCGGCAGCGCGCCGCCGCGGACGCGGATTTCGCGGACGGGGTAGGGAACCCGGATGCCCTCGCGCTTGAAAGCGTCCCACAGCGCCAGCATCACGTCGCTCTTGACGTTGTCCATGCCGTCGGGGTCCGCAATCCAGAAGGTCAGCGAAAACTTCATCCCGGCTTCCGCGAACTCGGTCAGGATGGAGTTCGGCGGCTTGCCCTTGGTCGCGCGCGGATGGGCCGCAGCCGTCTCGGCGGCGAGCTTGGTGACCAGGCGGGGGTCGGCGTCGTAATTGGTGCCGAAGGCGATCTTCACCAGCGTGTTCTTGTCGGTATAGGTCCAGTTGACGACTTTCTGCGTCACCAGATCCTCGTTCGGCACCAGGAACTCGCGGCCGTCGCCGGCGGCGACGGAAATATAGCGCGTCTTCATCGCGCTGATGCGGCCGGTATTGTCGCCGATGGTGACGAGGTCGCCGGGCTTCACCGATTTGTCGGCGAGCAGGATGATGCCCGAGATGAAGTTGGCCACGATCTTCTGCAGGCCGATACCGATGCCGACGCCGACCGCGCCGGAGAACACCGCGAGCGCCGACAGGTCGATGCCGACCGCGCCGAGCGCAATGACGATTGCGATGGCAAGAAGCCCGATGCGGATGATCTTGACCAGCAGCACCTGCACCGACGGCGTCAGGTCGGTGGTTGCGTTGATCCGGCTCTCGGCGAAATTGCTCGCGATGTTGGTGAGCCACAGCGCGATCAGCAGGAGCGCGCCGGCCTTGAGGACCAGCAGCGGGGTCAGCCTGAGACCACCGAGCACGATCGCGTAGGAATCGAGCAGGTCGACCGTCGTATCGAGCTGGCCGAGGATCGAGAGCGCGGCGAGAAGCCACGCCGTGATCGACACCAGGCGGACGATGAAGGCATTGCGCAGCACCGAGGTCACCAGCCGGATCACGAGCCAGGCGAAGCCCAGCTTGGCGGCGACCATCAGCAGATAGGAGCGGCTCGGCCAGGTCGCGTGGTACATCACCACACGCGAGATGATCACGAGCAAAGTGAACACCGCCGTCGAGGCGCTGGAGACCATCACCCGGGCGAAGTGCCGGAGCGGCAGCGGCCAGCGCATCGTCAGCGCGGTCATGTCGACCCGGTTGCGGATCGCGGTCTCCGCGGCATAGGCGATACCGGCTGCGGCCAGGATGAGGCCGAATTGCAGGTAGAACCAGGGCGAGGAGATTTCCGCCCCGACGCTGCGCGCGGTGGTCTGCACGAACTCCATGAAGTCCTTGAGGTCCATGTCCATCGGTCTCGTCGGCAAGCGGGGAGGAATTGATTCGAGGGAGCCGCAGAATCCCACAAAGGGCGCGGCCGGGCCATCGATACACCGGCATGTGATGGGCGTTAAGGCCGTAAAATGCGGGCAGATTGCCGCGAGCGGGAGAAATGGGTTGGCGTGCCAGGGCCGCGACGATATGGATGCCCTTCCAGCTGTTTTGAACCGGAAGGTGGATGGCCTCTCTCGACTCCGTCAGCATCGCCATATTGCTCGGCTCCGTCCTCGTGATGGCCGGTATCCTGTCGAGCCTGCTTGCGCTGCGCTTCGGAGCGCCCTTGCTGCTCGTCTTCCTTGTGATCGGCATGCTCGCGGGCGATTCCGGCCCCGGCCGGCTCCAGTTCGACGACGTCCGCACCACCTATCTGGTCGGCTCTGTGGCGCTGGCCCTGATCCTGTTCGACGGTGGCCTGCGGACGCGCTTTGCCAGCATCCGTACCGTGCTCGCGCCGTCCGTGGTACTCGCGACCGTCGGCGTGCTCCTGACCGCGCTGATCACGGCGCCGTTCGCTAAATACGCGCTCGACCTCAACTGGACGGAGTCGCTGCTGGTCGGCGCCGTGGTCGCCTCGACCGACGCCGCCGCCGTCTTCCTGCTGGTGCACACCCAGGGCCTGCGTCTGCGCCCGCGCGTCGGCGCGACGCTGGAGGCCGAATCCGGCACCAACGACCCTTTCGCGATCTTCCTCACCTTGATGCTGGTCGAATACATCTCGCTGGGATCGAGCTCCGCAAGCCATGTGGCGATGGAGTTCATCCAGGAGGCGGTGCTGGGCGCCCTGGTCGGCGTCTTCGGCGGACGGCTCGTTGTCATCGCGCTCAACAAGGTCGCGCTGCCGCAGGGGCTGCACGCGCCGTTCGTGACCACGGCTGCGCTGGTGATCTTCGGCGGCTCGCAGATCATGCACGCCTCCGGCTTCCTCGCGGTCTATCTGGCCGGCATCATCATCGGCAACCGGCCGACCCGCGCGCACAATTCGGTAGTGGCTTTCCTCGATGCGGCGACCTGGCTGGCGCAGATCGTGATGTTCGTGCTGCTCGGCCTGCTGGTCTCGCCGAGCCGGTTAGGGGCCAGCGTGCTGCCGGCGGTCGGGGTCGCCTTCGTGCTGATGCTGGTGGCGCGGCCGATCGCGGTATTCGTGTGCCTGGCGCCGTTCCGCTTCAACTGGCGCGAAAAGATCTTCATCGCCTGGACCGGCCTGCGCGGTGCCGTCGCGATCTTCCTGGCCTCGATCCCGATGCTGGTCGGCCTGTCCAAGGCCTATCTCTATTTCGACGTCGCCTTCGTCGTCGTCATCATCTCGCTGTTGCTGCAAGGCTGGACGTTGGCACCCGCCGCGCGCAAGCTGCATGTCGCTCTGCCGCGCGCCGAGCGCGGTCCGCGCCGTGTCGAGCTGGATCTGCCCGGGCAGCTCGAGCAGCAGCTGGTCGGCTATCCGGTGCGGCCCAAGAGCCTGTATTTCCGCCGCGGCCTGATCCCGTCCTGGTCCAAGCCGACGCTGGTGATCCGCAACGAGAACATTTTGACACCGACGGAAGCCGACCCGATTGCGCCCGGCGACTACATCTATTTGCTGGCGCCGCCGGAAAAGGCCGAGTCGCTCGACCGCTTCTTCGTCGACATGCAGCCGGGCTCGGCGCCCGATCCGCATCTGCTCGGCGACTTCATGGTCTCCGGCGAGCACACACTGGCCGAACTCGCCGAGATCTACGGCGTCAAGGTGGGCGAGGACGAGGGCAAGCTGACGCTGGCCGATTATTTCGACGTCCATCTCGACCGCGCCCCGAAAGAGGGCGCCGAGCTGCCGCTGGACGAGATCGTTCTGGTCGCGCGCAGCATTTCCGGCGGCCGCGTCAATGTCGTCGGGCTGCGCCTTCCGGAGGAAGACGAGACGCCACCGCCGCTGACGCGCGCACAGGCGCTGCGAAAGAAGCTCGCGGATGTGTGGACGTCGGTGGCGGGGGTCTAAGCGAGCTGCCGGCGGATCAACAATCTCCCGTGTCGTCCGGGCGAACGCCGGGACGACACGGTGGGTGTTGCGCCAGCGCAGCCCAAACAAGCGCTGCATGCCCCTCATGCCAGCACCTTCACCCCGCCAAAACTCGTCACCCGCCCCTGTTTCAGCATCACGATCTGCGTCGCGAGTTGGCGCAGCTCGGCGGCGTCGTGGCTGACATAGACCATCGGCACGTTGGCTTCGTCGCGCAGCCGCACCAGATAGGGCAGGATCTCGAGCTTGCGGCCCTCGTCGAGCGCGCCGAGCGGCTCGTCGAGCAGCAGCAGGCGCGGTTTTGCCAGCAGCGCGCGTCCGAGCGCGACGCGCTGGCGCTCACCGCCGGAGAGCTTTCCAGGGCGGCGGCCGAGCAGGGTGCCGATATCGAGCAGGTCGATGACGCGCTTGTGCTGCGCCGGATCCGGTGCCAAGCGGTTCATCTGCCGTCCATAGTCGAGATTCTGCGCGACGTTGAGATGCGGGAACAGCCGCGCATCCTGGAACACATAGCCGATGCGGCGGCGCCAGGCCGGGACATGGATGCCGGCCGCGGTGTCGTCGACGGTTTCGCCGTCGAGCACGATGGTGCCGCGGTCGGGCCGCAGCAGCCCCGCGATCATGTTGACCAGTGACGTCTTGCCGGCGCCCGAGGCGCCGAACAGGCCGATGACGCGGCCTTCGCCGGTGAAGGATGCGGAGAGCGAGAATTCACCGAGTTGTTTTTCGACATCGACGCGCAGCATGGTCAATTCCCGTGCAGGCGCTGCGTAGCGCGGCGAGCGAACCATTCGGCGGCGATCAGTGCGCCCAGCGCCAGCACGATCGAGACGATCACGAGCCGGCCGGCCGCGGCGTCACCGTCCGGCGTCTGGATCAGCGAATAGATCGCCGAGGAAATCGTCTGGGTCTCGCCGGGAATGTTGGAGACGAAGGTGATGGTGGCGCCGAACTCGCCGATCGCCTTGGCAAAGCCGAGCACCATGCCGGCGAGCACGCCCGGCAGGGCCAGCGGCAGCGTCACCGTGAAGAACACTTTCCAGGGCGCGGCGCCGAGCGTCTCGGCGGCCTGCTCGAGCCGGCGGTCGATCGCCTCGATCGACAGCCGCATCGGCCGCACCAGCAGCGGAAACGACATCACGCCGCAGGCCAGCGCCGCGCCGGTCCAGCGGAACGAGAAGACGATGCCGAGATGTTCGGCGAGGAAGCCGCCGACGAGGCCGCGGCGGCCGAACGTCAGCAAGAGCAGATAGCCGGTGACGACAGGCGGCAGCACCAGCGGCAGGTGCACCACCGCGTCGAGCATCGACTTGCCCCAGAAGTCGCGCCGCGCCAGCAGCCACGCCAGCGCGACGCCGAATGGCGTCGCGACCAGCGTTGCGATGATCGCGACCCTGAGCGAGAGCAGGATCGCGGTCCATTCGGCGGGAGAGATGTCGAACATCAAATGGTGAATATCAGATTGTCGGGCTGACGAGGAACTTGAAGCCGTATTTTTCCAGAATGGTCTTGGCGGCCGAGGAGCGCAGGAAGGTGAGATAGCCGCTGGTCCCGTCCTTCGCCGTCATGGTCGCGGCGACCGGATAGATGATCGCGGGATGCGACTCCGCGGGGAAGGTGCCGACGATCTTGACGCCGGGCTCGACCTTGGCGTCGGTGGCATAGACGATGCCGAGGTTGGCCTCGCCGCGCGCCACCAGCGTCAGCGCGGCGCGCACGCTCTCGGCCATCGCGAATTTCGGCTCTGCGGCCTGCCATGCGCCGAGCTTCTCGAGCGCGGCCTTGGCGTATTTGCCTGCCGGCACCGACTTGACGTCGCCGGTCGCGATCCTGCCGTCGCCGGCGAGCTTGGCGAGGTCGAAACCTTGCGTGATGGTGACGTTGTCGATCCTGGAATCCTTCGGTGCGATCAGCACGATGCTGTTGCCGAGCAGATTGACTCTGGAGGACTCGTTGATGGTCTTCCTGGAGATCGCGTAATCCATCCAGTCGGTGTCGGCGGAGACGAACACATCGGCCGGCGCGCCCTGCTCGATCTGCCGCGCCAGCACCGAGCTTGCGGCATAGCTGACCGAGAACTTGACGCCGGTCTTGGCGGTGTAGGCGGCGTCGATCTCGTCGAGCGCGTTCTTCATCGAGGCCGCGGCGAACACGGTGATGGTCTTGTCCTCGGCGGCGGCCGGCGAAAGGCTCGCGCTTGCGAGGATCACGAGGGCGGTGAAAAACCCCGAAATACGTAACATGGGGAGCGCTCCGTGCGAGTCCGCGCGCGCAAGATGCACGCACAGGTCTGGCGTTGGTGGGTCAGGTCGCGACGGGTGGAAGCGCTGCTCCACGGGGCCCAGCTGCGGCTTACGGCCGGCAGGGATATCGCTGCCAGAAGATAGCAGGCTGGCGCCGCAGGTCAAAGGGTGGCCGTTTGTCCGGCAAACAGCGCTATTGAACCGGGAGGATCGCGATCGCGACCGCATCCTCCTTGGCGCCGCCGATTTGGAGCACGAAAGGCTGCGCCGACAGCTCGTATTTCACGGTCTTGCGAATGCCGCCGCAATCGGTCGCGCCGCTGAAGGCCAAGGGCTTCAGGACATGCCCATCCTGGACCACGTCGATCCAGGCACCGGTGGACAGGCTGATCGTGTAGAGCCCGGGCTTGGCGGACTTGATGCTCGTGAAGCCGGCAAAAGTGCCGTCCTTGGGCGCTCGCTCCGGCGGCGTCGGCAGTTTTGCCTCGCTCGAGGCCGCCAGCCCCAGCGTGATGGCCGAGGACGGCAAGCTCGCCTGCTCGCTGCCCGATGCGAGCGTCGCGCGGTCCGGCGCGGTGAGCGCAGCGCGCTCCCGCTCGATCGGCCATTTGAACTTGTCGCAGCCGCTGGGCTCTTCAGCGGCGAGGGCGGAGGTTGCGCTGAACGAGAGCGAAGCGAGGAAGGCGAGGACGCGCATGTGAAATCCCATCATTGGCCACGCGACCAGTGCGAGGCTTGCGGTCAGGTCTTGTTGATAAGGGAGGCGCGTCCCGGGATGCCGCGGCTTACGGCTGAGCGGCGAGGCGACCGTAGCGCATTGTCGCGACACGAACCAACCAACGAGTTCGTCATCCCGGGGCGCGCGTAGCGCGAGCCCGGGATCCATAGCCACAGGATTGCATTTTGGCGAAGACTCGGAGTGACAATCTCCCGCTATAACCACGGCCTGTGGTTATGGATCCCGGGCTCGCTTCGCGCCCCGGGACGACAGTGGTGGCTGGGGCGACAGCGTACCTTACGGCTTCGCATCCGCCGCGTGCAGCACCGCTTTGCACGCCGCCGGCATCTGCGCCAGCGTCATCGGCGGTTTCGGCTTCGGCGGCTCCGGCGGCGGCTTGGGGTGCAGCACCGCGTCGGAGAACCAATAAGCGAGATCGGCGGGCTTGCAGCCTTCGTCCTCGGCCTGCGACGGCTGGCCCTCGCATTCGCCGGCGCCTGGCGGGCAGTGCATGCGGATGTGGAAGTGGTAGTCGTGGCCCCACCAGGGCCGGATCTTCGACAGCCAGGCGCGGTCGCCCTTGGCCTCGCGGCACAGCGCCTTCTTGATCGCGGCGTTGACGAAGATGCGCTGCACCGCCGGCTCCCGCGCCGCGTCGCGCAGCACCAGCACATGGCCAGGTGTGAACATTTTTGGATCGACGTCGAGCCGGTCGTGGCGCACCATCATCACAGCCGACATGTCCTCGCGCTCCTCGCGCGAGAGGCGGCGGTCCGGCATCGGCGTCAGCCAGATGTCGGCATCGAGACCGATCTGGTGGCTGGCATGGCCCGACAGTGCCGGGCCGCCGCGCGGCTGGGCGATGTCGCCGACCAGGATGCCCGGCCATCCCGCGTCCTTGCGCGCTTTGGCCGCGAGCCGCTTGATCAGCGCGATCATCTCGGGGTGGCCATAGCTGCGGTTGCGCGACAGCCGCATCACCTGCCAATTGTCGCCGTTGAGCGGCATCTGCTCCGCGCCGCCGATGCAGCCCTTGGTGTAGGAGCCGATGACATGGGCCGCCCCCTTCGCCGGCAGCAGCTTGCGCGCGAACAGCTCCTTGGCGGCGAGATCGGGGTCGTTGGGATTGGCGAGCGGCGGCAACGGCTTCGGGTTGACGCTGCCCTTGTCCTGGGCCAGCGCGCCGCCGGCGGCCAGGAGCGTCATGACGAGCAGGAGAGGGGCGAAGCGGCGGGGACTCATGCGCAGCCCTTATAACCCAACACGGCGTCGGGGGTAAGAATCGGGCTGTGCTGCGGCGGACGACCTCACAGCGTCTTGACGGCCGCAGCCCCCGCGCGAAGGCGCGTCCGGGCATGACGATGTCATATCCAACAAGGTTGTCCAAAAGTCGTAGTTTTTTCGCGGGGCCAGCCGGATTCTTAATGGTGCAATAACCGTATCCTGCATTGACCAAAATTCGTGCGCGGAACCGGGTTCGTTTCCATCCCGTATGCAATCGGACCCGCGCCCGGAATTGATTCATGGAGAGCGCGCGTTTTTGCACCACCGCTCTCTTCGATTGCGACCAAGACTCAGGTCTGGTGCGCCGCTCGGCCTGCTTGCGCCTCGTAAACAGGCACCAGAGCCGGGCTCTCGGTGCTCGCAAGTCGGTGCCTTGGCTGGCGCGGGCACCCAAGATTACTTTTTTTTCAGACACTTGCCCCAAGACTTGTGCCCAAAGACTTGCGGCCACAGGGCGCGACTGGGACGAGTGAAGTTGGGTTTGGGGTCTCGAAAAACAAGGAAACGAAAGCAAAGCGTGCTTGCCCGGGCTGGCCAATCGCCGCGCAAGCGACGCTTCGCGCGCGCGCCGCGAGCTCTTTCGGAACGCGATGAAGTCCTGCGCAGCCGCGCCGAGGCGGAAGCTGCGATCGCGGACGCGCGCAAATCCCATGAGCGTCTGCGCCAGGCCGTCGACATCCTGCCGCAGGGCATCGTGTTTCTCGATGCCGAGGGCCGCTACGTCCTCTGGAACAAGAAATACGCCGAGATCTACAGCAAGACCGCCGATCTGTTCGAAGAGGGCGCGCGTCTCGAAGACACGCTGCGCATCGGCGTTGCCCGCGGCGATTACCCCGAGGCCATCGGCCATGAGGACGAGTGGATCGCCGAGCGGCTGCAAAGGCTCTATCAGCCCGGCGCGCGCCACGAGCAGAAGCTGTCGGACGGCCGCGTCATCCTGATCGACGAGCGCCTGACCGACGATGGCGGCGTCGTCGGCCTGCGCGTCGACATCACCGAGCTGAAGCAGCGCGAGGCCTCGTTCCGCCTGCTGTTCGACGGCAATCCCGTGCCCATGATCGTCTGCGCGCTGGACGACGAGTGCATCCTCGGCGTCAACGACGCAGCGGTCGCGCATTACGGCTACAGCCGCGCCGAGTTCGAGCGACTGAAGATCCGCTCCCTGCAGGCCTTCGACAGCGAGCCGCCCTGGACCGCCGACCCGACCGGCGAGGAGCAGGCCGGCCGCACCTGGAAGCACGTCAAGGCCGACGGTGCGCTGATCGACCTTGCGATCTATTTCCGCGAATTGACCTATGCCGAGCGCCCGGCGGTGCTGCTCGCGCTGATGGACATCACCGAACGCAAGCGCGCCGAGGCGCGGCTCGCCTTCATGGCCCAGCACGACGGGCTGACCGGCCTGCCCAACCGCAGCCTGTTGCGCCAGCAGGTCGACGAGATGCTGCTGCATACGCGGCGCAGCACCGACAAGGTCGCGCTGCTGATGCTGGGGCTCGACAGTTTCAAGTCGGTCAACGACACGCTCGGACATGCGGTCGGCGACAAGCTCCTGCGCGGCGTCGCCAAGCGGCTGCGCTCGACTTTGCGCGAGGAAGACGCGCTGGCGCGGCTCAATTCCGACGAGTTCGCGATCGTGCAGAGCGGCCTGGCGCGTCCCGAGGACGCGGTGATGCTGGCCAAACGTCTGCTTGCGGCGATCGCCGATCCCTATCTGCTGGACGGCCATTCCGTGGTGGTCGGCGCCTCGATCGGCATTGCCATGGCGCCGGGCGACGGCGATGATTCCGAAAAGCTGCTCAAGAGCGCCGACATGGCGCTGTCGCGCGCCAAGCTGGACGCGCGCGGCACCTTCGCCTTCTTCGAGGCCGCGCTCGATGCGAAAGCGCAGAGCCGCCGCAAGATCGAGGTCGAGCTGCGCGACGCGATCCAGAACGACGTGCTGCGCCCCTATTACCAGCCGCTAATCGACCTCCAGAGCGGCCGCATCACCGGCTTCGAGGCGCTGGTGCGCTGGCCGCATGCCGAGCGCGGCATGATCTCGCCGGCGGAGTTCATTCCGGTTGCCGAGGACACCGGCCTGATCAATCCGCTCGGCGGGCTGATGCTGCGCCGGGCGTGCCTGGACGCCGCGACCTGGCCGGACGACGTCCGTGTCGCGGTCAATCTGTCGCCGCTGCAGTTCCGCAGCGGCAATCTGCTTTCGATCGTGACGGACGCGCTGAAGCATTCCGGCCTGCCGCCGCGCCGACTCGAGCTCGAGATCACCGAGACGCTGCTGCTGGAGAAGAGCGCGCAGGTGCTGGCGACGCTGCATGCCTTGCGCGCGCTCGGGGTGCGCATCTCGATGGATGATTTCGGTACCGGCTATTCCAGCCTCAGCTATCTTCGCAGCTTTCCCTTCGACAAGATCAAGATCGACCAGTCCTTCGTGCGCGATTTAGGGGCCAACCGCGAGGCCCAGGCGATCATCCGCTCCATCGTCAGCCTCGGCAAGGGCCTCGGGGTCATCATCACGGCCGAGGGCGTCGAGACCGAAGCCGAGCTCAGCTGCCTGCGCACCGAGGGCTGCGACGAAGGCCAGGGCTTCCTGTTCAGCAAGGCCCGGCCCAACGCCGAGATCATCAGCCTGCTGGCCGCGCAGCGCGGCATCGATGGCGCAGACGAGGATGCCGCGCTGGTGGCGTGAACTTAACCTCTCCCCGCGAAGGGCGGGGCGAGGGAGCTCACCGTCGTTGCGATTGGCCTTCAACCTCCCGCCACGATCGCCTTTCCCACATCCTCGTAATGGCTATCCCGCGCCTGGATCTGCTGGGGATGGCGTGCATGTCGCGAAACCGGCGCTCGAACGGGTTGCTGCGAAACACCGCGGTCGCGCCGGCCATGTGATAGGCGGTGTCGACCACCTTTGTTGATTGATGAATGGTCCAGGTCGCGGCCAAGCGAACCGCGCTGCGGTGCGCTGCGCCGAATTCGCCGGTCGCACAGAGGTCGCGCCACATCGCAGTCGCGGTGGTGTAGAGATAGGCGCGCGCGGCGCGCAAATCGCCTTCGGTGCGGCCGATCAGGCCCTGGACCGCCCCGTTGTCGCGCATCGCGCCGGCCGTCAGCGAGGGGCGCTTTTCGCGCGCCAGTGCGATCGCTGCATCCAGCGTCGCGCGTGCCACGCCGAGCGATACCGCGGCAAAGCCGAGGCTGAAGGCAGAGCCGGTGCCGATCCTGTAGAGCGGCCCCGTCTCGCGCAAGCCTGACGGCACGTCGCGGAACGCGGTGAAGCGCTCGGGGATGAAGAGGTCGCTCACCTCGTAGGAATCGGTGCCGGTGCCGGCGAGCCCGATCGCCTGCCAGACGTCGTGCAGCGTCGCGCTTGCGGCAGGAAACAGAATGGTCCGCACCTCCGGCGAGCCATCGGCATTTTTGCGCGACGCCCCGTCAGCGCTGAGGATGCGCACATGCGCCCCCAGCCAGCTCGCCTGCCGGGAGCCGGAGGCAAAATCCCACCGCGCCGTGACGCGATAGCCGCCCGCGACCGCGCGCGCCTCGTGCGCGATCGCGCCCCAGGCCAGGATGCCGCGGCCTTCGTTGAAGATCTCCTGCGCGGCATCGCGGTCGAGCGAGGCCGCGATCATCGCGCAGACGCTGCACTGGCCGAGACACCATGCGGTGGAGGCATCGGCCTTGGCGATCTCCTCCAGCATCTGCATGAAGATCTCGATGGGGACTTCCGCTCCGTCCAGGCTCTGTGGCAGCAGGGCGCGATAGAATCCGTTCTCAATCAGCGCCGCGACCACGGAGGGCGTCAGCCGCCGTGTCCGCTCGATCTCGTCCGCTTCGCGCGCCATCAGCGGCGCGATGGCGCGGGCACGTTCGACGAGATCAGGTCCGGGAAGCTCCGACATTCGCGTTTCCTCGCCCCTTCTGTCGTGAGCGGTGAGGACGGGATGGTGGTCTATTTGACGGGGAGGATCAAGCTGCGGCCCTCTTCGCGCGCGCCGCCGCAAGAAGGCCCGGCCGTGAACCTCGGCGGCGCGCCTCGCGACCAACAACCGCCATCGCCGCGAACGGCACCGCGTATCTTGCCGGATGAGGTTGCCCATGCCGATCGTCAGAATCCTCATCGTCCTGCTCGCGCTCGCTTCGCCGGCGTTGGCGCAGGATGGGCCCCGTGATGCCGCCGCCGTGGGCGAGGCCGCGCGGATGTTCCGGGTCTACGTCGAAGGCGTTGCGAAAAAAGGGGAGCGACCCGACCTGACCCGGCCGGAGACCACCGCGCTGCTCGGCCGCGTCTTCGATGTTGAGGCCCTGGGGGCGCTGCCGCCGGCGAAGGCGAGCGACATGAGCTGGCTGATGGACTGGATGGACGCCGCCAAGCGACCTACAAGCTGTTCGCGCTCTATGGCTCGAAGCCGGGGGCGCAGCCCGATCTTGCGACGCTTCAGCGCAACATGACCGACTATGGCGATCAGTACGCGGCGGCGATGAACTTCGTCATTCGCGGAATGGCGCGCGAGGCGGTTGCGGGCGAGCTGTTCATGGCGAGCCTTGCGCCGGAGCAGCGCACCCGCATCCGCCAGGAGGGATTTACGGGCTTCCGCCGCAGCGCCGCCGAATTCATCCTGGGCACCGTCTGCGCGGCGATCCAGGGCGCGGGCAAATCCGCCAACGCGCGTCTGGTCGCCGCCGCTATCCGCGACACGCGCGAGGTCTGGGCGAGATTCCTGCTGCCGCAGGATCGGGCCCGCGTGATCGAGCAGCTTGCTGACCTTCCGAGATGGGCACCGGACGAGACGGCACGAACCGATCTCGCCGCCTTCACGGCCGCGCTGCGAGCGGTGAATTGATCGGTGATCCCGGGCCCGCGGCGGCAGCGGTGCGGCCTCGTCCGCCGGCTGCGCTCCGAAAGCGATCCGGACCATAAAGTGTCGCCTGTGTTAGCTCTCTGGCGGCGGCTGGTGTCGCAGCCAGCCTGAGACCATTACAGGCCGGCGCTAGACAGATTCACTTTGTCTTGTCGCCCATGTGATGCGGCGACGAGGTGTTCGGTCCGCCCGTGTAATGATGACCGCCCGAACTGGTCTTCGCCGAGGAGCCGCTTGTTGTCTTCTTGCCCATGTGATGCGGTACTTCGGTCTTGGGGCCACCGCTGTAGTGATGACCGTTCTTTTCCTTGTCGGTGCTATCGGCCATTGCCGGAACAGCCAGCAGGGAAACCACGCCGACGGCGGCGAGAAGCTTCTTGGTGATCATGGTCGTTCTCCCTGGTTGCGGAAGCCTCACGATAAGCTGCTGCGAAAAGTCCATCTTGAGAAATCGCAAATCGGAACCCTGGCGCGGCCAGGGCCGCCCCTCAGGACCGATGAGCCGTTGATCTGCGTCAACAATGACGGCAGCGGTGCTCCTATGCTGTATCGATCGCTGGAGCGTATCATGACCGTCCAAAACCATTTCGGGTATGGCGAACGCCCGCAGGAGGGCATGTCCACCAAAGCGAAGGCCGGGCTGGTCCTGGCGGGGTTCCTGGTCATCGGCGGCGCGCTCCTGTTCACCGAGCATCGGGCCCATGTGCTCGGGCTCCTGGTCTGGCTGCCGCTCCTCGCCTGTCCGTTGATGCATATCTTCATGCATGGCGGACACGGGCACCATCATGGCGGCCGGCCGAACGATCGAGGGAGCGCGTGATGCACGACACCGCGCCAGCTTACGGTCTCTGGAGCCTCGTCATCGTCAATTCGGCGGTGTTCATCCTGTTCGCCTACAGCTTCTTCAAGCCGCAGACGCCGCGCGACTGGCGCTCCTTCGGCGCGTTCAGCGCGTTTCTGGTGGCGCTGTTCGTCGAGATGTACGGTTTCCCGCTCACCATCTATTTCCTGTCGGGCTGGCTGCAGTCGCGCTACCCGAATGTCGACTGGTTCTCGCATGATGCCGGCCACCTCCTCGAGATGATGTTCGGCTGGAAGACCAATCCGCACGCGGGACCGTTCCACGTCCTGAGCTTCATCTTCATCGGTGCGGGGTTCATCCTGATCTCTGCCGCCTGGCGGGTGCTGTACGACGCGCAGCAGACCCGAAGACTCGCGACGTCCGGCCCCTACAGCTACGTGCGGCATCCGCAATATGTCGGCTTCGTGCTGGTGATGTTCGGCTTCCTGTTGCAGTGGCCGACCATCCTCACGCTGGCGATGTTTCCCGTCCTGACCGTCATGTACGTCAAGCTCGCTCGAGACGAGGAGCGGGACGCCCGGGCCGAATTCGGCGAGGCCTACGCGAAGTACGCTTCGGAAGTCCCGGCCTTCATACCCCATCCCCGTCGGCTGTTCGGCCGCGGCTCTTCCGGCGGCTATCGTCTCGGCTGACTTTGGGGAGGAAGATTCCGTCGGATGACGATGGAGGCTCGAAAGGACGTCGATGAGCGAGCCTGTCTTCACCGCGAAAGCCCTGACCAAGACCTACGTCTCCGGCGAGGTGATGGTTCACGCCCTCAACGATGTCGGCCTCGAAATCGCCGAGAGGGAAGTGGTCGTGCTGCTCGGCCCCTCCGGCAGCGGCAAGACCACGTTGCTCAACATCATGGGTGGTCTCGACCGCCCGACCAGCGGCAGGCTGTTCTTCCGCGACCTCGACCTGACGGATCTCGGAGATCGCGAACTGACCAGGTATCGCCGGGACCATATCGGCTTCGTCTTCCAGTTCTACAATCTGGTGCCGAGCCTTACGGCCTATGAAAACGTTGCGCTGGTGACCGAAGTCGCCCAGGACCCGATGCGGCCCGACGAGGCCCTCGCACTGGTTGGACTGGAAGAGCGGATGCATCACTTCCCCGCCCAGCTCTCCGGCGGCGAGCAGCAGCGCGTCGCAATTGCCCGCGCCATCGCGAAGCGACCGGCCGTGCTGCTGTGCGACGAGCCGACCGGGGCGCTGGACTCGAAGACCGGCATTCGGGTCATCGAAGCGCTGCTCGGGGTGAACAGGCAGCTCGGCACCACCACTATCATCATCACGCACAACGCCAGCATTCAGGAGGTTGCCGACCGGGTGCTGTTCTTCGCTGACGGCCGGATCTCCCGGATTCAGAACAACGAGAGACGGCGGCAAGCCGCCGAGCTCACCTGGTGACGGCCATGACGGTGCTCGATATCAAGCTGTTTCGCGACGTCAGAAGGCTCTGGGCGCAGGTGCTCGCCGTCGCGCTGGTCGTCGGCGGCGGCGTTGCGACGCTGGTGCTCGCGGTCGGCTCCCATCGCTCGCTCGAGGAAACCCGGATCGCATACTACGAACGTTACGGCTTCGCCGACGTGTTCGCTCAAGCGAAGCGCGCGCCCAAGGCGCTCACCGGTAGGATCGGCGAGATCCCCGGCGTCGCCGCCGTCGATGCTCGTATCGCTAAGCCGGCGCTGCTGGACATTCCCGGCTTCTCGGAGCCGGCCAGCGCGCAGTTCGTCTCGCTGCCCGACAACGGCGAAGCGCATCTGAACCGGCTCTACATGCGGTCCGGACGGTTCCCGGAGTCGGGACGGACGGAGGAGGTGGTCGTCAACGAGCCGTTCGCCCGGGCTCACGGCTTCTCGGAAGGGGCGCGGTTCTCGGCCATCCTGAATGGCAAGAAGCGCGAACTCGTGATTGTCGGCACCGCGTTGTCACCCGAATTCGTCTACACCGTCGGCCCTGGCGATCTGATGCCGGACGATCGCCGCTACGCCATCGTCTGGATGTCGGAGAAGTCGCTCGCCAGTGTCTATGATCTCGATGGCGCTTTCTCGGCGGTGTCAGTCAAGCTGCAGCCTGGGGCGTCGGAGCGCGACGTGATCGCGCGGGTCGACGCGTTGCTCGACCCGTATGGCGGGCAGGCGGCGCATGGGCGGAAGGACCAGACCTCGCACGCCTGGCTCGATCATGAACTCGACATGCTCAACAACATGAGCCGCACGTTGCCACCGATCTTTTTGCTGGTGGCCGCGTTCTTGGTCAACCTCACTTTGACCCGGCTGGTCGCGCTCGAGCGCGAACAGATCGGCCTCTTCAAGGCGCTCGGCTATTCGGACCGCAGCGTCGTGCTGCATTATCTGAAGTTCGTGGCATTGATCGTTGCGACCGGAATTCTCCTGGGCGGTGTCGCCGGCACCTGGCTCGGATTGCGCGTCACCGCCCTGTTCGGCGACTTCTTCCACTTTCCGTTCCTGGTATTCGCGAAGGCGCCGGATCTGTACGTCACCGCCGGCGCGCTCAGCGCGGCTGCCGCTGCCATCGGCGCGCTGCGAGCGCTGCGGGACGTGGTCAAGCTGCCGCCGGCCGTTGCAATGCAACCGCCCGCGCCGCCGGTCTATCGGCGGCTGTTGCCGGCAAGCATTCAGCTCGACCAGATCGTATCGCAGCCGACGCTCATGATGATACGCAACATCGCGCGGCATCCTGCGCGCGCCGCGTTCACGGCGCTTGGCATGGCGCTGGCCACGGCCATCCTGGTCGTCTCGTTGTTCACGCGCGACTCGATGGAGCACCTGATCGACGTAACCTACTTCCTCGCCGACCGGCAGGATGCGACCATCGGCTTTGCCGAGAAGCGCATCGCGAACGTGGTGGAGCAGGTGAGCCGACTGCCGGGCGTTCTCTCGGCCGAACCGTTCCGAGAGGTGCCCGTCCGGATTCGCCACGGCAACGTCGAACGCCGGATCATGATCAGCGGCCGGCCCGCCGATGCAGACTTGCGGCGTATCATCGACGCCGACCTTCATCCGGTCGCGCTGCCCGAGACGGGCCTTGCGCTGTCCGGCATGCTAGCTCAGATCCTCGGCGTCCGCGCCGGTGACACCGTCGAACTCGATATGCTGGAGGGCGCCCGTCGCACGGTCACGACGCCGGTCGTGGCGACGGTCGAAGATTATTTCGGCATCAGGGGAATGATGGAGATTGGGGCGCTCCGCAAGCTGATGCGTGAAGCGCCGGTCGTGAGCAGTGTGAACCTCAGCCTCGACGAGAGCCGGAGGGAGGATTTCTACGCGGCGGTGAAGTCCATGCCGACGGTTGGCGGCGTGGCGCTGCAGCGTGTCTCGCTCGCGAACTTCCGCAAGACGGTCGCACTGCTCGTCACCACAATGGCGAGCATCTACACCGGTCTCGCCGCCGTGATCGCGTTTGGCGTGGTCTACAACAACGCCCGAATCTCACTGTCCGAACGGGCGCGCGAGCTGGCGAGCCTGCGCGTGCTTGGCTTCACGCGCGGCGAGGTGCTGCGCATCCTCCTGCTCGAACTCGCCATCCTCACCCTGATAGCGCAGCCGCCGGGCTGGGTGATGGGCTATGGGCTTGCATGGGTGATGAAGTCCAATCTGGCCGGCGAGCTGATGCGTGTCCGCCTCGTCGTCGAGCATTCCACCTACGTCATCGCGACTTCCGTCGTGGTGCTGGCTGCCGTCGCCTCCGCCGCGGTCATCCGCGAACGCATCGACAAACTGGACCTCGTCGCGGTCCTCAAGACGCGAGACTAGCCATGTCGGCCAACTGGACCAAACGTTTCATCGGCGCTGCGCTTCTAGCCGCCATCGCGAGCGGGCTGGCCTGGTTTGCTTGGCCGCGCCCGGTTCTGGTCGATCTCGCAACCCTGGCCAAGGGTCCGATCGAAGTTACCGCGGACGATGACGGCAAGACGCATGTTCGCCACGTCTACACGGTCTCGGCGCCCATCGCTGGAAAGGTCCTCAGGATTTCGCATCCGCTCGGCGAGCAGGGACCTTCGCTTCACGTCGGCGACGAGGTGACCGCCAACCAGACCGTCGTCGCTCTCATGCAGCCGACGCTGCCGGGATTCATCGACGTGCGCTCGCGCGACCAGCTTCAGGCCGAAGTGCTGGCTGCCGATGCGGCCATTCAGCAGCAGGAGGCCGAAGTGAAGCGGATCGAGGCCGCGCTGGACTTCTCCCGGACCGAGTTCCAGCGGGCGCAGACGCTGCTGCGGACGCAGTCCACCTCGGCTCAGGCCTTCGACAAGGCGAAATTCGAGGTCGCCACCAACGAAGCCGCCCTGGCTAGTGCGAAGGCTCAGATCGAGATGCGTCGCGCAGTGCGCACCAGTCTTGCGGCGCGGCTGATGGACCCTGCCAATGCCGCGCCGTCAGCGGAGCCGATGTGCTGCGTCCGCGTGCTCGCGCCGGCGAGCGGACGGGTGCTGAAGATCATCCAGGACAGCGAGGCGACGGTTCTGCCCGGGACGTCGTTGATCGACATCGGCAACCCGCTCGATCTGGAGGTTGTGGCTGACCTGCTGTCGATCGATGCCGTGCAGATCAAGGTTGGCGCGCCCGTGCGGATCGACGGCTGGGGCGGGCAGCCGATCAGGGGCAAGGTGGTCCGTGTCGACCCCGCCGGCTTCCTGAAGGTTTCGGCGCTGGGTATCGAGGAACAGCGGGTCCGGGTCACCATCGATTTCAGCGACCCGCCAGAGAATTGGGCCTCGCTCGGACACGACTATCGCGTCGTTGTGCATGTGACGACATGGAGCGCCCAGGACGCCCTGTCCGTGCCGGTAAGCGCTTTGTTCCGGAGAGGCGATCAGTGGGCCGTTTTTGTCGACCAGAACGGCCGGGCCCGGACGACTCTCGTCCAGATCGGCCACCGCAACAACCGCCTCGCGGAGGTTCTCTCGGGTCTCGTTGCCGGAGACCGCGTCGTGCTGCATCCAAGTGACCGGATCTCCGATGAAACTAGGATCGCGCAAAGAGAGTAGAGGGCCCGCGCCGGCACGCTACCGAGGAGAGCGATATGCAGGTGTCAGGCCGCAGCGCGGCCCAGGTCGAGCGATGGCCTGCGTTTCGTCGGGAAGCTCAGCGCCACCGCGACGGCGGCGAGCCCGATCGCGAAGGAGCCGGCGTGCAGCCACGTGTAGCGCTGGAAATTGTCGAACACGAGCCCGCCGGCCCACGGCCCGAGCGCCATGCCGAGGCTGGCGAAGGCCGACACCGCGCCGAACACGGTGCCCATGATGCGCGCGCCGAAGAATTCGCGGACCAGCACCGCATACAGCGGCATCACCCCGCCATAGGCGAGGCCGAACACCACCGAGAGCGCGTAGAATTCGCCGAGCTGCGCCACTGCGAGATAGGTCGCGATGCACATCGCCTGCACGAGCAGGCCGCCGACCAGCACGGGCTTCGCGCCGATGCGATCGGCCAGCGCGCCCAGCAACAGACGTCCGCCGAGGCCCGAGACGCCGGCGACGCTGTAGACCGTCACCGCCGTGAGCGGGGCGATGCCGCACACCATCGCATAGGACACCATGTGGAAGATCGGGCCGGAATGCGCCGCGCAGCAGGCGAAATGCGCCGCCGCGAGCGCGATGAATTGCGGCGTGCGCAGCGCCTGCGCCGCGGTCAGCTCGACCTCCGGTGTTGCGTCTGCCGTGGCGGCGCCCGCCGCCACCGGCGCCGGACGCACCAGGAAGCATGCCGGGATCAGCAGCGCCCACGAAGCGATGCCGATCACCAGCATCGCGGTGCGCCAGTCATAGGCCGTGATCAGCCAGCTCGCAGTCGGCGCGATCGTCACCGGCGACACGCCCATGCCGGCGGAAACCAGCGCCACCGCAAGGCTGCGGTTTGTCTCGATCCACGCGCTCGCGAGCGCCATCATCGGTGCGTAGAAGCTGCCGGCGGCAATGCCGATCAGCACGCCGAAGCAAAGCTGGAATTGCCACAGGCTTGTCGCCTGGCTCGCCGTGACGAGACCGAGCCCCAGCAGAACGCTTCCCGCGAGCACCACGATGCGCGTACCGAACCGGTCCGATAGCGCGCCCCACAGGAACGCGGCCACGCCCATGCAAAGGAAATCCAGCGTCGCCGCCGCCGACACTCCGGCGCGCGACCAGCCCATCGCTTCCGAGATCGGCTGCAGAAACACCGCCAGGGACAGCATCGTGCCGAACCCGACGCAAGTCATCAGCGCACCCGCGGCGACAACGACCCAGCCATAGTCGAAGCGTGATGCCTTGCTCATGCGTTTCCTCAGCGCTGTTGGTTTTGTTGGTGAGGCGCGGGAGGGATGGTGGCCTATCAAACGGCGGAGGGCAAGGCTGGCGGCTGCGCGTTTTCGTAACCCGTCGTCATCCGGGGCGCGCCACTTGGCGCGAACCCGGAATCCATCTCTCCGTGTTGCCTGCTGTACGATGGATTCTCAGATGCGCAATTGCGCAATGCCATCGTGCCACTGTTTTGCCCGATGGGTCAAATTGATTTCTAAAAATCGAAAACTCCAATCCAGACAAGCCTTCGCCTACTGTGCATGGGGTTGTTTTCGATATTTTTGTTTCGCCGGGTCCCGGCCAAAACGCAAATGCCCGGGACGAGCCCGGGCATGACGGCGGCTGATGTGACTGTGAAAGCTTACCCCCGCCTCAGCTATCCACCTTCAGCGCGGCAATGAAGGCTTCCTGCGGGATGTCGACCTTGCCGAACTGCCGCATCTTCTTCTTGCCTTCCTTCTGCTTCTCCAGAAGTTTTCGTTTACGCGTGATGTCGCCGCCGTAGCATTTTGCAGTGACGTCCTTGCGCAGGGCGCGGACCGTCTCGCGGGCGATCACCTTGCCGCCGATCGCCGCCTGGATCGGGATCTGGAACATGTGCGGCGGGATCAGCTCCTTCATCTTCTCGACCATGGCGCGGCCGCGCCCCTCCGCGCGGGTGCGATGGACCAGCATCGAGAGCGCGTCGACCGGCTCGTTGTTGACGAGGATCTGCATCTTGACGAGGTCGGCCGGCTTGTAGTCGGTGAGATGATAGTCGAACGAGGCGTAGCCCTTGGAGACCGACTTGAGGCGGTCGTAGAAGTCGAACACGACCTCGTTGAGCGGCAAATCGTATTTCACCATGGCGCGGGAGCCGACGTAAGTGAGCTCCTTCTGCGAGCCGCGACGGTCCTGACACAGCTTCAGCACGCTGCCGAGATATTCGTCGGGTGTCATGATCGTGGCCTCGATCCAGGGCTCCTGGATCTCGGCGATCTTGACCACGTCGGGCATGTCGACGGGATTGTGGATCTCGATCTCTTGGCCGTCGGTGAGCTTCATCTTGTAGATGACGCTCGGCGCAGTCGCGATCAGATTGAGATCGAACTCGCGCGACAACCGCTCCTGAATGATCTCGAGATGCAGAAGTCCGAGGAAGCCGCAGCGGAAGCCGAAGCCGAGTGCGGCCGAGGTCTCCATCTCGAACGAGAAGCTGGCGTCGTTGAGGCGCAGCTTGCCCATGGCGCCGCGCAGCGTTTCGAAATCGTCGGCGTCGACCGGGAACAGGCCGCAGAACACCACGGGGATGGCCGGCTTGAAGCCCGGCAGCATTTCGGTGACAGGCTTCCTGTCGTCGGTGATGGTGTCGCCGACGCGGGTGTCGGCGACTTCCTTGATCGCGGCGGTGATGAAGCCGATCTCGCCGGGGCCGAGCTCGTCGACCTGCTGCATCTTCGGCGTGAAGAAGCCGACGCGCTCGACGCCATAGGCGGCGCCCGTGCCCATCATGCGCACGCGGCTGCCCTTCTTCATGACGCCGTCGACGACACGGATGAGAACGACGACGCCGAGATAGACGTCGTACCAGCTGTCGACCAGCAGCGCCTTCAAGGTCGCACTGCGGTCGCCC
The DNA here is from genome assembly GCF_028128835.1 of Bradyrhizobium sp. CCBAU 65884. NCBI lineage: Bacteria > Pseudomonadati > Pseudomonadota > Alphaproteobacteria > Hyphomicrobiales > Nitrobacteraceae > Bradyrhizobium > Bradyrhizobium sp. CCBAU 65884. The sequence goes on along the minus strand of NZ_LBJU01000117.1, from coordinate 122,471 downwards.
TTCGGCGGCGGCAGGCGAGTGACGATGGCTTCCAGCACGTCGGGCACGCCGAGGCCGGTCTTGGCCGAGATCATCACCGCGTCGGAGGCGTCGATGCCGATGACGTCCTCGATCTGCTGCTTGATCTTCTCGGGCTCGGCCGCGGGCAGGTCGACCTTGTTCAGGACCGGGACGATCTCGTGATTGTTGTCGAGCGCCTGGTAGACGTTGGCGAGCGTCTGCGCTTCGACGCCCTGGCTGGCGTCGACCACCAGCAGGGAACCTTCGCAGGCCGCCAGCGACCGCGAGACTTCGTAGGCGAAGTCGACATGGCCGGGCGTGTCCATCAGGTTGAAGATGTAATCCTTGCCGTCCTTGGCGCGGTACGAAAGCCGCACCGTCTGCGCCTTGATGGTGATGCCGCGCTCGCGCTCGATGTCCATGGAATCGAGCACCTGCTCCTTGCCCGCCATTTCGCGGTCGGAGAGGCCGCCGGTCATCTGGATCAGACGGTCGGCCAGCGTCGATTTGCCATGGTCGATATGGGCGACGATGGAGAAATTGCGGATGTTGGAAATGGGGACGGTCGTCATGGGCGCGGGATACCACTCACATCCCCGTGCGGCAACCATATTGCTGTAATTTCAGGGCCTTTGTTCACGCCAAGCTGATTCCACGATGGGCCAAAACGCGCTAGGCAAGCGCCCATGTCGACCACGTCTCTTCCCTCCCCTGAAGTGCGCACGAAGGCCCGCCTGAGCTTTGGCCGCTTCCGGGCCTGGCTGGTTGCCTGCGCGGTCCGCCCCGAGGCGAGATTGTGGCTGGTGATCCAGCTCGCCATCCTCCATGCGGTGCTCTGGACCTTCATCCTGATCAATCTGAAGGCCGCGCAGGACGTTCACATGGACGTCGCAGAGGCCTATGGCTGGGGCCAGAAATTCCTATGGGGCTATGGCAAGCATCCGCCGCTGTCGGGCTGGGTCGCCGGGCTCTGGTTCAAGATGTTCCCGGCGGCGGACTGGGCGACCTATGCGCTGGCGATGGCGACGGTCAGCGCCGGCATGGTGATCTGCTGGCTGGTTGCCTTGCGCGTGGTGGACGCGCGGCGCGCGTTCCTGGTCGTGGTGATGGTCGCGCTCTACCCGATCTTCAATTTCAAGGGGTTCAAGTACAACCCGGATCTGCTCCAGCTCGTCACCCTGCCGCTGCTGGTGCTCGCCTATCTCAACGCGTTCGAGAAGCGGAGCTGGCGGTCCGGAGTCCTGCTCGGCCTTGCCGGCGCGCTGGCGCTGATGACCAAATATTGGGTGCTGACCATGATCGGCGCCATCGGGCTCGCCGCGCTGATCCATCCGGAGCGGATGAGATTTTTGGTATCGCCGGCGCCGTGGGTCGCGATCGTGACGATGGTCGTGGCGATGATCCCGCACGTGGTCTGGCTGGCCGAGGCGCATTTCGTGCCGCTGACCTATGCCGGCGACACCTACAGCCTCGCGGACAGCGGCCAGGTGCATCAGCTCGTCACCGGCTACATGCTGCATAATCTCGGGCTGCTGGCATTGCCGGTGGCGCTGGCCGGGCTCGCGATGGCGCTGGTGCCGCCGTCGTTCACATTGCTGCTGCGCGCGCCCTTGCGCATCGTCACGCGCGCCTGGGCGCGCGGCGCCAATCCGGGCGTCAATGTCTCGCAGGCGCTGAACGTGTGGATGATCCAGATCATCGTCGCATTCGGCCCGCCGCTCGGCGCGCTGGTCTTCGGCGTTTACCTGAAGACCGATTGGGGCATCTCGCTGTTCTTCTTGGTGCCGCTCGCTCTGGTCGCGATTCCCACGCTGCGGGTGCAGGACGCGAGCCTGTTCAACATCGCCGCGATCTGGCTCGTGCTCAGCGTTGCCACGCTCGTCGCCTCGCCCTGGATCGCCGCGCGCGAGATGACGGCCAATGCCGGCAACACGGCGACCTATGGCGCGCGCTCCGAGCTCGCGCGCGAGCTGACCCAGGCCTGGCACGCGCGCTTCGCCTCGCGCTGGGCGGTCGTTGCGGGGACGATGGAGACGATCCAGCCGATGGTGTTCTACAGCCCCGATCACCCCAGCCCGTTCACGCCGAACGAGGCCTGGGCGTCCGGGCTGACCTCGCTCGACGACGTCAAGACATACGGCTTCATCGGCGTGTTCGATGCGACCGACGAACGCCTGCCCAAGTTCGAGAAGTGGATTTCGGAGGTCGCGCCGACCGCCGAGCGCGTGGTGATGACCACGCGCCGCTTCACCCACGGCAAGGCCGGCCCGGCGATGAGCTGGAACGTCTACATCGCGCCACCGGCGAAGTGATTGCGACGTTCTCGGTCTCGTAGGGTGGGCAAAGGCGCGAAGCGCCGTGCCCACCATCTCGCGCTAATCGCAGAAAAGTCGTGGGCACGCTTCCGCCTTCGCCCTCCGGGCTTCGGCGGACAAGTCGCTTTGCCCACCCTACGGCACTGAGCGTGTAGCGCGAGAGGGGCCTAAACCCCTTCCTCGTTGAACTTGCTTTCAACGAGCTCGGTGATCGCCGCGAGCGCAGCTTCGGCATCCGTGCCGGCGGCGGCGACGGTGATCGTCGTGCCCGGTCCGGCGGCAAGCATCATCAGGCCCATGATCGAGGTGCCGCCAACCGTCTCGCCGCCGCGCGTCACCCAGACCTGCGCCTCGAAGCGCTCGACTGCCTGGACGAATTTCGCGGAGGCGCGGGCATGCAGGCCGCGCTTGTTGATGATCAGGAGGTCCTTGGAGATCGCGCCCGCGGGCACGCCTGTCCCCGCTTGTGGCGCCTCGTCGCTCATTTGCCGGCGAGCACGCGACTGGCGATGGTGACGTATTTGCGTCCCGCTTCCTGGGCCATCGCGATCGCGTCGGGCAGCGGACGCTCCTCGCGCACCTTGGCGAGCTTGACCAGCATGGGCAGGTTGATGCCCGCGAGCACTTCGACCTTGGGCCGGCTCATGCAGGATATTGCAAGGTTCGACGGCGTGCCGCCGAACATGTCGGTGAGGATCGCAACGCCGTCGCCGGAATCGACGCGGTTAACCGCCTCGATGATGTCACTTCGGCAGAGATCGGAATCATCTTCGGCACCGATCGTGATCGCTTCGATTTGCTTTTGTGGGCCCATGACATGTTCAAGCGCTGCCTTGAATTCGTCGGCAAGGCGCCCGTGGGTCACAAGTACTAGACCAATCATCGGAAAACTCCTCGCGGGCGCTTTTGGTGCACCGCACGAACGCGCCACTTTGACCATCCAGAGCCCCTGCGCAAGAGGGGATGTTGCGTATCTCCCTGAATCTAGACGGATGGATGAGGGGAGCTGCGCCGGTCTATTCGGTCGCGATAGTGGGGTTCATATGGTTACCATTTCCCTTCAAACAATCGCCTGAAGGGTTAACGGAAGATGAACTCTTGGTAGTGGTCAAGGCCGCGACAACCAGTGGGAGGGGTGAATATCCGCGGCTAACAGGGATTCGCGGTATTTGGACACCGGAAATGATGGTTTTCAGCGATTCCGTCGCAGGCAGGCGCTCGGCGTCCGCGGCATCCAGATCGACCACGAGACCGACGGTCGCATGCTCCACGAAGTCGCAGTGGCGGATCCCGAGGCCCCGGATCTCGATCAGGCCAGCCAATACCGGCGCGGGGCGGACTTCAATTTCATCGCCGACTGTCGCCAGATGGACACGGTCATCCCCGACCAGAACGGCCCTTTCGACCACGCCCGAGCGTCCGGCCATGATCAAATCGAAGGCAAGGCGCGACTTGCCGGAGCCCGAGGGACCGCGGATCAGCACCGCCCGATGTCCGACCTTGACTGCGGAGGCGTGAACGCTGGGCCCGCGGTCGTTCATAGCGCCGGCAGCCTCACCACGAAGCGCGCGCCTGCGACCGTCGGCACGCCCTCGCCATCCGGCGGGCCTGCGCGGTTCTCGGCCCAGATGCGCCCGCCATGGGCGTCGATGATCTGCTTGGAGATCGACAGGCCGAGGCCGGAGTTCTGGCCAAAACCCTGATGCGGACGGTCGGTGTAGAAGCGCTCGAAGATGCGTTCCAGCGCGTCGTCGCGAATGCCGGGGCCGTCGTCGTCGACCACGATCTCGATCTCGGAGCGCGCGCGACGGCAGGTGAGGCGCACCTTGCTGCCGGGTTCGGAGAACGACTGCGCGTTGGACAGCAGGTTGGAGACCACTTGTCCGAGCCGTGAATCGTGGCCGGACACGGCGAAGGTGTCGGTCGGGCTGCGGCCCTCGAAGCGCGTCTCGACCGCGACGTCGTGGCCGAGCTTGGTCTCGTTGGCGACGGACACCAGCGTCGTCAGCAGGCGGCGCAAATCGACCGGGATCGCGTCCTGGCGCTGCAATTCGGCATCGAGGCGGCTGGCGTCGGAGATGTCGGAGATCAGGCGGTCGAGCCGCTTGACGTCGTGCTCGATCACCTCGAGCAGGCGCGCACGGCTGTTCTCGTTGCGCGCCAGCGGCAGCGTCTCGACCGCCGAGCGCAGCGAGGTCAGCGGGTTCTTCAATTCGTGGGCGACGTCGGCGGCGAACATCTCGATCGCCTCGATGCGGCTGTAGAGCGCGCTCGTCATGTCGCGCAGGGCGCCGGAGAGATGACCGATCTCGTCGCGGCGGCGGGTGAAATCGGGGATCTCGATGCGGGCCTTGATGCGGCGGCGGACGCGCTCGGCGCTGTCGGCAAGCCGGCGCACGGGCCCGGCGATCGTGCTCGCAAGCAGCAGCGACAGCATGATCATGACGGCGGCCGCGACGCCGCCGACTTTCAGGATGGCGAGGCGTTCGGCAGTGACCATCTGGTCGATGTCGTCACCTTGCGTCGACAGCATCAGCGCGCCGTGGATCGCGCGCGAGCGCAGCACCGGGACCGCGACCGAGACGATCACCTCGCCGCGGGCATTGACCCGCACCATCGAGCGTTTCTGGCCCTGGAGCGCATCGCCCACCTCGGCATAGCCGTTGCCGTTCTCGGGGCCGAGCTCGCGATAGAGCGGCAAGTCGCCGCGGTTCAGCCAGGTGCGCACCGCGACCATGCCGCGCTCGACGAAGCCGGGCTTCTCCGCCGGCGGCGGCAGGTCGAGGCGCAGCACGTTTTCGAGGTTGCGGCTGTCGAGCAGCAGGCTGCCGTTCGGATCGTAGATGCGGGCGCGCGTCTTGGTCGGCGAGATCAGCGTGCGCAGCACCGGCGCCACGCGCTCCGGATTGATCGGGAAGTCCAGCGGCGAGTACTCGTCCGAGCCGCCATAGGTCTCGCCCGGCTTGAGGTCGAGCAGCCGGTCGGGATCGATGGTGATGGCGTTGGTCTGCACCGTGGCGGAGGCCGCGATCGCGCCGGCGATGATCTCGGCCTGCACCAGGAGGCTCTGCGCCCGCGCGTCGATCAGTCCGGCGCGGAATTGCGACAGATACAGGATGCTCGCCACCAGCGCGACGAGGCCGGCGAGATTGAGCGAGACGATGCGGCGGGTCAGGCTGGAGAAGGACAGCGCGAAGAAGAATTGCCCGGCGCGCTTGAGCCAGTTCAGCGGTCGGAAGCCCTGCGGCTTGTCTTCGGCAAATTGCTCCGGAACGCCGTCGGATGTGATCTCCCCGGCGCTCTGGTTCTCGTCAGGCTGCGTTCGGTCAAGCAATGCTTACGCCCGCGTTAGGACAGCTCGTGGCAATGGTCCTCGCATCCTAGAGCCATCCCGGTCCCGATGAAATCAGAACCGGCGATGCTCTCAGTCTTTCGTGAAGGCGCCTCGCGCCTCAGGCTTCCTTGAAGCGGTAGCCGACGCCGTACAGCGTCTCGATCATCTCGAACTCGTTGTCGACCACCTTGAACTTCTTGCGCAGCCGCTTGATGTGGCTGTCGATGGTGCGGTCGTCGACATAGACCTGGTCGTCATAGGCGGCGTCCATCAGCGCGTTGCGGCTCTTCACCACGCCGGGCCGGGTCGCGAGCGCCTGCAGGATCAGGAATTCCGTGACGGTCAGCGTCACCGGCTCGTTCTTCCAGGTGCAGGTATGCCGTTCCGGATCCATGCGCAGCAGGCCGCGGTCGAGCGCCTTGGCGTCGTTCTCCTTCGGCGCGACGGTCGGGTCCTTCGGCGCCGAGCGGCGCAGCACCGCCTTGACGCGCTCGACCAGGAGACGCTGCGAGAACGGTTTGCGGATGAAATCGTCGGCGCCCATCTTGAGGCCGAACAGCTCGTCGATCTCCTCGTCCTTGGAGGTCAGGAAGATCACCGGCAGGTCGGACTTCTGCCTGAGCCGGCGCAGCGTCTCCATGCCGTCCATGCGCGGCATCTTGATGTCGAGGATGGCGAGATCGGGCTGGGTGGTGCGGAAACCGTCAAGCGCGGAAGCGCCGTCGGTGTAGGTCATGATGCGGTAGCCTTCGGCTTCCAGCGCGATCGAGACGGATGTGAGAATGTTGCGGTCGTCGTCGACCAAAGCGATTGTGGGCATGAGCCTCTGCTTTCTGCTTTCCGTTTGGGTCGTGGCTTGAAACGGCGAGCAATCCACTGATGCGCCGCATACATGGGTGCCGATGTCGGCGTTCGAACCTTGTCACCGAGCAATGCAAGCTGGGCTGAAGTGTGACCAAGTTCCACGAAACGCGGCAGATTCGCCGCATGTCGACCCATAACCAGGCCCCCGTTTACCCGAAAAAAGGCCTCCCTTGCAACCACCTGAGCCGAGAAAGCCGATGCAACCGACCCCTGATTTCGACCCCGCAAAGCTCGCCAAATCCCTGCTGCGGCGATCGCGGCAGGGGGCGCTGGCAACTCTCATGGCCGGCAGCGGCGACCCCTATTGTTCCCTGGTCAATCTGGCCAGCCATCCCGACGGTTCCCCCATCCTGCTGATCTCGGGCCTCGCCGTGCATACAAGGAACCTTCTCGCCGACAGCAGGGTCTCCCTGATGCTGGACGAGCGGGCGGCGGGCGATCCGCTGGAAGGCGCCCGGATCATGCTGTCCGGCCGGGCGGAGCAGGCTGATGCCGCGAGGGATTTGCTCCAGCGACGTTATCTCAATGCGCATCCGTCGGCGGAAGGCTTTGTTTCCTTTAAGGATTTCTCTTTTTTCCGGATCCGCCCCACGGGAACTCATCTGGTCGCCGGCTTCGGCCGGATCGTCGATCTCAAGCCCGCCCAGTTCCTCACGGACCTCTCCGGCGCCGAAGATCTGCTGGCAGCGGAGGAGGGGGCGGTCACGCATATGAATGCCGATCATCGCGACGCCATGGGCCTCTATGCGACAAAGCTCCTTGGCGCTGCCGCGGGGGACTGGCGTTGCACCGGCTGCGATCCGGAAGGCCTCGATATGCAGGACGGCCAGACCGCGCTGCGGCTGGACTTCCCGGAGCGGGTGACGGACGGCACGTCGCTGCGCAAGATGCTGGTCCGCCTCGCTGGCGAAGCGCGCATGAAGATGGACTAGAACGCAACAATTTGAACGCCGCGACCCATCGCTGCGACCCAAGACGGTCAGGTCTCAAGGCTCGCAGCGAGAGGGTTCATGGCGCGTCGTCGTTTGGCATTGGCTGCGGGTCTGGCGCTCGCGATCACCACGTCGCTTGCCACGCCCGGCCTTGCCCAGAAGAGCGATCTGTCGGCGCAGAGCGGGCGCATCAATGCGCTCCGGAGCGCCGGCAAATATTCGGAGGCGCTGCCGCTGGCGCAGGCCATGGTGGCCTCGCTCGAGAAGACCAGCAACAACCGCGACCTCGCCGCGGCGCTCAACAATCTCGGGCAGATTTACGCCGACCAGGGCCACGACGATCAGGCCGAGCCGCTCTACAAACGCGCCATCGCGCTGATGGAGAAGGGGACCGGTCAGGGCAGCGTCGAGATTGCGCCGCTCCTGAACAATCTCGCCGCGCTCTATCAGCGGCAGAGCCGCTTCACCGAAGCCGAACCGCTGTTCAAGCGTGCGCTGGCCGTTCGCGAAAAGGCGCTGTCGCGCGAGCATCCCGATGTCGGCCAGGCCCTGAACAATCTCGCCACGCTCTACGTGAAGCAGGAGCATTTTGCCGACGCCGAGCCGCTGTTTCAGCGGGCCCTCGCGATCTATCAGAAGGCCGCCGGGCCCGAGCATCCCGCGGTTGCCACCGTCCTGAACAATCTCGGCCAGGTCGATCGCGACCTCAACCGCGATGCCGATGCCGAAGCGCCGATCAAGCGCTCGCTCGCGATCCGCGAAAAGGTGCTGGGCCCGGATCATCCCGACGTGGCGCGCTCGCTCAACAATCTCGCCGGGCTCTACGAGCACCAGCAGCGCTATGCCGAGGCCGAGCCGCTCTATCGCCGCGCGCTTGCCATCCGCGAGCGGGCGCTCGGGGTGGATCATCCCGATGTCGTGACCTCGACCAGCAATCTCGCTTATTTCCTTCAGGTGTCAGGCCGCACCGCCGAGGCCTTGCCGTTTGCGCAGAAGACGCTTGCCGCCAACCGCGCGCAGCTGCGCACCGTGCTGCCGGTTCTGTTCGCTGCGCGCCAGCAAACTTTGCTGCCCGGCGACGGAGCGCTCGATGACGCGCTCGGCGCGATCCAGCGCGGCACGCAATCTTCCGCCGCCTCTGCCGTGAACAAGCTCGCGGTGCGATTGGCCGCCGGCAGCGATCGGCTCGCCGAGCTGGTGCGTCGGGATCAGGATCTCGCGGCCGAGGCCGAGGCGCTCGACAAGGCGATCATCACCGCGGTGTCGAAGCAATCGGCGCAGCGGGACGTCGCGGCCGAGCAGCGCAGCCGCGCGCGGATCGTTGCGATTGCAAGCGAACGCGCGGGGCTGCAAAAGTCGCTCACGCTCGAGTTTCCCGACTACGCCTCGCTCTCCAACCCGCTGCCGCTGGCGGTGAAGGACATCCAGCCGCTGCTGTCGGCCGATGAGGCGATGGTGATCTATTCCGTCGTCGACAAGCGGAGCTACGTCATCGCGATCACGCGCGATGGCGCCGACTGGAAGGAGATCTCGCTCGGCGCGGACGCAATGGCGCGGAAAGTCTCGGCCTTCCGCAGGGGGCTGGATGTCGGCAAGGCGCGCGATGCCTCCGGCAAATCGGGCCTGTTCGATCTCGCGCTCGCCAACGAGCTCTATGTCGCGCTGCTCGGCCCGGTCGAGGCGTTGACGAAGGACAAGCGCAATCTGCTGGTCGTGCCATCGGCGGCGCTGACCGCATTGCCGTTCCATCTGCTGGTCACCGAGAAGCCGCAGGCCGCGATTCCGGACAGGCTCGACGGCTATCGCGACGCCGCCTGGCTGCTCAGGCGTCAGGCCGTCTCGGTGCTGCCGTCGGTGATCAGCCTGAAATCGCTGCGTGCCTTCGCGCGCAGGGATCAGGGCGCAAAGCCGATGACCGGCTTCGGCGATCCCGTCTTCAATCCCGCAGCCGAAGGGCCCGCCGACCGTCGCGCCGCAGGCGGCAAGGTCGCGGCGCGCAGCATTGCGACGATTGCCTATACCGATTTCTGGCGCGGCGCCGGGGTCGATCGCGCGCGGCTGGCGCAGGCGTTGCCGCAACTGCCCGATACCGCCGATGAGCTGAACGCGGTGGCGAGGGACGTCGGCGCCACTGATGCCGACATCCATCTCGGACGCGATGCCAGCGAAACGACGCTGAAGCGTGCAGCGCTTGCCCAATACGGCATCATCTATTTTGCCACCCACGGCCTCGTCGCCGGCGACGTCAAGGGACTGGGCGAGCCCTCGCTTGCATTGTCCATTCCCGATCAGCCGTCTGAGCTCGACGACGGCCTTCTGACCGCGAGCGAAGTGGCCCAGCTCAAGCTCAACGCCGATTGGGTGGTTCTGTCCGCCTGCAACACCATCGCCGGCGACAAGCCCGGGGCCGAAGCGCTGTCGGGATTGGCGCGCTCTTTCTTCTATGCCGGTGCCCGTGCGCTTCTGGTCTCGCATTGGGCCGTGGATTCGGAAGCCGCCACCCGCCTCACCACATCGACGTTCGAGTTGCTGAAGAACGAACCGAAAATCGGTCGCGCCGAAGCCTTGCGCCGCGCGATGTTAACGTTTGTCGACGACACCTCGTCACCGCGCAACGCCTACCCGGCGATGTGGGGACCGTTCGCGCTCATTGGCGAAGGCGAGGTACGATAAGCCGGCAGCCGGAATTGTGCGTCGCAAAAACCATCATCAACGCCGAATTCCGCATTTGGTTGCGCGATCATTCGTGATTTTTTGATGCAGCTGCTCAGAGCTGACATGCGCGACGTTTGGCGCGGTCCTTGAATAAACCAAATCCTGCGGGATCAGCTTGGCAACGCCAGCGTTCATCATTATTAGGTCGCCCAGCCGAGGCCGGTTGGCCTATAAATCACGGTGACCGCGATGGTGCTGAAGTTCTGGTCGCGCTGAATGTCGCGGGTTCTAGGAGGATTTTTCGTGCAAGAGACGGGCGTGCGCAACGGTGCCTTCGGCGCCGACAAGTTCGGTTTAAAGAATCTCAAGCAGGTTCACTGGAACCTCGGTGCGCCGCAACTCTATCAATACTCGCTCACTGCGGGCGAGGCGGTGCTGTCCGCTGACGGCGCACTCTGCGCCGACACTGGCGAGTTCACCGGGCGCAGCCCGAAGGACAAGTTCACGGTGCGTGACGCCACCACCGACAAGAAGATGTGGTGGGCCGGCAACCAGTCGATCACCGCAGAGCAGTTCGAGACGCTCTATCAGGACTTCCTCAAGCACGCCGAAGGCAAGAAGCTGTTCGCGCAGGATCTCTATGGTGGTGCCGACCCGGCCTACCGGATCAAGACCCGTGTCTTCACCGAGCTCGCCTGGCACTCGCTGTTCATCCGCACGCTGCTGATTCGCCCCGAGGCGATCGAGCTGCCGACCTTCGTGCCGGAGCTCACCATCATCGACATGCCGAGCTTCCGCGCCGATCCCAAACGTCACGGCTGCAAGTCGGAGAACGTCGTCGCGATCGATTTCGCCCGCAAGATCGTCCTGATCGGCGGGTCTTATTATGCCGGCGAGATGAAGAAGTCGGTCTTCACCACGCTGAACTATTATCTGCCCGAGCGCGGCGTGATGCCGATGCATTGCTCGGCCAATGTCGGCGCCAAGGGCGACGCGGCGATCTTCTTCGGCCTGTCCGGCACCGGCAAGACCACGCTGTCGGCGGATCCCAACCGCACGCTGATCGGCGACGACGAGCACGGCTGGGGCCCGAACGGCGTCTTCAACTTCGAAGGCGGCTGCTACGCCAAGTGCATCAAGCTGTCGCAGGAAGCCGAGCCCGAGATCTTCGCGGCCTCGACCCGCTTCGGCGCGGTGCTCGAGAACTGCGTGCTCGACGAAGACACCCGCGTGGTGGATTTCGACGACGGCTCCAAGACCGAGAACACGCGCTCGGCCTATCCGCTCGACTTCATCCCGAACGCCTCGCGCACCGGCCGCGCGCCGCAGCCGAAGAACGTGGTGATGCTCGCCGCCGACGCCTTCGGCGTGTTGCCGCCGATCGCCAAGCTCTCGCCGGCGCAGGCGATGTATCACTTCCTGTCCGGCTACACCGCCAAGGTCGCGGGCACCGAGCGCGGTCTCGGCAACGAGCCGCAGCCGGAATTCTCGACCTGCTTCGGCTCGCCCTTCCTGCCGCTCGACCCCAGCGTCTACGGCAACATGCTGCGCGACCTCATCGCCCAGCACAATGTCGACTGCTGGTTGGTCAACACGGGCTGGACCGGCGGCAAGTATGGTGTCGGCTCGCGCATGCCGATCAAGGTGACGCGTGCGCTGCTCACCGCCGCGCTCGACGGCTCGCTTCGCAACGTCGAATTCCGCACCGACAAGTATTTCGGCTTCGCGGTCCCGACCGCGCTGCCCGGCGTGCCGGCTGAGATCCTCAACCCGGTCAACACCTGGAAGGACAAGGACGAGTTCGACAAGACCGCCCGCGCGCTGGTCGGCATGTTCCAGAAGAACTTTGCCAAGTTCGAAGCCCAGGTGGACGCCGAGGTGCGCGCCGCCGCGCCGGACGTGAAGCTCGCGGCGGAGTAACTTCTCGCAAGATGTGATTGACGTGAAAGGGCGGCTTGATCAGCCGCCCTTTCTTTCGCGGCCTGAGCATCGTCAGGCTGCCTAGCCTGTGCATTGCTTGCGATATTCTGCGGGAGTCGCACTCATATGCCTGCGAAAGATCCGGTTGAGATGGCTCTGGTCGGAGAATCCGCTCAAGAGGGCGATCTCCTTCAGTGCAAGCCGGTCCTTGCGCAGATGTTCGCAGGCGCGCTTCACCTTGCGGGTGAGGACGTAGGCGTGCGGGCGCATGCCATAATGCACCTGAAACTTGCGGGTGAACTGCACCGGCGTGCAGTTGCAGATGTTGGCCAGTTCGTCGAGCGTGATATTCCGGAAGATGTTCTGCTCGATATAGTCCTCGATCATCCGCGCATGCGCCGGCCTGAAGCGCCCTTGCGCACAGGGCAGCTTGAACTGCACTGAGGCATATTTTCGCAGGATGTGGACGCTCGCCTGAAGTGCCATGGCGTCGTAGCAGAGCCGGCCGCCCGGACCTCCTGCGGAAACCTCCTGCACCATCTGGTCAGCAATCCAGGTCAGGACCGGATCCTCGATCCTGAGCAGATCATGAAGCTCGACGCTTTCGGTATCCCGGTCAAAAGCCTCGCTTGCGGTCTTCGCCATGAGACTAGGCGAGATGTAGAAATGACTGACTTCGAGGTCATGGCACCATCGCCAGTTCGAAGCTTCCGCGCGCGTCAGCAGCGTCGTGACGCCGCGGCCGACATGATCCTGCTTCCAGGATCCGGTCACGCGGCGTTTCATCGCCGTGGTGCCTTCGCGATAGATTACGATCAGAAAGTTATCGGACGGCGGCACCCAGATATCGGATGGCGCATAGCGGAACACGCGCAGCCGAAAATCGGCTTTTCCCACCGCCGAACTGTCCAGCATCATTTCGCCGGGAGCATAGCGTGGCAGCTCCTCGACCGTGATGAACTGCCCCATCGCGCGAGCCTCCTCCCTGGAGTTTTGGCGGGTCGACTGCTTGTTGTTCTCATTGGCCGATCGGCAAGGCAGCAGCATAGGCCGGATTTGCCATTTGCCAAGCGAGCTCGGGCGAGGTCGGCGCCGGCCTCCGGCTTCATTCAAAGGATTGTCGGTTTTGTTCAAGCCGGGAACGCAGCCCGCCTCATAGCCTCCCTCGCGTTCCGGGCAAGTGCGGAAGAACGGTGAAAAGCCGCAAGCGCTCGCGGGACCGACAATTGACGCGATGCACGACCATCCGATCACACGACGGGTGAGGAAGGCCGCGCGCTCTGGGAAGAGCCAGGAGGGAAAAATGGCAGAAACGGCGACCAAACCCAATGGAAGCAATGGCGCGCATGTAACGGCGAAATTCGACGCGGTGGTTGTTGGAGCCGGCGTCGCCGGGCTCTATCAGCTCTACCGTTTGCGCGAACAGGGAGTGAAGGTCAGGGCCATTGACGCGGGCGCAGGCGTGGGCGGCACCTGGTATTGGAATCGCTATCCCGGCGCCCGCTTCGATTCAGAGAGCCACATCTACCAGTATCTGTTCTCCGAGGAGCTCTACAAGGGATGGAGCTGGAGCGAGAAATTCCCCGGCCAGCCGGAAATCGAGCGCTGGCTCAACTACATCGCCGACCGCCTCGATCTGCGCAAGGACATCCAGTTCGGGACGATCGTCAAAAGCGCCCATTTCAACGAAGCCACACAGCGCTGGCTGGTCACGACCGACAGGGGTGACGTGATCGACACCCAGTTTCTGATCACCTGTTGCGGCATGCTCTCCGCCCCGCACGTATCGTTTCCGGGACAGGAGACGTTCAAGGGGCAGCTGTTCCACACGGCGCGCTGGCCCAAGGAGCCGGTCGAATTCGGCGGCAAGCGCGTCGGCGTTATCGGCAACGGCGCAACCGGCATCCAGGTCATCCAGACGATCGCCGGCGAGGTCGGTCATCTGAAAGTCTTTGTTCGCACGCCGCAATACATGATTCCGATGAAGAATCCCAAGTACAGCGAGGAAGATGCGGAGGCCTACAAGTCGAAATTCCAGCATCTCACGGAGCGCCTGCCGCATACCTTCACCGGATTCGAATATGATTTCGAGCACGCCTGGGCCGGCCTGACGCCGGAGCGGCGCCGGGAGGTGATCGAGGATTGCTGGAACGACGGCTCCCTGAAGCTTTGGATATCGTCCTTCGCCGAGTTGTTCTTCGACGCCGAGGTCAACGCCGAAATCTCGGGCTTCGTGCGCGAGAAGATGCGCGAGCGACTGAAGGATCCAAAGCTGTGCGATGCCTTGATTCCGGCCGACTACGGTTTCGGGACGCATCGGGTGCCACTGGAGCAGAACTTCCTCGAAGCCTTCCATCGCCCCAATGTCGAGATCGTCAGCGTCAAGGCCAATCCGATCGAACGCGTGACACCCACGGGTATCCAGACCGCGGACGGGACGATCCACGAGCTCGACGTCATCGTTCTGGCGACTGGATTCGACGCCGGAACCGGCGCGTTGACGCGCATCGATATCAGGGGCCGCGGTGGGCGGTCGCTGAAGGAGGATTGGAGCAAGGATATCCGCACCACGATGGGCCTGCAGGTTCACGGCTATCCGAACCTGTTCACGACTGCGGTGCCGCTGGCTCCGTCGGCTGCGCTCTGCAACATGACCACCTGTCTCCAGCAGCAGGTCGAATGGATCGACGATTGCATCAGGTTCGTGCGTACGAAGAACCTGAAGGTGGTTGAGCCGACCAAGGATGCCGAAGACGGATGGGTGGCGCATCACGATGAGATCGCCAATGCGACGCTGATCGCGAAGACCAATTCCTGGTACCTGGGCTCGAACGTCGAAGGCAAACCGCGCCGCGTTCTGTCCTATTGCGGGGGCGTCGGCGCCTATCGGCAGAAATGCAACGAGGTCGCTGCCAGCGGCTACCAGGGTTTTACCATGAATTGAGTGCTCGCGAGGCGCTGCATCGACGGAATTCATCCAGTACAAACGGGAGGACAAAAATGAGCACGAATTTCGGTGCCGCCGCAGACGCCGTTCTCGGCGGCGTCGTCACATCCACGCCGCGTGTGCCCGGCGTCGTCGCGATGGTGACGAACCGCGATCGCAACATCTACGAAGGCGCAGCGGGGAAAAGGCGTGTCGACCAGCCAGCCGAGATGACGACCGACAGCATCTTCGCCATCTTCTCCACGACCAAGGCGGTCACCGGCACGGCCGTGCTGCAACTCGTCGAAGAGGGCAAGCTCGATCTCGACGCACCGGCCAAGCGCTACGCTCCGGACATCGGCAAGCTCCAGGTCATCGAGGGCTTCGATGCCGCGGGTGAGCCGATGCTGCGGGCGCCCAAGCGGGACATCACCACGCGGATGCTGATGACGCATACCGCCGGTCTCAGCTACGACTTCATCAACCACACCTACAACCGCCTGGCCGAGGAGAAGGGTCAGCCCAGCGTCATCACCGCTTCCAAAGCCTGCCTGATGACGCCGCTGCTGTTCGATCCGGGCGAGCGCTGGGACTACGGCACCAATCTCGACTGGTGCGGCCAAATCGTCGAGGCCATCGCCGGGCGCCGGCTTGGAGAGGTTTTCAATACGCGCATCTTCGAGCCGCTCGGAATCAAGAGCATGACCTTCGAGCTGACCGACGCCATGCGCAGCAAACTGGCGGGGATCCACGCGCGCGGCGCCGACGGCTCGTTGACG
This sequence comes from Bradyrhizobium sp. CCBAU 65884, assembly GCF_028128835.1. Classification (NCBI taxonomy): domain Bacteria; kingdom Pseudomonadati; phylum Pseudomonadota; class Alphaproteobacteria; order Hyphomicrobiales; family Nitrobacteraceae; genus Bradyrhizobium; species Bradyrhizobium sp. CCBAU 65884. The sequence goes on along the minus strand of NZ_LBJU01000117.1, from coordinate 106,746 downwards.
CCGATGGATTTCGAGCTCCCCGCCAAGCCTGAAGTGCATATGGGCGGCCATGGCCTTTACGGCACGGTCGGCGATTACATGCGTTTCATCCGGATGTGGTTGAATGACGGTGCCGGCGAGCATGGCCGCGTGCTGAAGGCGGAGACCGTGCGCATGGCGGAGAAGAATCATCTCGGAGACAAGAAGGTGACACCGATCACCGGCGTCATCCCGGCGCTGTGCAATGATGCCGAGTTCTTCCCGGGCCAGCCAAAGTCCTGGGCGCTCTCGTTCATGATCAACGACCAGGAAGCACCCACCGGGCGTCCCGCCGGCGCCCTCGGCTGGGCGGGCCTTGCCAATCTGTTCTATTGGATCGACCGGCAGAACGGGTTCGGCGGGTTCTGGGCCACGCAGATTCTTCCGTTCGGCGATCCAACGTCGTTCATCGGTTACATGAATTTCGAGACGGCGTTTTATCAGAGCCTGAGGCAGCGAATGGCGGGTTAGGAACCCCGGCAAGAACGGGACGACGGGTGGCGAAAGCTCACGCCTTGAAATACGCGATCTGTGTCGAGGTCGCGAGCAGCCTTCCGTTCGGCGACCACAGCTCGGCGTTCTGGTCGGCGTAGCTCTTGTGCATGATCTTCGAATCGGCGGTGGCCAGCACGCGCGTGATGTCCTCAGCCGCGAGCTCGTCGCTGTCGGTGTGGAAATAGGTCGTCAGCGACACCGTGCCGAACGGCACCAGCTCGCGCCGAGCGTGGAAGATGCGGCCGAAAAAGGCGTCCGACATCGACATCAGCGACAGCATGTCGAGCTTGCGCGGCGTGCGGTCGCTGATCCAGATCTTCGAATAGGTGCTGGCGGGCTCGGCCTGCTGCGGGCCGATCCGCATCTCGCCCTCGACGAAGCGGAATTCATACTGGTTGGCCCAGGACGCCGCGATCTTCGGGAACGGCAGCGTCGCTTCGAACGGCTTTGCATCGGGATATTGCGCCACCCGGTGCTCCCAGGACGGCCGGCGCTCGGCGAACACCGCGGTGGCGAGCGTTGCGACCTCGCCGCCGCCTTGGCTGAGCTCGACGCTCCAGTGCTGGCTGGAGCGGTTGGCCTTCACCAGCCGCACGTCGAGATCGAACGGCCCCTTGGCGATCGGCGCGCAATAATTGACCGTGAGGGCTAGCGGATCGCCGGCGCGTTCCGGATGGTCGATCAGCGCGCGCAAAATGGTCGCGGCGGTGGCGCCGCCGAACGGGCCGACGAAGGCCCAATAATCGTCGCTGGTGTGCCCCTGCCAGCTGGAGTCGCCGGCGGTGACGCGGGTGGCGTCGTCGAAGGGGTGCGGGAGCTTGGCGTGCATGTGTGTTTCCGTCTGTCATTCCGGGGCGATGCGACGGGACCGCGTAGCGCGGCCCAGAGCATCGAACCCGGAAGCTCGAGATTCCGGGTTCGGCTCTGCGAGCCGCCCCGGAATGACGGTCGTCATATCACAGCCATTGCCCGGATGCGCAATTACGTATCGAGTAACCGCGCTTCCATGCTGCGGAAAAATCAGCCCGCGGCGTCGCGCAGGTTCGGCAGCAGCGGCGTGGTCGGATTGACCGGCACGTTCCAGATCTCCTCGGCGTATTCGCGGATGGTGCGGTCCGAGGAGAACCAGGCCATGCGCGCGACGTTGAGGATGGAGGCACGGGTCCAGGCCGGCGAGACCAGCCAGCGCGCATCGACGCTGCGCTGCGCCTCGTAATAGGAATCGAAATCGGCGCTGACCATGTAATGGTCGAGATAGCGCAGCGCGTGCGCGATCGACTCGAAACGTCCGGGGTCGCCGGGCGAGAACTCGCCGGTGCCGATCGCATTGATGGCGCGCTGCAGCTTCGGCGAATTGAGGATCAGGTCGGAGGCGTCCAGCCCCTGCTTGCGCCGGATCATGACGTCGCCGGCCTCCATGCCGAAGATCGCGATGTTCTCGGCGCCGACATGGTCGCGGATCTCGATATTGGCGCCGTCGAGCGTGCCGATGGTGATGGCGCCGTTCAGCGCCAGCTTCATGTTGCCGGTGCCGGACGCTTCCATGCCCGCGGTCGAGATCTGCTCGGACAGGTCGGCCGCCGGAATGATCACTTCGGCGAGGCTGACATTGTAATCGGGCAGGAACACCACCTTGAGCTTGCCGCCGATCGTGGGGTCGTTGTTCACGACCTCCGCGACGTCGTTGATCAGCTTGATGATCAGTTTTGCGTAGCGGTAGCTCGCGGCAGCCTTGCCGGCGAAGATCTTCACCCGCGGCACCCAATTGCCGGTGGGATCGTCCTTGATCGCCTGGTACAGCGCGACGGTCTCGATGACATTGAGGAGCTGGCGCTTGTATTCGTGGATGCGCTTGATCTGCACGTCGAACAGCGCGGTCGGGTCGACCTTGATGCCGAGCCGTTCGCCGATCAGGCGCGCCAGCGCGGTCTTGTTGTGAAGCTTGACGCTGCGGAACTTCTTCTGGAATTCGACGTCGCTGGCGCGCGCTTCGATCAGCGAGAGCTGGGTCGGATCGTCGAGCACCGCCTCGCCGCAGGTCTCGCGCAACAGATCGGTCAGCTTCGGGTTCGCCAGCATCAGCCAGCGGCGGAAGGTGATGCCGTTGGTCTTGTTGGTGATGCGGCCGGGATAGAGATGGTTGAGGTCGTGGAACACGGTCTCACGCATCAGGTCCGAATGCATGCCCGAGACGCCGTTGATGCGGTGCGAGCCGACGAAGGCGAGCTGGCCCATGCGCACGCGGCGCCCGCTCTTCTCATCGATCAGCGAGACCGAGGCGCGGAAGTCGATGTCGCCGGGGCAGCGCGCTTCGGCCAGCGCCAGATGCTGCACGTTGATGCGGTAGATGATCTCGAGATGCCGCGGCAGCAGCCGCTCGAACAGCTCGACCGGCCAGGTCTCCAGCGCCTCGGGCAGCAGCGTGTGGTTGGTGTAGGAGAGGGTGGCGACCGTGATCTTCCAGGCCTCGTCCCAGCGGAAATTGTGCAGATCGACGAGGATCCGCATCAGCTCGGTGACGGCGAGGCTCGGATGGGTGTCGTTGAGCTGCACCGCGACCTTGGACGACAGGCTGCGCAGCTGGCCGTCGGACGCAAGGTGTCGCTTGACGAGATCCTGAAGCGAGGCCGAGACGAAGAAATATTCCTGGCGCAGGCGCAGCTCGCGGCCTGCCGGGCTCTCGTCGTTCGGATAGAGGAATTTGCAGATCGCTTCCGCGCGCGACTGCTCGGCGGTGGCGCTGACATAGTCGCCCTTGTTGAAGGCATCTAACTTCAACGGATCGGGCGAACGCGCCGACCACAGGCGCAGCGCGTTGACGTGCTGGCCGCGCCAGCCGACGATCGGCGTGTCATAGGCGATCGCCTGCACGGTCTCGCCCGGATGCCAGATCGCGCGGTCGCGGCCCTTGTCGTCGACATGCTCGACGCCGCCGCCGAAATTGATGTCGTAGATCACTTCGGGCCGCTGCAATTCCCAGGGATTGCCGAAGCTCAGCCATTCGTCGGGATATTCCTGCTGCCAGCCCTGGTTGATGATCTGGCGGAACAGGCCGTAATCATAGCGGATGCCGTAGCCGATCGCGGGGATCGACAGCGTCGCCATGCTCTCCATGAAGCATGCTGCGAGCCGCCCGAGACCGCCATTGCCGAGCGCGGCGTCCGGCTCGCATTTGCGCAGCTCAGGCAGCGAGACACCGAGATCGCCGAGCGCGACCTCGAAGATCTTGAGCAGGCCCATGTTGTTGAGCGCATCGGTGAAGAGACGGCCGATCAGGAATTCGAGCGAGAGATAATAGACGCGCTTGCGGCCCGCGTCGTAGCTGTGCTTCTCGGCCGTGAGCCAGCGATGCACGACGCGGTCGCGCAGCGTGAGCGCAGCGGCCTGATACCAATCGTGCCTGGTTGCCATGCCGGCATCCTTGCCGATGGCAAGGCGCAACTTCGCCAGGATCGCGCCCTTGATCTCAGCCAGCGCGAGTTCGTCGATGGGCTGCGCGGAGGCGGGAAAACTGGGCTGGAACGATTGATCTTGCAAAGCCGTCACTTCCTGGTCGAAAGAACACTACTCACCCTACGCGTCCTGCCCCTGCACCGAAATCGTCACCGGCGCGGCCGTGCATTGCGCTGGCGTCGATTTATGCAAGGAATGGGCCGCTTTGGGAACCCGGACGAGCACGGAGAAACCGGGATTCGGTGCTAAGATTGCCGATCAATTCAGCCATCAGTGTGGAGGAACATTCCCATGAGACTGCTGATCGAAATCGCCGCGGCGGCCCTGCTCGTCGTCTGCATCAGCGCCTCCAGTGCCGCGTTTGCCGCCGGCAAGCCCGGGCGTAGCGCCGACGGCCTGAGCTGCGGCTTCACGGTCCCGCAGAATGCCTCGCCCGCGGCCCGCTGCGCCGCCATCAAGCGCCAATGCGGCGGCAAGTTTCATGCGAATGCGTGCGGCGACAGGCTGATGTCCGCGGCGAATTGAGCGGCGGCGGCCATCGCGCGTCGCAAGCCGCCTTCAAGCCGCCTTCAGGCCGCCTTGGCCTGCACCGCATCGCAAAACTCGGCGAGACGATCCGCAAGCCGCAGCGTTGCCGGGCTCGCATCGGGCGAGGCCATCAGCGCGACCTCGGTCTTGTTGATCGGCGCAAAACCGTCCTTCGCCGTCAGCACGCGGTGGTCGGACTGGATCGACATTTCCGACAAGATGCTGAGGCCCATGCCGGCGGCGACCGCGGCCTGGATGCCGGAGAGGCTCGATGAGGAATAGGCCATGTGCCAGGCGCGGCCGACGCTTTCCAGCGCGTGGATGGCGCCGGCACGATAGAGGCAGCCGGTCGGAAAACCGATCAGCGGCACGGATGCGGCATGGACATCGACCGGATGGCCCTTGCTGGTGACCCAGTGCACGCGCTCCGGCCAAACCGCGATGGCGCCTTTCTCGCCGGCCGCACGCTTGAATAGCGCCACGTCGAGCTCGCCGCGTTCGAGATCGCGCGCCAGATGCTTGCTCTGGTCGGCGCGCACGTCGAGCCGCAGGCCCGGATGCGAGCGCGAGAACGCGCCCAGTAATTTGGTCAGCCGGTACGCCGCGAAATCTTCGGGGATGCCGAGCCGGATTGCGCCTTCGCCATCCGGCTGGCGCAGCACGTCGCGCGCCTCCTCGGCGAGCGAGAGCAAACGCCGCGCGTAAGAGAGCAGCCGCTCGCCGGCCTCGGTCGGGCGCACATTCTTGCCGTCGCGGTGCAGGAGCACCTGGCCGATATCGTCCTCCAGCCGCTTGATCTGCTGGCTGACGGTCGACTGCGTGCGATGGACGCGCTCGCCGGCGCGGGTGAAGCCGCCGGCCTCGACCACCGAGACGAAGCTGCGCAGCAGCTCGAGATCGAGCATAACCGCCCTCCATTCGAAAATCCACTGATAGAGAGTTAATCATTTAATTTCCAAATGACAAGCGAGCTCCCTAGATCGAGGCTCAGGAGAATGCCCCCATGTCGCTCGCCCCCTCGATTCCCGTTCCGCGCAGCCGCTTCAACACGCTGCCGCTCGCCATTGGCCTGTTCTGCCTGCTCTGGAGCTACGCCTTCGTCGCCGGCAAGATCGGCGTCACCCATTGCCCGCCGCTGATCCTGCTCGCCGCGCGCTTCTCGCTCGCCGGCATTTTGATCCTGGGCGCCACGCTGATCCGCGGCGACAGCTGGTCGTTAACCTGGCGCGATGCGGCGATCTTCGCCGTACTTGGGATTGCCAACAACGCGCTCTATCTCGGGCTCGGCTACACCGGCCTGCAATCGGTCTCCGCCGGCCTCGGCGGCCTGATCGTCTCGGCCAATCCGGTCTTCACCGCGGCGCTCGCGACCCTGCTGCTCGGGGAAGGCATGACCTGGCGCAAGGCCGGCGGCCTGCTGCTCGGCATCACCGGCGTGACCCTGATCGTCTGGCATCGCCTGTCGGTCGGCATGGATTCCCTGCATGGCATCGTCTTCACGCTGGCTTCGCTCGCCTCGCTCGTTGCCGGCACCATCCTGTTCAAGCTGCTCGCGCCGAAGGGATCCTTGTGGATCGGCAACGGCGTGCAGAACCTTGCCGCCGGCATCGTGCTGACGCCGGTCGCGTTCACCTTCGCCGACGTGCATGCGATCGATGTCACGCCGAGCCTGCTCGGCGCCTTCGCCTTCCTCGTGCTGGGGGGCTCGATCCTCGCCTATTGGCTCTGGTTTCATCTGCTGAAAGTGTGCGGCGCCACCGCCGCCAGCGCCTATCATTTCCTGATGCCGCCGCTCGGCATGCTGTTCGCGTATCTCGTGCTCGGCGAGCACGTCGAGGCGCGCGATCTGCTCGGGATCATTCCAGTCGCGCTCGGCATCTATCTGGTGACGCGGCCGGCGAAGGCGGCCGCCTAGAAGCTGTCATTCCGGGGCGAGGCGAAGCCTCGAGCCCGGAATCCATCGGGCACCAACTCCGCGGATGAATGGATTCTCAGGTGCGCAATTGCGCACCGGAGCTCGCGCTGCGCGCGCCCCGGAATGACAGCGGCTAATCCTTCCGAAACACGATCGACGCCATCCATCCCGTCATCAGCGCCATCGCGGCGGTGACGAGGCCATAGATCAGCCCGTTCTGCCTGGCGGTGGTCGCGACGAACTGCTCGAAGCCGACCTTGACGATCTCGAACGCGGTCTCGGTCTTGCCGATGAACGCGCCGTTCGCAAACAGTCTGATCTCGACCTCGTAGGTGCCGATCGGCACCTCCGCCGGCAGCGGAATGCCGGTGCGAAACAGGGTCGGCGTCAGGAACGTGACGGCGCTCGGATCCTCGCGATAGAGCCCGCGCTGGGTGCGCAGGCGGATGAAGGCCGAGCGGAATGCGTCGTTCGGCACCACGTCGGCATAATCGCCGCCGACCCGCTGCGTCAGCAGCACGTTGTTCAGCCCGATCTGCTGCCGCCGCGCGATCTCGGGCGAGGTGATCGCCTCAAAGGAACGGTTGGCGAACAGCGCCAGATAGCTCGGCACCTGCAGGAACTGCCGGTAGTCGGTGTTGATCCAGATGCCGAAGGTGCGCTCCTTGCGCCGCGTCACCATGTCGGCGCGCGGGCCCATCACGGTGACGACGAGATCATAGGCGGTGCGATCGGCGGGCGTCGTCGCGTCCTTCTCCACCGAGCCGAACAGCACCAGCTCCTCGCCGGAATAGTTCGGTGTCACCGTGACGCGGTGGTTGGACACCGACACGATCAGCCGCTCGGCGCGCGCGGCTGATCCGAGCAGCAGGACGAGCAGGAATGCGAGAGCTGCGCGCATCATCCGCTCACCCCCAGCTCGCGGATGGTGAAGAGATCCTCCGGCCGGATCACCAGCTCGATCGCGAAGCGGATTCCGACCGAGAGGATCAAGAGGCCGAGCAGCAGCCGCAGCTGCTCGCCGCGGATCTTCTGCCCGGCGCGGACGCCGAACTGCGCGCCGGTGACGCCGCCGACCATCAGGATCAGCGCCAGCACGGCGTCGACGAGGTGATTGGTCACCGCATGCAGCATGGTCGCGAACAGCATCGTGACGAGCGTCAGGACCATCGAGGTCCCGATCACCGTCGAGGTCGGCACCCTCAGCAGATAGATCATGATCGGCACCAGGATGAAGCCGCCGCCGATGCCCATGATGGCGCCGATGAAGCCGATCATGATGCCGACGATCACCACGGGGATGACCGAGAGATAGATCTTGGAGCGCTTGAAGCGCATCTTCAGCGGCAGGCCGTGGATCCAGTTGTGGGTGCGGCGTGGCGGCAGCGCGCCGCGCCGGGTCCGCATCAGCGCGCGCAGGCCTTCCGAGAACATCAGGCTGCCGACGGTGCTGAGCAGCACCACGTAGGAGAGCGCGATCATCAGATCGAGCTGGCCGAGCGCGCGAAGCTGCGTGAAGGTCCACACGCCGAGCGCCGTGCCGGTCACGCCGCCGCAGAGCAGGACGCTCGCCAGCGCCGGATCGATCGCGCGCCGCCGCCAGTAAGACAGCGCGCCGGAAAACGAGGAGGCTGCAATGTGGCTCGTGACGGAGGCGACCGCGACCGCCGGCGTGATGCCGATGAAGATCAGCAGCGGCGTCATCAGGAAGCCGCCGCCGATTCCGAACATCCCCGAGACGAAGCCGACCGCGGCGCCCATGGCCAGCACCAGGAAGACGTTGACGGGAAGATCGGCGATCGGAAGATAGAGCTGCATCGAAGAACCATACGCCGGCGAGACGGATCGATTGTCGCGGAATGCTCGCGGGAAGGTCGGAACGGTTGCCGCGCCCCTCAATAGCGGAATTTGCGGTTGGGAGGGACCGGGAATTTCGGGCGTGGTGAATGGGCTAAGAGGGATCAGATCACAGCTTCGCTGTGAGGCGAGGATTCCGCCACATTCGCCGCTGTCATGCCCCGGCTTGACCGGGGCACCAGTACGCCGCAGCTTCTCCGTATCCAACCGACGTCTCTGGAATACCGGGTCGCCCGGTCAAGCCGAGCGACGACAGAGAAAGCGTACTAAACCGCCCTTAATGTGCTGCCGAGGCCGAGCGCTTGGTCGCGACTTGCTTCGGCGCCGGCTTTGCATTCGCCTGCGGCGCGCTGTCCCAGCCGCCATTCGGGGCCGGAACGTTGACGGCGTCGTCGGGCTGCGGCTCGGCGCTGAAGGTCTGGATCGCGAGCTTGGCGGCGGCGAGCGATTGCGGGTCGAGACGCTTGGCGACGTCGTCGCGCTTGCCGGAGGCGTCCGCATCACCCTGGGCAGCTGCGAGGCTGAACCATTTGTAGGATTCGGCGAGGTTCTGTTCGACGCCGATGCCGCGGGCATAGAGGATGCCGAGGTTGAACTGGCTGTCGGCAACGCCGCGATCGGCGGCCTTGCGGAACCATTGCGCCGCGCTCTTGTAGTTGGCGCCGCGTCCGCCGCCATCGGCGTCGAGCACCGCGAGATTGTGCATCGCCTTGGCGTTGCCGCGCTCGGCGGCCTGGGTGTAGTAGCGGCGGGCGATGTCGGCGTCCTTCTTCACGCCGAGGCCCTTTTCGTAGAGCGTGCCGAGGCGGAAGGTCGCGGGCACCACGCCAGCCTGCGCCGCGCGGTCGTACCATTTGGCCGCTTCGTCGTAATTCGTGGCAACTCCCTTGCCTTCGGCAAAGCGCAAGCCGATCTCGTAGGCCGCGGTCGCATCGCCCTTCATCGCGGCGGTGCGCAGCACCGGGCCGCCGATGCCGTCAGGCAGCTTTTCGCTCGGCGGCACCTGGATCATGCTGAGCTTGGCGCGGCTCGTGCCCGACAGCGCGCCGGTGACGTCGCTGCTCGCGGCAGGCGGCGGCACAGAGGCGGCGGGCGCCGGCGGAATCTCAACCGAGGCCGAGCTGGCCGGGCCGGGCGCGGGAGCAGCCGGCGCGGGGTTGTTCTGGGATTGCCGTCCGATCGGCGTCGGCGAGGTCATCGATGGCGTGACCTGCTCGGGCGTGGCGGGCTTGTTCTCGATCACGGGCGGCGGCGGAGCCTGCGGCGCGGGCTGCCTCAACGTATTGTCCATGGCCTGCGGCGCCGGCGGCGGGGTGCCCTCGAGCAGGTTCATCGCCATCTTGAAGGTGCCGAGCACGATCACGACCACGCTCGCGCCGACCAGCAGCGAGCGGATCTTCGAGGTGATGGTCGAGCTGCCGTCCTTGCCCTTGTCCTTGCCGCGATCGGCGCCGGCCTTCGCACTACCCTTGGCACCGCGGGCCGGCTTTTCCGGCTGCGCGGCGGCGGCCTGGGCGGCACGGCGGGCGGCCGCGATGAAGCTCGACGACGACACCGGCTCTTTCGGCGCAGCGGGAATGTCGCTGATCGCGCTCTCGGAGGCGGCGATGCGCTCCGATGGCGTGGCGAGGCGTCCGCCCGGCCGTGTGCCCGGCTCGAGCGGATGATCCGGCGGCAATTCCGGCGCGAGCGCGGTGCGCGCGGGCGCCGTGTGCGGCTCCAGGATCTCGCTGATCGCGCGCGGCGGCACCGGTGGTGCCGATGGCACCGGCGGCGGCGCGGCAGGGGCAGCGGCATGGAATTCACGCGGCGCGGCGGAGAAAGCGGCTTGGGCGAAGGCGCCTTGGGCCTGTTGCGGCGCGTGGGCCTGCTGCTGCGCGGCGGGGTTGGGCAGCTCCGGCTTCGGATCGTATTTCGGCTGCTGCTGGGCTTGCGGCCGCGGCTCGCGCGCCATCGGCGGCGCGGGCTCCATGGGAGCGGCCATCGGCATGGGCATTGGCGCGGGGGCCGGCGGCGCGGTGCGCACCGCGCGCAGATCGCCCTCGATCATGGAGAGGCGGTCGACGACATGGCCGAGCGCGCTATGGACGGCGTCGAGCGAATCCTGCGTGCTGCGGTTGGTCTCGGCCTGGCTGAAGCGGATGTCGGACAGCTCGCGCTTGACCAGATCGACCATTCCGGAATCGGCCGGGGCAACGGAGCTGCGGCTCTCGGCCAGCGCGGAATAGGTCGCCTGCTGCCGCTCGAGGTGGCGCAGGATGTCGTGCAGCCCGTCCTCGACGCGGCTCAAATTGCCGTTGCGCGGATCGGCGGCGGCTTCGATCCGCTCCAGCAAATACGAGACGCGCTGTTCGAGATGCGCAAAGGTCGAGGCCGAATCGTTGCCGACCTGCATGCGGTCGAAGCGGTCCGACAGCGCGCGGATCGCGGATTCCAGGTGCTCGGTGCTCTCGGTGGCTTGCGGCCGCTCGCGCGTTTCCAGCGCCGCGGTGAGCGCCGCAATGCGCTGCTCCAGCACCGCGAAGCTGTCGCCCTGGCCGGAGGCGCGGGTGACCTGGTCGACCTTGGACGACAGCAGCTGCACGTCTTCGGACAGGCGTGCCAGCGCTTCGTTGGACGCGACGTTGGAGACGATGCCGCGCAGTGCCGTGATCGCGCCTTCGAGCTGGCGCACCGTCGAGGGATCGTCATTGGCGCGCAGGATCAGGTCGAGCTTGGCGCCGAGATTGCGGATCGCCTCGTCATAGCCGGTGAGCTGCTCGGCCGGCGTCAGCGTGCGCAGCACCTGCTTGATGTCGGACAGCGCGTGCTCGATGCCGGACAGGACCTGGCCGTCGGTGCCGTTGGAACGCGTCTCGTCGATCCGGCGGTGCAGCGAGCGGATCTCGTTCTCGATCGATTCGATCGCGCGCCGCGGCATCGCCTCGGTGATGGCGGCGCGGATCTCGGCAAGCTCGCCGCGGAACGCGTTGATCGCCTGCTCGGTATTGTCGGGGCGCTGCAACGACTCGATCTGGCTCGTGATCTTGAGCAAATGGCGCTCGAGCGCGGAAAAATCCGGCCCCGGCTGCGGTGGCGGCGGAGCATAGGCAGGCGCGGGTGGCGCCATCGGAGGTGCGACAGGAGCGGCCCAGGGCGCAGCATTGGGCGCGATCGAGGGCGCGGCGCGCGGCGGCATTTGCCGCGGCGTGAAGCCCTCGAGCTCGCTCTGCCGCGCGGTGATCTCGGCGACGGCGACGTCGAACGAGGCGGGGCTCAGGGGCGGGGAGTTGCGATAGACCTGCGCTGCCGCACGCTCGACCGCATCGGCCTGGCGCTGGCGCGTGTCGGCCGGCGCCGGGCGCTGAGCCGGGGGCTGCTGCGGTTGAGGCTGCTGCGGCCGGGAGATTTGCGACAGCCGCGCATCGAGCCGCGAGATCGCATCGTTGAGCTGGCGCGCGACGCCTTGCTCGCGCGCGGCGTCTGGCCGCGAAGGGTCCTGTCGCGACGAATCCTGTCGGGACGAATCCTGTCGTGAAGAGTCCTGGCGCTGCGCGGGCTTGGAGATCCGTTCAATCTGCTGGGTGATCGCGTCGAGCCGCTGGTGGATGTCGGCGACTTCGCGGCTTTCCTGGCTCGGTCCCCGGGTTTGAACGTGCGGGGCTTGCGGACGCTGGTCGTAAGATTCGCGAAAGTTAGGGGGAGCAGTCTCGCCGAGGGTGGAGTTCAGCCAATCGTTGAGGGACATGCCGGCGCGACGCGCAGCAGCTTCGGCCCGCTCCCTGACGGATGGATCGATGCCGTCAACACTCCACGATACGCGCGAATTCATGACTCTGTCCGGTTCCGACTCCGGCGCCCCACCCGGCGCCTCCAGCCTTCCCTCGCGTGCCGGTTGCAAAGACAATCGGATTTGGCGCGGGTCGTCTGCCTCGAAAACCGACTTTTTCCTGTTACGGTAAATAACGGGTTAAGGAACGCGTCGCCGGTGTCTTAAAGTTGGGCGGGGGGAACCAACGATGCTCGTCATGCCCGGGCTTGTCCCGGGCATCCACGTTCTTCGGTGTCGCGCGATAGGTCGTGGATGGCCGGGACAAGCCCGGCCATGACGGTGAGGAGGCGGCTACTAGCCTCCGCCCTTCTCGCGCTTGCCCTCGTCCAGCGGCACCACCGTGGCCTTGCCGGTCATCGCCGACAGCGCATCGAGCGCCTCTTCGCAGAAGTCGGCGACCATCTGTTCGTGACGGGCGCCGAGCCGGAGCAGGAGCAGGTTGCCGAGATCGAGCCGGCCTTCCGCCGTTCCCTCCGGGAAGCGCTTCTTCAGGATGCGTTCGTAATTGGCGTGGCGGTCGCGGTGGTGCTCCAGGCGGGCCATCAGGTCGGTGCGCAGCGGCTCGATGTCGATGCTGTCGAGCGCATGGAGGCGGACCAGGAGATCGTCCTTGGTCGAGGCTGGCGTGCTTGGTCGCGCGGCCCAGTGCCGCAGCGCTGTTCGCCCCTCCGGAGTGAGCGTATAAACCAGCTTGTTGGGCTTGCCCGATTGCACGACCTCGCGGCCCTGGATGTGGCCGCGGTCGCGCAGCTTGGAGAGCTCGCGGTAGATCTGCTGGTGGTCGGCTTTCCAGAAGAAGCCGATCGAGGAGTCGAATGTCTTGGCGAGCTCGTAGCCCGTCATGGGGCGTTCCGTCAGGCATGCGAGGATTGCGTCGCCCAGTGCCATGACCGGCCTCCTTCTTCTCTTCGACCCGAACCAATCGGCTTGACTTTATGCGCATTGGCGCATATGCGTCAATGTGCATATGAGGCGATCAGGGACGGGCTGAAGATCCGACCCGAAAAAACCCAGCGGAATCAATCAGCACGCTACTGTGCATGGGGTTGTTTTCGAGATTTTTGCCAAGGCCTTTAGGGAGGCACCCGAGAATGACCGGCCTCGACTCCTGGTACGGCTACATGAAGTCCCACGACCGCACCGCGCTTTGGGACTTGCTTCATCCCGACGCCGTCTTCGAAAGTCCCGTCGTGCATTCGCCGCAGCGCGGGCGCGACATCACATTCAAATACCTTTCCAGCGCCGAGAAGGTGCTCGGCGGCCCCGGCTTCACCTATGTCGGTGAGTGGACGCGCGAGCGCGGCGCCGTGCTCGAATTCAAGACCATGATCGACGGCATCGAGATCAACGGCGTCGACATCATCAGCTTCGATGCCGAGGGACGCATCACGCATTTCAAGGTGATGGTGCGTCCGCTCAAGGCGATCAACATGCTGCACCGTCTGATGGCGGAGCAGTTGGCCGCCCAATCATGACCCTGCCCTGAGGTTGCAGAACCCGCTAAGCTCGCGGGCAAAGCTGCGCCGCAGGACCGTTCAGAGAATTCCACCACTTCAAGCCCATGCCGGGAGACCGCAATGCCGATCTACAAAGCCCCCGTCGAAGACGTGAACTTCCTGCTCAACGACGTCTTCCAGATCGACCGCTACGACAATCTCGCCGGCTTCTCCGATGCGTCGAGCGATGTGCGCGAAGCCATTTTGGGTGAAGCCGCCAAGCTCGCCGAAGAGGTGCTGCAGCCGCTCAATCGCGTCGGCGATCTCGAAGGCTGCAAGCGCACTGATGACGGCAACGTCACCACGCCGAAGGGCTTCAAGGACGCGTTCAAGCAGGTCGCCGAAGGCGGCTGGCTCGGTCTGTCGGCGCCGACCGAGTTCGGCGGGCAGGGCCTGCCGGTGACGCTGAGCCAGGCCGTCAACGAATTCCAGATCTCCGCCAACATGGCGTTCTCGATGTATGGCGGCCTCACCATGGGCGCGACCGCGGCGCTGATCGTTCATGGTTCGCCCGAACAGAAGAAGACCTACGTGCCGAAGATGGTCGCCGGCGAATGGACCGGCACCATGAACCTGACCGAGCCGCATTGCGGCACCGATCTCGGCATGCTCCGCACCAAGGCGGTGCGCCAGGCCGACGGCAGCTTCAAGATCACGGGCACCAAGATCTTCATCTCGGCCGGCGAGCATGATCTTGCCTCCAACATCATCCACCTCGTGCTCGCCCGCATCGAGGGCGCACCCGCCGGCATCAAGGGCGTGTCGCTGTTCGTGGTGCCCAAGTTCCTTGTGAATCCGGATGGCTCAGTCGGTGCCCGCAACGGCGTCGTCTGCGGCTCGATCGAGCACAAGATGGGCATCCACGGCAATTCGACCTGCGTGATGAACTACGACAGCGCCACCGGCTGGCTGATCGGCGAAGAGAACAAGGGCATGCAGGGCATGTTCGTGATGATGAACGAGGCCCGTCTCGGCGTCGCAGTTCAGGGCCTCGCGCAATCCGAGGTCGCCTATCAGAACGCGGTCGCCTATGCCCGCGAGCGCATCCAGGGTCGCTCGCTCACCGGCGTGAAGGCGCCGGACAAGCAAGCCGACCCGATCATCGTGCATCCCGACGTGCGACGCACGCTGCTCTCGATCCGCGCCTTCAATGAAGCCGCGCGGGCCTTCGTGATGTGGACCGCGCTGAAGAGTGACGTCGCCCATCGCTCCGAAGACCCGAAGGACCGCCAGGCCGCCGACGACCACATGGGCCTGATGACGCCGGTGCTGAAGGGCTTCCTCACCGATTACGGTTTTGCCAACGCGGTGCAGGCGCAGCAGATGTATGGCGGCCACGGTTACATCGCCGAGCAGGGCATGGAGCAGTTCGTGCGTGATGCCCGCATCGCCATGATCTATGAAGGTGCCAACGGTATCCAGGCGCTCGACCTCGTCGGCCGCAAGCTGCCGCGCGACGGTGGCCGCGCCATCATGGCCTTCTTCGGCGAGGTCATGGCCTTCGCCAAGGAGAACGGCGGCGACGAGGCGCTCAAGCCCTTCATCGCGCCGCTCTCGGCCTCGCTCGGCCATCTCCAGCAGGCGACGACCTGGCTGATGCAGAACGCGATGGCGAAGCCTGACAATGCCGGCGCCGCCGCAACCGATTACCTGCATCTGTTCGGGTTCGTCGCGCTCGGCTACATGTGGGCGAAGATGGCCAAGGTGACGAATGCCAAGATTGCCGAGAGCGGGGCAACGCCCTATCTCTCCACCAAGCTCGTCACCGGTCGTTTCTTCATGGAGCGGATGCTGCCGGAGACCGCCGCCAATCTCGCGCGCATCCAGGCCGGCTGCGCCACTATCATGGAATTGCCGGCGGAAGCGTTCTGAGGCTTCCCGCTTCACCAATGATTGCGACCGCGCCGCGGTCGCCACCAACATAACTGCAATCAGGAGGCTCCCATGGCAGATGCCTATATCTACGATCACGTCCGCACCCCCCGCGGCCGCGGCAAGGCTGACGGTTCGTTGCACGAAGTGACCGCGCTCGCGCTCGCCACCGTGCCGCTGAAGGCGCTGAAGGACCGCAACAATCTGCCTGAGGATTCCGTCGACGACGTCATCCTCGGCGTGGTCGATCCGGTCGGCGAAGCCGGCTCCGACATCGCGCGCTTTGCCGCACTGAAGGCAGGTCTCGGCGAAGCCGTGCCCGGCGTGCAGATCAGCCGCTTCTGCGCCTCCGGCCTCGATGCCGTGAACTTCGCCGCCGCGCAGGTAATGAGTGGCCAGCATGAGCTGGTGATCGGCGGCGGCGCGGAATCGATGAGCCGCGTCGGCATCGGCGCCTCCGGCGGTGCGTGGCCGATGGATCCCTCGATGGCGGTGCCGGCCTATTTCATGCCGCAGGGCGTCTCGGCCGATCTGATCGCGACCAAATACGGCTTCTCGCGCGACGACGTCGATGCCTATGCCGTGCAGAGCCAGCAGCGTGCCGCGAAGTCGTGGGAGGAAGGCCGCTTCGACAAATCGATCGTCCCGGTGAAGGACATCAACGGCCTCACCATCCTGGCCAAGGACGAGCATATGCGTCCCTCGACGACGATGCAGTCGCTGGCGCAGCTGCAGCCGTCGTTCACGATGATGGCGCAGATGGGCGGCTTCGACGGTGTCGCGCTGCAGTCGCACCCCGAGATCGAACGCGTCAATTACGTGCACCACGCCGGCAACTCGTCGGGCATCGTCGACGGCGCCGGCGCCGTGCTGCTCGGCAGCAAGGAGGCGGGAGCGAAATACGGCCTGAAGCCGCGTGCAAAAATCCGTGCGTTCGCCAACATTGGCTCCGAGCCCGCGATGATGCTGACCGGCCCGGTCGACGTCACCGAAAAGCTGTTCGCGCGCTCCGGCATGAAGAAGTCGGACATCGATCTGTTCGAGCTCAACGAGGCCTTCGCCTCGGTCGTGCTGCGCTACATCCAGGCCTTCGACATCGACAACGCCAAGATCAACGTCAATGGCGGCGCCATCGCGCTCGGCCATCCGCTCGGCGCGACCGGTGCGATGATCCTCGGCACCGTGCTCGACGAGCTCGAGCGCACCAACAAGTCCACCGCCCTCGTCACGCTGTGCATCGGCGGCGGCATGGGCACCGCGACCATCATCGAGCGGGTGTAACGAGCTGCCGTAGGGTGGGCAAAGCGAAGCGTGCCCACCGCTGATTTCTCCACGAAGGATGGTGGGCACGGCGCAAGGGCGCCTTTGCCCACCCTACGAGATCTCAAGTCAACCGCCGCGCCTGAGATCGGCTGCGGCACCGAGGAGCAACCAACATGACTTACAAGAATTTCAAGGTTGAGACCGACGCAGACGGCATCGCGCTCGTTACCTGGGACATCCCGGGCCGTTCGATGAACGTGCTCGACGAGACCTCGACCAACGAGCTCGACGCGATCGTCAAGGCGACCACCGCGGATGCCGCGGTGAAGGGCGTCGTCATTACCTCCGCCAAGGAGGCATTCTGCGCCGGCGCCGACCTGTCGATGCTCGAAGGCATGAACCAGGCTTACGCCAAGGTGTTCAAGGAGCAGGGCGAGACCGCCGCGAACCAGATGCTGTTCGACCAGAGCCGCCGCTTCTCGCTGGTGCTGCGCTCGATCGAGACGTCAGGCAAGCCGTGGGCGGCCGCGATCAACGGGCTCGCGCTCGGCGGTGGCTTCGAAATCACGCTGTGCTGCCACTATCGCGTCGCCGCAGAGAATCCCAAGACCCGCCTCGGCCTGCCCGAGGTCAAGGTCGGCCTGTTCCCCGGTGCCGGCGGTACGCAGCGCGTGCCGCGCCTGGTGCCGCCACAGGACGCGATGACGATCCTGCTCAAGGGCGATCCGGTCACGATCGAGAAGGCGAAGGCGCTGAACCTGATCCACGCCATCGTTCCCGCCGCCGACCTCATCAAGGCCGCGAAGGACTGGATCAAGGGCGGCGGCAAGGCGGTCGCGCCCTGGGACGAGAAGGGCTTCAAGCTGCCCGGCGGCCCGGTGTTCTCCAAGGCCGGCATGATGATGTTCCCGGCGGGAAACGCGATCTATCGCCGCGAGACCTACGACAATTATCCGGCCGCGCGCGCCATCATGAGCTGCGTCTATGAGGGCCTGCAGTTGCCGATCGACGCCGCGCTGCGGGTGGAGTCGCGCTACTTCACCTCGGTGCTGCGCTCGAAGGAAGCGGCCGCGATGATCCGCAGCCTGTTCCTGTCGATGCAGGAGCTCAACAAGGGCGCGCGCCGCCCGAAGGACGTGCCTGCGACCAAGGTGAAGAAGATCGCCGTGATCGGCGCCGGCTTCATGGGCGCGAGCGTCGGCTACGTCTCGGCCCGCGCCGGCCTCGACGTCGTCCTGATCGACCGCGACCAGGAGAGCGCCGACAAGGGCAAGGCCCATGCGCAGAAGGTGATCGAGGAGCAGATCAAGAAGGGTCGCGCCAAGCCCGGCGATGCCGAAGCGCTGCTCGCGCGCATCACGCCGACCGCGGACTATGCGGCGCTGAAGGACGTCGACCTCGTCATCGAGGCCGTGTTCGAGGACCGCAAGGTCAAGGCTGATACCTTCGCCAAGGCGCAGGAGCACATGAAGCCGGACGTGATCTTCGCGTCGAACACCTCGACGCTGCCGATCACCTCCCTGGCCGAGAGCTTCAAGGACCAAGGCAAGTTCGTCGGCATCCACTTCTTCTCGCCGGTCGAGAAGATGATGCTGGTCGAGATCATCAAGGGCAAGAACACCGGGGACCTCGCGCTCGCGACCGCGCTCGACTACGTCCGGCAGATCGGCAAGACGCCGATCGTCGTCAACGACTCCAGAGGCTTCTTCGCCAATCGCTGCGTCGGCCGCTACGTCGCCGAAGGCAACGAGATGTTCCTCGAGGGCGTGCCGCCCGCGATGATCGAGAACTGCGCCAAGATGGCCGGCATGCCGGTCGGCCCGCTCTCGCTCTCCGACGAAGTCGCGCTCGATCTCGGCCTCAAGATCATGAAGGCGACGGAGGCCGATCTCGGCCCCAACGCCATCAATCCAGATCAGAAGAAGCTGATGGTGGAGATGGTCGAGAAGCAGGGCCGCCTGGGCCGCAAGAACAGCAAGGGCTTTTACGACTATCCCGAGAAGGGCAAGGGCCAGAAGAGCCTGTGGCCGGGCCTCTCGGCCCTGCAGCCGAAGCAGCTCGACCCTGATACGCTCGATATCGAGGAGCTGAAGCAGCGCTTCCTGGTGGTGCAGGCGGTGGAAGCCGCGCGCACGGTCGAGGACCACGTCATCACCGATCCGCGCGAGGCCGATGTCGGCTCCATCCTCGGCTTCGGCTTCGCGCCGTTCACCGGCGGCACGCTGTCCTATATCGACTTCATGGGCACCAAGAAGTTCGTCGAGCTCTGCCACAAGCTGGAAGCGAAGTACGGCTCGCGCTTCACCCCGCCGAAACTGCTCGAGGAGATGGCGGCGAAGGGCGAGACCTTCTACGGCCGCTTCGCGCCGAAGAAGGCGGCGGCCTGACGGGGGCCGGGCTACGCAGAAACAAAAGGCCGGATCGTCGATCCGGCCTTTCTTTTTGCTGTCGCCCAATGGCGAGAAGACGCCGCTCCAAATCCCGCCCGGCCGCGCTCGCTCCGCCCTGGCACCGCTCTTGCTGACGATCCATCGGATGGCTCGTTAGCATTGAAGGTGTCCCGCAATGATCCCCGCGGTGTTTCAAGACAGCGCAGCCGGCGTTGCCGCGAGATACGCCCCCTTCTTGCGGCTGGGGCAGCCGTGGCCGCGCCGCAGGCTCCTCCGGCGGCGCAGAAAAATCCCCTCCTGGGTCGGCCTGGCGCTACTCGTTCTCTTCATCGACATGGCGATGGCCGTGCTTGCCTGGGTCGCCGTCGACGTCGTCCTGCATTGAGAGCTCGCCTCTGTGCACAAAGCGCGTCGCCGCCAAATAGGCGACCTGGCCGGCAATCAGGCAGCCGACAACGATGGGAATGCCCGTCCAAAATCCGAATCCCGAGGTCTGAAGGACCGTTGCGACGAGGATCGCGGTCGCCGGCGAGACCAGCAACAGACTCCAGACTCGGAAGAACAGTCCCGCCGCCAAGCCGGTGATCGTGCTCGCGAGCAAGAGGAGGAGTACGGTTGTCACGAGAGCTTCCCAGTTCAGGCCGCATCGCGGTACATGGCTGAAGTTGAGCCAACTGGATTGCACTCACAACGATGGTGATCTCTGCCGCACACACAAGGCGGAGTTATTGTTAACTCCGACAATGCTCGTAAAATTGATGCCCAGGACCTCGCGAACGTCCGGGCTTCCGCAACTGGTTCAAGCAAAAGAGCCGGATCGCCGATCCGGCTCTTCGTCGTCTCGAACGTCGTGCGCTGGTCTTACTTCGCCTGCGCGAGGCCTTCCTTCTTCAGCGCTTCCTGCACTTGCGGCCGCGCCTCGACGCGGGCCTTGTAGGCGGCAAGGTTCGGCATGCCTGAGAGGTCGAACTTCATCCGCTCGCCCCAGGTCAGCATCGTGAACAGATAGCCGTCGGCGACCGTGAACTGCTTGCCCATGAGGTAGTCGCGGCCGGCGAGCTGGCTGTCGATATATTTCAGCTTGCCCATGACGCGATCCCTGAAGAAAGCCTTGGCTTCGTCGTTCAGGGCCGGCGCGAACATCGGACCGAAGCTCTTGTGCACCTCCGAGGTGAGGAAATTCAGCCACTCCAGCAGCTTGTAGCGCTCGGAACTGCCATGGGCGGGCGCCAGTGACTTGCTTGATGCCTGATCGGCGATCATCTGGACAATCACCGGGCCTTCGGTCACGATCTCACCGCTGTCGAGGCCCAGCGCAGGGACCTGGCCCTTTGGGTTCAGCTTCAGATAGTCCTCACCATTTTCGAGCTTCTTGGCCCGGATATCGACCTTGACCAGCTCATAGGGCAGGCCGGCTTCGAGGAGCGCGATGTGGGGGGACAGCGAGCAGGCACCGGGCGAATAGTACAGTTTCATGGAATTTCCTCCTCTTGACGCTTGGTTCGGCCGAAAGAACGACTACATGCAACTGCTTGAAATAGTCAAGATTGATGCAGCTGCATCAAATGGGGTAAGAGACGGACGACGAGCTTGAGCGGGACCATGAAACGCAAACCATCGACCGAGGCGACTTCCGCCTGGATCCGCCTGATGCGGGTACAGAGCCGCGTGCTCGATTGCGTCGAGCAGGATCTGAAGAAGGCAGGCTTCCCGCCGCTGGCATGGTATGACGCGCTGCTCGAATTGTCGCGGGCTCCCTCGGGCGAGCTGAGGCCGGTGGAACTCGAACGGCAGATGCTGATCCCGCAATATTCCACCTCGCGCCTGATCGACCGCCTGGTCGACGAGGGCCTCGCCTCCCGGCGCGAATGCAAGATCGACAAGCGCGGCCAGTTCGTCGAGATCACGGAAGCCGGCCGCGAGCTGCAGAAGCGGATGTGGAGCGCCTATTCGGCTGCGATCGAGAAATATGTCGGTTCGAAACTGTCCGATGCCGATGCAGTCAAGCTCAGCGGCCTGCTCGACCGCCTGGGCTGCTCGTGCGGCGAGATGAAACTGCCGCCCGTCGCCAACGTCAACGAAACCTCGCCGTCGCGATGATCGCGCGGCACACCAGCTCGTCCGTGCGCCCGGTGGGTTCGCGGACCATCCCGTCACCCGCGCGCGTTCGATCGAAGCGCCTTTTGATTAGAGTTTGATATGGCGCGAGACCAGATCGATATGACGCCGCTGCAATCGCGCGACGAGCTCGTTTCGTGGTTCGAGGAAGGCTGCAAGGACCCGTCCGAATTCCGCATGGGCACCGAGCACGAGAAGACGCCGTTCACGCTCGAGGGCCACCGTCCGGTGCCTTACGAGGGTGCGCGCGGCATCGGTGCGTTGCTCGAAGGCATGAAGCTCCTGCTCGGCTGGGAGCCGATCATGGAGAAGGGCAACATCATCGGCCTCTACGACGTCACCGGCGGCGGTGCGATATCGCTCGAGCCCGGCGGACAGTTCGAGCTCTCCGGCGCGCCGGTCGAGAACGTGCACCAGACCCAGAGCGAGCTGATGGCGCATCTTGCACAGGTGCGCGAGATCGCAACGCCGCTCGGCATCGGCTTCCTCGGTCTCGGCATGACGCCATCCTGGTCGCGCGCCGATATCCCGGTGATGCCCAAGGGCCGCTACAAGATCATGACCAACTACATGCCGAAGGTCGGCCAATACGGCCTCGACATGATGTACCGGACCTGCACGGTGCAGACCAATCTCGACTTCTCCTCCGAAGCCGACATGGTCAAGAAGCTGCGCGTTTCGCTCGCGCTGCAGCCGGTCGCAACCGCCTTGTTCGCCAATTCGCCGTTCACCGAAGGCAAGCCGAACGGCTTCCTGTCCTTCCGCTCCGAGATCTGGCGCGACACCGACAATGCGCGGTCGGGCATGATGCCGTGGGCATTCGAGGACGGCATGGGGTTCGAGCGCTATGTCGACTACGCGCTCGACGTGCCCATGTATTTCGTCAAGCGCGGCGAGGAATACATCGACGTGTCGGGCTCCTCGTTCCGCGCGTTCTTCGACGGTCGCAACAACAACCTTCCCGGCGAGCGTCCGACGCTGTCGGACTGGGCCAACCATCTCTCGACGATCTTCCCGGAGGTGCGGCTCAAGCGCTATCTCGAGATGCGCGGCTCCGACGGCGGCCCGTGGGGCCGGTTGCCGGCGCTGCCGGCGTTTTGGGTCGGGCTGCTCTATGACGACGTCGCGCTCGATGCGGCGTGGGAGATCGTCAAGCACTGGAGCGCGCCCGAGCGTCAGGCCCTGCGCGACGACGTGACGCGCTTCGGCTTCAAGGCGCGGATCAAGAACCGTTATCTGTTCGAGATCGCCAAGGAATGCCTCGTTCTGGCCCATGCCGGCCTGCGCCGGCGCGGCCGCATCGACCAGCTCGGCCGCGACGAAACGCGGCATCTGGAGCCGCTCGACCGCATCATCGATTCCGGCCGGACGCCGGCCGAGGAAATGTTGGACAAGTTCAACGGTCCCTGGAAGGGCTCGGTGGAACCGGCCTACGCGGAATACGCGTTCTAACGCCTGATCCGGAAAAGTGCGCAGCGGTTTTCCGAAAAGATCATGCTTAAACAACAACCTAAAGCGCGATGAGGATTCATCCTCATCGCATCGCGCTTTAGGCCGGTCGGCCCCCGGTCGGGGATTCAGCCGTTCATCGCCCATACAGGTTTGCGGCGATCAAATGACCGGCTGAAAAAACCCGAGCGTCGTCAATAACTCGAAAGCTGTTCCGATGGGGAAGGGCCGCCTGTCCGGCGCCGTCATGGCAAAGGTCTTGGCAAAAGTCGTGGCATGCGCCGCGCTGCTTTCGCTCGCATGCGCGAGTGTGCCGGCGCGCGCCCAGACTGCGTTCGACCGGCCCGGCGGCGACTATTTCAGCACGCCGGTCGCTTCAGGCGATCCTGAGGATTGCGCGCTGCTGTGCGAGCGCGACCGCCGCTGCCGCTCGTGGAGCTTCAGCTATCCCGACGTCGAAGGCGGCGCGGCGGTGTGCTGGCTGAAGAACACCGTGCCGGCGCGGGTGCCGGGAAGTTGCTGCATCTCGGGTGTGCGCGGCGCCGGCGTGATCGAACCGCGGGTCGAGGGCGTGGAGACGTCGATCGACCGCCCCGGCGGCGATCTGCGCAATTTCGAGCTCAAGGACGGCGAGGGCGAAGAGGCCTGCAAGGCCGCCTGCACCGCCGACAACAAATGCCGCGCCTTCACCTATGCCCGCCCCGGCTACACCGGGCGCGAGGCGCGTTGCTTCCTGAAAAAGGAAATCAAGCCGCCGCGAAGGAAGGCGGGCTTCACGTCGGGCGTGGTGCGGTAGCGTTGGTGCTCGTGCCCCGGACGCAGGTGCCGCAGGGTGAGCAAAGGCGCCCTTGCGCCGTGCCCACGATCTCTGAGATGCGGCGACAGACGCGTGGGCACGCTCCGCTTTGCCCAGCCTACGAGACCTCACTCCGCCGCGATCACCGTGAGCTCGGGCCATAGCGCCTTCCAGCGTGCGGCCTTCGCTTCGTAATTCGTCGCGGAAAAATTCGGGCCCGGATTCGGCCGCGCGATCAGCCCTGCGACATCGTCAAACCCGTGCGGCGCGTAGACCTCGTAGCCACCGCCTGTGCGCCTGACCCCGACCTGCGTGTTCTGCGTGAGGAAGCGGTCGATGCCTTCCCTCGAGCTTCTCAGCGGCGGATAGGGCAGGCCGTGCTTGGCCGGGTACCACAGATGCACACGCGCCTGGTTGCGGATCTCGACCTTGGCGCCGAGATGCGCGAGCCGCTCATGCAGCTTGCGGATGACCAAATCCTCCGCCTCCCACGATGTATCGGGATCGAAAAAGAACGCATCGTAGTCGGCGATGCCGTGATCGACGGGGCGGCCGGTGAGCACGTTCCATACGGTCTGCACCAGGCATCCCGAGACCAGCCATGCATCCGGCAGATCGAGCTGCGCCAGCACGTCGATGATCGCGACGTTGACGGGATTTCTCAGCGCGAGCGCAAGGAATTCGTCACGGTTCATCGTGCGATGAGGCGGCTCAATGCACGGCGGTGAAGAACCGGCCGAGCCGGAAGCCGGAGAGCCAAGTGTAAACCGGCTGGCCGCGTATGCCGAGATCCCAGGAGCCGAGCACCGCATCGGCACGGCCGATCAGATTGTCGATCGGCAACAGGCCGACGCCGCCGGACCGCAGCGGCACGCGGCTGTCGGCGGAATTGTCGCGGTTGTCGCCGAGCACGAAGAGGTGGCCGGCCGGTACCGTCACTTCCGGCGAGTTGTCGAGCGGACCGTTGTCGCGCATCTTGAAGATCAAATGCGAGACGCCGTTCGGCAGCGTCTCGACATAGCGATAGGCGGGCTCGCTGCCGCCATTGTCGTCCTCGGCGGCGCCAACGCCGTCCGGCTTGAGCTCGGCGGGGCGGTCGTTGATGAAGAGCTGGCCTTGCCGCATCTGGATGCGATCGCCCGGCAATCCCACGACGCGCTTGACCCAGGCCTGCGAGCGATCGCCGGGCCAGCGAAACACCACGACGTCGCCCTGCTTCGGCGTCTCCGCGAAGACGCGGCCGCTCTCGGGCAGGCTGATCTGGATCGGCAGCGACGAGGTGCCGTAGCCGTAGGGGAATTTCGAGGCGAGCAGCGCATCGCCGATCAGCAGCGTCGGCTCCATCGAGCCTGACGGCACGTAGAACGGCTCGGCAAGCGCGCCCTTGGCGATGAAGACGGCGGCGACGATGCCGGCGAGCTGAACGATCTGCCCGCCCCAGCCGCTGCTCTTCCGCTTGGGGGTGACGGTGACCTTTTCTTCCACGCTCATGCGCCCGTTCCACCCACTGTGATACGCTCCATCAGCAGCGACGGCTGGCCGACGCCGACAGGCACGCCCTGTCCATTCTTGCCGCAGGTGCCGATGCCGGTATCGAGCGCAAGGTCGTTGCCGATCATGCGGATGCGATGCAGGTCGGTCGGCCCGTTGCCGATCAGCATGGCGCCCTTCAGCGGCGCGCCCAGCTTGCCGTTCTCGATCTTGTAGGCCTCGGTGCACTGGAACACGTACTTGCCTGAGGTGATGTCCACCTGGCCGCCGCCGAAATTCGCAGCAAAGACGCCGTTCTTCACCGAAGCGAGGATCTCGGCCGGATCGCGGTCGCCCGCGAGCATGTAGGTGTTGGTCATGCGCGGCATCGGCACATGGGCATAGCCCTGGCGGCGGCCGTTGCCGGTCGGCTTCATGTTCATCAGCCGCGCGTTCTGGCGGTCCTGCATGTAGCCGACCAGGACGCCGTCCTCGATCAGCACGGTGCGATTGGTCGGCGTGCCCTCGTCGTCGATCGACAGCGAGCCGCGGCGCGAGGCCATGGTGCCGTCGTCCACCACGGTGACGCCCTTGGCCGCGACCTGCTGGCCCATCAGGCCGGCAAATGCCGAGGTCTTCTTGCGGTTGAAGTCGCCTTCGAGGCCATGGCCGACCGCTTCATGCAGCATCACGCCGGGCCAGCCGGCGCCTAACACGACGTCCATCTCGCCGGCGGGGGCGGGGATCGATTCCAGATTGACCAGGGCCTCGCGCAATGCGCCGTCGGCGGCATCGCGCCAGTTCTTGCTCTCGATGAACTCGGCATAGCCGGCGCGGCCGCCATAACCCTTGCTGCCGCTCTCCTGGCGGTCGCCCTGGCCGGCAACCACGGAAATGTTCACGCGCACCAGCGGACGGATGTCGCGATAGCTCTCGCCGTCGGGCCGCAGGATCTCGACGACCTGCCAGGTCGCACCCAGGCTGACGCTGACCTGCCGCACCCGCGGATCCTTGTCGCGCAGGTAAGCGTCGATCTCGGCGAGCAGTTTTACTTTTGTCTCGAAGCCCGGGGCATCGAGCGGGTTGTCATCGCCGTAAAGGCGCACATTGGTGTGCGCGGGCGGCGCGGCGAAGCTGCCGGAATAGCCGCCGCGTACGGCTGCGACTGCATCGGCGGCGCGAATCAGCGCCGGCAGCGAGACGTCGGAGGAGTGGGCGTAGCCCACGGCATCATCCTTGACCGCGCGTAAGCCAAAACCTTGCGAGGTGTCGTAGGTCGCCTGCTTCAGCCGCCCATTGTCGAACATCAGCGCTTCGGTCTGGCTGTACTCCAGGAACAGCTCACCGTCGTCGGCACCGGAAAGCCCGCGTGCGACCTCGTGGCGAACCTGGTCGCGATCGAGATTGGCGCGGTCGAGCAGGGAGGTCGTGGCAGGGTTTGTCATGCGTCCGTCCATTATCGGAAGATGTGGGGCAAGATAATGGTTTCGGACCGGTTCCGCGAGGGGGCGGGGCGTCACATTACGGAAACGATAGGATCGGCAGGGGCTCGTCGAACTCGTTGCCGCAACATCAATCTGCGACCGTCACCCCGCGCAACGGCGAAGCCGTTGTCGCTGGAGGCGGTCGCTTCTTCAGCGGCCCTCGAAGGATGAACGGGATTAAGAACGTGCGATCGGATTGCCGCCCCTACGGCAGCTTGTCATAGCCTTCGCCGAGCCCGTTCAGGCTGAGCGGGAAGCCGATGCCTTCTTCCGGGGTCTCGAAGATGATGAAGGTGGCGGTCTTGGCGGTGCGGAGCTGGCCGAGCAATTTGTCGTCCATGACGACCTCGGCGACGCAGCCATTGGGCAGGCAGCGGACGAATCCGGCGCGGCCGACGTCCTGGTTGTCGAGCTTCAACCCGAGACCGGAGGGCAGCAGGACCCCCAGCGGCGCGACCACGCGCATCAGGCGGCTCTTCTGGTCGGCGGTCTTCAGCACGATGACGGTCAGGCCGGCATTGGAGCGGTCTTCGGCGACCACGCTCTGGATCAGGGCGCATTGCTCGGTTTGGGCGCCAGGCGGCGTGTCGCAGCGAATCTGCCAGTCGCCATGCACGGAGCGGACTGCGCCCTGCGCATGGGCGAGGCCGGGGAGTGCCAGAACGACGAGCGCAGCCAGCAGGCCGGCCAGCGCCGGGAGGCGGGTCATCTGCCTTCTCGCCAGCCTTGCCATCGATTTTGAAAGCCCCATCGGGTCGGTCCCTCTGCTCGCCTGGGTCGCTCGCGCTTGGCGGACTAATCTGGCGGACTGATACGGGAATGACGGCGTCTTGAAGGCGATTCCCAAGCAAATTCCACGCCGCCTCGCGCCGCCGCCGCCCGCACGAATCAGGTTCCTGCGCGGCCATCTGTCAGTGCCTACCGCGGGCAATTCCGCTGTCAAGCGGCAGCATCCCGGCAAACGGTATTTTTGTCTGATCTTACTAGGAAATATCTTGCGGGTGATCGCTGGCAGACGGGGCTCAAGACTGCATTGCGATAGATCAAAAATTATGGTTTGAGAGGCTTGATTTCGGCGTTCTAGCGATCTGGCCCCAATTCCTCTTAGAGGTATTCTTGCGCGGCGGTTTGTCAGGCGGGCGGATCGAATAAGCGTTTCCCGCAAACAGGGGGAGCGCACTTGGGGTGATTTCGTAAGGGGAGCGCGAACGGCATGAGGATGTCGATGGGCCCGGTGGGCCGGCACTTGCTGGGATTGGCCGTGGCGGGTCTGACGCTGGCGACGGGCGGTGCGGCATTTGCCGAGCTCGGGCAGCCGAAGCCCTGGGAATGGACGCTTCAGGAGTCCGGCTCCCCGGTGATGGACAACATCATCTGGTTCCACAACTTCCTGTTCGTGCTGATCACGCTGATCACGCTGTTCGTCCTGGCGCTGCTCGTGGTCGTGGTCATCAAGTTCAACGCGCGGGCCAATCCGGTGCCGTCGCGGACCACCCACAACACGCTGATCGAGGTGGCTTGGACGCTGGTTCCGGTGCTGATCCTGGTCGGCATCTCGGTGCCGTCGTTCCGGCTTCTGTTCCTCGAGCTCGATGTGCCGAAGGCGGATATCACCATCAAGGCGACCGGCAAGCAGTGGTACTGGTCCTATGCCTATCCCGATAACGGCAAGTTCGAGTTCGATTCGCTGATGGCGCAGGACAAGCAGCCCCGCCTGCTCGGCGTCGACAACGAGATGGTGGTGCCCGTCAACAAGGTGATTCGTGTCCAGGTCACCGGCGCCGACGTCATCCACGCCTTCGCGCTGCCGGCTTTCGGCGTCAAGATCGACGCCATTCCGGGCCGGCTGAACGAGACCTGGTTCAAGGCGACCAAGACCGGCATGTTCTACGGCCAGTGCTCGGAGCTCTGCGGCAAGGACCACGCCTTCATGCCGATCGCGATTCGCGTCGTGAATGACCAGGAGTTCGCCTCCTGGGTCGAGACGGCAAAGAAGAAATTTGCGAGCGGCGGCACCAGCACCTACGCCTCCGCGGCCGGCCCGACGCAGTAGGCGTCGGGTGACGGCTTGAGGGACTGAAAGCGACATAAGGGCGGGACCTCCAGAGGTCCGATTGGGACGCAAGGCAGGATTTGAAAATGGCAACGAGCGCAGCGGCACACGGCGATCACGCCCACGGACATGACGAGCATGCCCATCCGACCGGATGGCGCCGCTACGTCTATTCGACCAACCACAAGGACATCGGCACGATGTACCTGATCTTCGCGGTCATCGCCGGCGTCATCGGCGCCGCGATGTCGATCGCGATCCGTGCCGAGCTGATGTATCCGGGCGTGCAGATCTTCCACGAGACGCACACCTATAACGTGTTCGTGACCTCTCACGGCCTGATCATGATCTTCTTCATGGTCATGCCCGCGATGATCGGCGGCTTCGGCAACTGGTTCGTGCCGCTGATGATCGGCGCGCCCGACATGGCGTTCCCGCGCATGAACAACATCTCGTTCTGGCTGCTGCCGGCCTCCTTCGCCCTGCTGCTGATGTCGACCTTCGTCGAGGGCGAGCCGGGTGCCAACGGCGTCGGCGCCGGCTGGACCATGTACGTGCCGCTGTCGAGCTCGGGCCATCCGGGCCCGGCCGTCGACTTCGCGATCCTGTCGCTGCATCTGGCGGGCGCCTCGTCGATCCTCGGCGCCATCAACTTCATCACCACGATCTTCAACATGCGCGCGCCGGGCATGACCCTGCACAAGATGCCGCTGTTCGTGTGGTCGATCCTGGTGACGGTGTTCCTGCTGCTGCTGTCGCTGCCGGTGCTTGCCGGTGCGATCACCATGCTGCTGACCGACCGCAATTTCCACACGACCTTCTTCGCGCCTGACGGCGGCGGTGACCCCGTGCTGTTCCAGCATCTGTTCTGGTTCTTCGGTCACCCCGAGGTGTACATTCTGATCCTGCCCGGCTTCGGCATGGTCAGCCAGATCATCTCCACCTTCTCGCGCAAGCCCGTGTTCGGCTATCTCGGCATGGCCTACGCCATGGTCGCGATCGGCGGCATCGGCTTCGTGGTGTGGGCGCACCACATGTACACGGTCGGCATGTCGTCGGCGACGCAGGCCTATTTCGTCGCTGCGACGATGGTGATCGCGGTTCCGACCGGCGTGAAGATCTTCTCGTGGATCGCCACGATGTGGGGCGGCTCGATCGAATTCCGGGCCCCGATGATCTGGGCCGTGGGCTTCATCTTCCTGTTCACGGTCGGCGGCGTCACCGGCGTCGTGCTGGCGAACGCCGGCGTCGACCGCGTGCTGCAGGAGACCTACTACGTCGTCGCACACTTCCACTACGTGCTGTCGCTCGGTGCGGTGTTCGCGATCTTCGCCGGCTGGTACTACTGGTTCCCGAAGATGTCGGGCTACATGTACAACGAGACGCTCGCGAAGGCGCACTTCTGGGTCACCTTCATCGGCGTCAATCTGGTGTTCTTCCCGCAGCACTTCCTCGGCCTGTCGGGCATGCCGCGCCGTTACGTCGACTATCCCGACGCGTTCGCGGGCTGGAACCTGGTCTCGTCGGTCGGCTCCTACATCTCCGGCTTCGGCGTGCTGATCTTCCTCTACTGCGTGCTCGACGCCTTCATGAAGAAGGTGCCGGCCGGCGACAATCCGTGGGGTGCAGGTGCGACCACGCTGGAGTGGACCTTGCCCTCGCCGCCGCCCTTCCATCAGTTCGAAGTGCTGCCCCGCGTGCAGTGATCGATCTCCCGCGGCGCCCGTGACGGGCGCCGCGGCTCTATAACGAAGCGAGTTGAATTAAGTGTCCGTCCTCGACCACAACGCCATCGACATCAATCCCCGCATCTCCGAAGCGGAGGTCGGCGACTACATCGCGCTCTTGAAGCCGCGGGTGATGTCGCTGGTGATCTTCACCGCGCTGGTCGGGATGGCGATGGCGCCCGGGCATTTCCACTGGGTGCTGGCGATCACCTCGCTGCTCTGCATCGCCGTCGGCGCGGGCGCCTCGGGCGCGCTTAACATGGCGCTGGAAGGCGATATCGACTCCAAGATGTCGCGCACGGCGAACCGGCCGATTCCGCGCGGCCGCATCACCCGCCCTGAAGCCATGGCGTTCGGCCTGACGCTGTCCTTCTTCTCGGTGATGACGCTCGGCATCCTCGTCAACTGGATCGCGGGCGCGCTGCTCGCCTTCACCATCTTCTTCTACGTCGTGATCTACACCATGTGGCTGAAGCGCTGGACCGCGCAGAACATTGTGATCGGCGGTGCCGCCGGTGCGCTGCCGCCGGTGGTGGCCTGGGCTGCGGTCACAGGCACGGTCGACGTCGAGCCGCTGCTGCTGTTCGCCATCATCTTCTTCTGGACCCCGCCGCACTTCTGGGCGCTGGCGCTGTTCCGCTCCGACGATTACGCGCGCGCCGGCATTCCGATGCTGCCCAATGTCGCCGGTCCCGACGCGACGCGGCTCCAGATCCTGCTCTACACCATCGTGCTGATCGCGGTCGCCGCCGCGCCCTGGGCGCTCGGCTATTTCGACGCCGTTTACGGCATCGTCTCGCTGATCCTCGGCGCCGGCATGCTGGTGCTCGCGATCAACGTCTATCTGCGCCGCGAGCGAGCTGCGTCGCTGCGTGCGACCCGCAAGCTATTCGCCTTTTCGATCCTCTATCTGTTCGTGCTGTTCGCGACCCTGCTGGCCGAGGTCGTGTTCCGGGCACTTGCTCCGCTGGTAGGGGGCGCATGATCGCAGGGATGGTCGACAAACCCGAGCCAGATGGAATCGTCCTCACCGAGGCGCAGAAGAAGAGCCGTCGTCAGCGTTCGATTGCGATCGCGCTCGCGCTCGGCGTGCTCGTGGTGCTGTTCTTCGCCGTCACCATGGTCAAGGGGCCGGCAGTCCTCGTGCGGCCGATGTAGGAAACATGGATCACGAGCCGACCATATCGCAGGATGTCAGCGCCAAGCCGGCCAAGCGTGAGCCGACCAAGGGCCGCGGGCTGGGCCGCGATGTGGTGGTTGCTTCCATCTGCGGCGGCGTGGTCGCGCTGATGGTCGGTGCCTCCTACGCGGCGGTGCCGTTCTACAACTGGTTCTGCCGCGCCACCGGCTTCAACGGCACGACCCAGGTTGCGACCTCCGCGCCGGCCACCGGCCCGATCGCGCGGAAAATCTCGGTGCGCTTCGATTCCAACGTCGCGCCCGGCCTGCCCTGGAAGTTCGAGCCGGAGCAGAGCGAGATCGAGGTCAATATCGGCCAGGTCGTGACCGTCTTCTACACCGTGACCAACCAGGCCGCGCGCACCACTGCCGCGCAGGCCGCCTACAATGTCGCGCCGCTGACGGTCGGCTCCTATTTCCAGAAGATCAACTGCTTCTGCTTCACCGAGCAGACCATGGCACCCGGCGAGAAGCGCGAGATGCCGGTCGTGTTCTACGTCGATCCGTCGATCGCCGACGATCACGAGAACGACGGGCTGAACACGATCACGCTGTCCTACACCTTCTATCCGGTGAAGGATCCCGTGGTGAAGCCGCTGGCATCGGGCGAAGGCGACAAGCGCAAGGGAAATCTTTGATCGCCGGGCTCACGCTCAGGCGGTTGGAAACAAGGGGATAAGTGCCTGACAGGCACGGGATTGAGGAGAGAGACCGAAATGGCTACGGCGCACACCAAGCATCACGACTATCACCTGGTCGACCCCTCGCCATGGCCGGCCGTTGGTTCGCTCTCGGCCTTCATCATGGCGGTCGGCGCGATCACCTGGATGCATCACATGTTCTCGGCCGCGCCGATCGTGTTCGGCGTCGGCACCGTGGGCGTGCTCTACACCATGGCGAGCTGGTGGGGCGACGTGATCAAGGAAGCCCAGTACAAGGGCGACCACACCCGCGTCGTGCAGCTGCATCACCGCTATGGCATGATCCTGTTCATCGCCTCCGAGGTGATGTTCTTCGTCGCCTGGTTCTGGGCCTATTTCAACGCCGCGCTGTTTCCGGCCGACGCCGTTCACGCCACCCGCGATGCCGTATTCGGCTGCGGCCTCGGCACCCAGGCCGGCGCCTGCGCCGTCCCCGGCACCTGGCCGCCGAAGGGCATCGAGACCTTCGATCCCTGGCATCTGCCGCTCCTCAACACGCTGATCCTGCTCACGTCGGGCACCACCGTGACCTGGGCGCACCATGCGCTGCTGGAGAACGACCGCCAGGGCCTGAAATACGGCCTGATCCTGACCGTCGTGCTCGGTGCGCTCTTCACCTGCGTGCAGGCCTACGAGTACAGCCATGCGGCGTTCTCGTTCGGCGGCAACGTCTATGGCGCGACCTTCTTCATGGCGACCGGCTTCCACGGCTTCCACGTGCTGGTCGGCACCATCTTCCTGCTGGTGTGCCTGTTCCGCGCCTATGCCGGCCACTTCACGCCGAAGCAGCATCTCGGTTTCGAGTTCGCCGCCTGGTACTGGCACTTCGTCGACGTGGTCTGGCTGTTCCTGTTCCTCTGCATCTACGTCTGGGGACACGGCGCCGAGACCATGGCCCACGGCGCGCACTGAGCTGCGACAACGAGATCAGAAAGGGCGGCCGCCGGGCCGCCCTTTCGCTTTTGGGCCGCCGGAAGCTCCCGCGAAAATTGTGATAGAGTCTGCCATCATGAACGACACCGCCGGCAAGCCCGAGCCTGAAACCACCGTCCTGCAAAGCGCGCTGCGCGGGCTTGCCTGCCGATGCCCGCGCTGCGGCCAGGGCAAGCTCTATGCGGGCTTCCTCACCCTCGCACCCGCCTGCGACCGCTGCGGTCTCGACTACGCCTTCATCGATACCGGCGACGGGCCGGCGATTTTCATCATCATGCTGGCCGGTGGGATCGTGGTAGCGGCTGCGCTCATCGTCGAGGTCAAATACCAGCCGCCTTACTGGCTGCATGCGGCGCTGTGGTTGCCGCTGATCCTGGCCACCACGCTGCTGCCGCTGCGCGCGATGAAGTCGCTGCTGATCGCGCTGCAATTCCACCACAAGGCGGCGCCGGGCCGGTTGGTCGACCGCGCGAAATGAACCAGCCTGCGCGCAAGCCCCGCGTGGCCGGCTTCGCGCTGTTCACGCTGTTCCTGACGGCCGTCTTCGTCGCGCTCGGTGTCTGGCAATTGCAGCGCCGGTCCGCCAAGCACGCGCTGGTCGCGGCGCTCACCGAGCGCCTTGCAGAGGCGCCCATCGCGCTGCCGCCATCTTCGCAATGGGCTGCACTCAATCCCGCGCGCGACGAATTCCGCCGCGTCAGCTTCACCGCGACCTACGCAGCCCTGCCGGATGCGATGGTCTATTCCTCGGGCTCGGCGGTGCGCAAGGACGCCTCCGGCCCCGGCACCTGGGCGTTCCTGCCGGCGCGACTTCCCAGCGGCGAGACGGTCGTGATCGATGCGGGCTTCGTCGAGAACACCATGCAGGACCGCAGCGTCGAGGATCGCGCGGTGAAGAAGCTCGTTACCGGGCAGCCGGTCGCGCTCACCGGTTATCTGCGCTTTCCCGAGCCGTCCGGCTGGCTGACGCCGGCGGAGAACCGCGACAAGCGGCTCTGGTTCGTGCGCGATCATCCGGCCATCGCAAGCGCGCTCGGCTGGGGCGCGGTTGCGCCGTTCTATGTCGACCTCGAGCAACCGGTGCCCGAGAACGGCATCCCGCGCCCGGGGCCGCTCGACGTGCATCTGAAGGACGACCACCTGCAATACGCCGTCACCTGGTTCATGCTGGCAGGCGCCGTGCTGATCGCCTTCGCCGTGTGGGCAAGAGGCCGGCGGCAGAGCTGGGCTCGACCGTAGATACCCCGTGGGAACCCGGTATCGCCCGGGGTTTATTATTCAGCGCACATTCACGAGTGTGGTTCTAAGCCGCCGGTGAGTTTCCGCGGCAGACAGGATTGCGGCGTGAGCGATTTCGACCAGATGGGAATTGTCGTCGATTGGGTGGACGCCTGCCGGAAGGGCGACCTCACGTCGTTGCTCGACCTCTATGCGGACGACGCCCAGGTCGAATGCACGTGCAACGGTGCGCAGCGCTATCGCGGCCGCAGCGAGCTCGAGGCCTATTGGCAGCCGCGACTCAGTGCCTTCTCGTTGGCCGGTTTCGGGCTGGAGGAGATCCATCCCGCGCCCCATGGCGTCGATCTCGAATATTCCGTCGCCGGCGCGCTACGCGTTCACGCCTCGTTTCGCTTCAGCCCCGAAGGCAAGATCCGCAGCACGCTGTGCGAGCCGGCGCAACAGAACGCGCATCATGGCTGCGCCTGTTAGGGCATGATCCCGAAGGGCCGCGTGGGCGTAAAGTGTGCGGCGGTCTTCCGACAAGGTCAGCTCAACCAATTGGCTGGACCGGCGCCTCGCGTGCCGGCTCGGCCGGAAGGCGGCAGCGTACATGGGTTCGCCCATCCACGCGCAACAGTGACAGCGATCCGCTGAGCGCGCGCACGCGCTCATGCATGCCGGTCAGGCCGCGGCCGAAAACGTTGCCGTCGGGAAAGCCGCCGCCGTCGTCGGAGATCTCGACGACGAGCGCCTTATCGGTGACGGTTGCCTGGACATGGGCGTTGCTGGCCTTGGCGTGGCGCAGCACGTTGGTCAGCGCCTCCTGGATCACGCGATAGACGGTCTGGGCCAGCGGCCCGGCGATGCCGTCGAGACCCGGATCGATCGTGTCCGTCAGGACGATGTGCGGCGCCTGCTTGCGAAAGTTCTGGAGCAGCGTCTGCACGCTGGTCGAAAGGCCAAGCTCCTGAATGTAGAGCGGCCGCAACCGATCGAGGATACGGCGGTTGGTCTGCTGGAGCGCCTCGACCGATTGCAGCACATCCTGGGCCGACTTGCCGAGATTTCCCGCCGGCGGCGAGGCGTCGACCAGCGCGATCGTGCCGGCGCGGATGCTGAACAGCAGCGGTCCGAGCTCGTCGTGCAATTCGCGGGCGAGATCGCGCCGCTCGTCGTCCTGGAGCGACACCAGGCGGTGCATCAGATCGCGATTGTCCTGGCTCAATTGCGCCAGCGTCGCCGCCAGCGCGTTTGCTTCAGCACAGCTCTGCCGGATCTCCGGCGGCCCTCCGACCGGGATCGGCTTTGCGTAGTCGCCGCGCCGCATCCGTGTGAGGCCTTCACCGAGATGCTGCAGGGGACGCAGTGCCGATCCCGCGAAGACGTAAGCGATGATTCCGGTGAGCACGGTCAGCATGGCGACGAGGCCGGTCAGCGCCAGGAAGCCGATCCACTTCTCGAACAGGTCGGCCGACAGGTCCGGCAGGAACACGATATCGCCGACACGCTTGCCATCGATCAGCACCGGGGTCGCAGCGTCCATGTCCGGTACCATGAGCAGGTTGACAAACCACTGCGGAACCCCTTGCAGGTTGTGCCGGCCGTCCTTTCTCGGCTCCGCGGCAGGGCCTTCCGCGGAACGGAACTGGATGTCCGAGGAGGTGGTCAAGGATTGGACAAAGGCGTCGAGCGTCTTCCGCGGGTCGTCCGACGCGCGCAGAGTGTTGTTGAGTGCGGTCGCGATCGTCCGGGTCGAACGTCGAGCGGGCTCGTTTTCGTCGGCGAGCTGGCCGGCCGCGAAGATCTGGAGCAGAACGCCGCCCAGGATCAGCGTTGCGAGAAAGCTCGCGCCAAGTGGAAGAAACAGTTGCGTTCTGAACGAGAGCCGTTGCCACATTAGGTCAATTCTAACGCGCATCGGCGGGATTTACTCTTTCCATTTGTTCCCGCCGGTCTATGAGTCGAACAACAAGAGAGTGCGCGATGCAAGATACCGCCAAGCCGGCGACCAGGGTCCTGATTGTCGATGACCACCCCGTGGTGCTGTCCGGTTGCCGCACCCTGTTCGCTTCGGACCATTCGATCCGTATCGACGAGGCGACCGACGCCAAATCCGGCCATCGCGCCTATGTCAGCAAGCGGCCCGACGTGACCGTGATCGACATCAGCCTGCCCGATGTCTCCGGCTTCGAGCTGATGCGACGCATCCGCAAGGACGACCCCGACGCCAAGATCATCATGTTCAGCATGAACGACGATCCGGCCTTCGTGGTGCGGGCGGTCGAGCTTGGGGCGCAGGGCTATGTCTCCAAGGGCGATGATCCCAGGATCCTGCTGAAAGCGGTGCGCAAGGTGGTCGCGGGCGACAACTACATCTCACCGCAACTCGCGGAAGCCGTGACGTTTTCCGGCGCGGCGATCAAGGCCAACCCGGCCTCGCAGATGACGCCGCGGGAGCTCGAAATTCTCCGCCTGCTCGGACGCGGCGACAAGATCGTGGAAGTCGCCGAGGCGCTCGGCATCTCCTACAAGACCGTCGCCAACACCACGTCCCTGCTCAAGCAGAAGCTGGGAGCCAAGAACCATTCCGACCTGATCAGGATCGCGGTTGAAATCGGGCTGAATTGACGGCCCGGGGCACTGACGGCCCGGGCACTGACGGCCCATGCACTGGCGGCCCGGCACCGACGGCACCGAACCGGCTGCTCCAGGATGCAGCCGGTTCGGCGAGACGGATTGGTGTCGGCGTGCAGCCGGGCAATGCATGGACACCGCCGGCACCCATCCGCGGACACAATGGGTCGAGGTGGCATTCGTTCCGGAGTCCCCGCAATTGTCGGGATAAAACGGCAATCCTTGGCGGCGGTTCGCTGGAATGCGCTCGCAAAAGCTTGGGCATGTCGGGAAAAATAGGAACATCTTCCCGCGCTCGTCGTTTTCGCCCTTGACGATTTCGTGACTGACGGCGAAAGGTTGCCGGACAAGTTTCAGCGGGGGCGGCGACCCCCAGAGACAAACCGGTCTGCACATATCAACGACAGACCTTCCAAGAGAGGGCTGCGGCACCGCCGCAGCCCTTTTTGCTGGGCAGGGGTGAAGGCGGGAAGCGGTTTCCTGATGCCGCAAAACACTTTATGGTGGCCCAAAGCCTCTGGCTGTTAACAAGTAATTTCGTAAAATCAAAGGCTTAACGAGCGGGCGCAGGCCCGGTCGGCCTTTGGAGGGCAGTTTGACTCGTTATATCTCGACCCGGGGCGAGGCCCCCGAACTCGGCTTCTGCGACGTGATGCTGACCGGGCTTGCGCGCGACGGCGGCCTGTATGTGCCGACGATCTGGCCGCAGCTCTCTGCCGAGACCATCGCCGGCTTCTTCGGCCGCCCCTATTGGGAGGTCGCGGTCGACGTGATCCGTCCCTTCGCCGGCGGCGAGATTTCGGACGCCGAGCTTGGCCGCATGGCGAACGAGGCCTACGCGACCTTCCGCCATCCGGCGGTGGTGCCGCTGCGCCAGATGTCGCCGCACCAGTTCGTGCTGGAGCTGTTCCACGGTCCGACGCTCGCCTTCAAGGACGTGGCGATGCAGCTGATCTCGCGGCTGATGGACCACGTGCTCGCCAAACGCGGCCAGCGCACGACCATCGTGGTCGCCACCTCAGGCGACACCGGCGGCGCTGCGGTCGAAGCCTTCGCCGGCCTCGAGAACGTGGATCTCATCGTGCTGTTCCCGCACGGCCGCATCTCCGAGGTGCAGCGGCGGATGATGACGTCGACGGGCGCGGCCAATGTCCATGCCCTCGCCATCGAGGGCAATTTCGACGACTGCCAGGCGCTGGTGAAGGGGATGTTTAACAACCATCGCTTCCGCGATGCGACCTCGCTCTCCGGCGTCAATTCCATCAACTGGGCGCGCATCGTCGCCCAGGTCGTCTACTATTTCACCTCCGCCGTTGCAGTCGGCGCGCCGGCGCGCGCGGTGGATTTCGTCGTGCCGACCGGCAATTTCGGCGACATCTTCGCCGGCTACGTCGCCAAGCGGATGGGCCTGCCGGTGCGGACCCTGCGCATCGCCGCCAACGTCAACGACATCCTGGCGCGCACGCTGAAGACCGGGATCTACGAGGTGCGCGAGGTGCACGCGACGGCGTCGCCGTCGATGGACATCCAGATCTCATCGAATTTCGAGCGCTTGCTGTTTGAGGCGGGCCGGCGCGATGCCGCCGGCGTGCGCCGTCTGATGGATTCGCTGAAGCAGTCAGGACGTTTCGTGCTGCCAGATGCGACGCTGGCCGCGATCCGCGAGGAGTTCGACGCAGGGCGCGCCGACGAGACCGAGACCGCGGCTGCGATCCGCGCCGGTTGGCGCGAGGCAGGCGAGCTGGTCGATCCCCATACGGCGGTGGCGCTCGCCGTCGCCGACCGCGACACCACCGACACGAGGGTACCGAGCATCGTGCTCTCCACCGCGCATCCGGCCAAATTCCCCGACGCTGTCGAAGCGGCCTGCGGCCAGCGGCCGCAACTGCCGGCCTGGCTCGACGGATTGATGACCAAATCCGAACACATGAAGGTGATGAAGAACGATCAGGCCGAGGTCGAGCGGTTCGTGCTGTCGGTCAGCCGCGCCGCAAAGCAGGGAGTTGCCGGATGAGCGTCGAGATTTCCAAGCTTGCCTCCGGCCTGACCGTCGTCACCGACAAGATGCCCCATCTCGAGACCGCGGCGCTCGGCGTGTGGGCCGGCGTCGGCGGACGCGACGAGAAGCCGAACGAGCACGGCATCTCGCATCTGCTCGAGCACATGGCGTTCAAGGGCACGACGAAACGCTCCTCGCGCGAGATCGTCGAGGAGATCGAGGCGGTCGGCGGCGACCTCAATGCCGGCACCTCGACCGAGACCACGTCCTATTATGCGCGGGTGCTCAAGGCCGACGTGCCGCTCGCGCTCGACGTGCTCGCCGACATCCTCGCCAATCCCGCCTTCGAGCCGGACGAGCTGGAGCGCGAGAAGAACGTCATCGTGCAGGAGATCGGTGCCGCGCAGGATACGCCCGATGATGTCGTGTTCGAGCATCTCAACGAGCTCTGCTACCCCGACCAGCCGATGGGCCGCTCGCTGCTCGGCACGGCCAAGACGCTGCGCGCCTTCAATCGCGATTCGCTGCGCGACTATCTCTCGACGCATTATCGCGGGCCCGACATGGTGGTGGCCGCGGCCGGTGCGGTCGATCACAAGCAAGTGGTCGCTGAGGTCGAGAAGCGCTTCGCAAGTTTTGAGGCGACGCCGGGTCCCAAACCGCAGGCGGCCATGTTCGGCAAGGGCGGCGCCAAGGTGGTGCATCGCGAGCTGGAGCAGGCGCATCTGACGCTGGCGCTGGAAGGCGTGCCGCAGAGCGATCTGTCGCTGTTCTCGCTCCAGGTCTTCACCAACATCCTCGGCGGCGGAATGTCGTCGCGCCTGTTCCAGGAGGTGCGCGAGAAGCGCGGCCTCTGCTACTCGATCTACTCGTTCCACGCGCCCTATACCGACACCGGCTTCTTCGGCCTCTACACCGGCACCGATCCGGCCGACGCGCCGGAGATGATGGAGGTCGTGGTCGACATCATGAACGATTCGGTCGAGACGCTGACCGAGGCTGAGATCGCGCGGGCCAAGGCGCAGATGAAGGCGGGCCTCCTGATGGCGCTGGAGAGCTGCTCTTCCCGCGCCGAGCAGCTGGCGCGCCACGTGCTGGCCTATGGCCGGCCGCAGACGGTCGAGGAGCTGGTGGGCCGGATCGACGCCGTCAGCGTCGAATCGACCCGGGATGCCGCGCGTGCGCTGCTGTCGCGGAGCCGGCCTGCCGTTGTCGCATTAGGCAGTGGCAGGGGTCTGGACACGGCGGTGTCTTTTGCGGAAGGATTGACGCGGGCACGTGCCAAGGCGCGGCTGCATTAGGAGCCGCGCGCGGGCTGAGCTGCCCCGGGAAGCATCACCATGGCCCTCTTTCGCCTGCCGTCCAGTGGACCCGCCGCCCTTGCGCCGCGCGGTAACGGGCTGTTGCTGCGCGCGCCGCAGATGTCGGACTTCCTGCAATGGGCGCATTTGCGCGAAACCAGCCGCGATTACCTGACGCCCTGGGAGCCGATCTGGCCGTCTGACGATCTCACCCGCTCCGGCTTCCGCCGCCGCCTGCGCCGCTATTCCGAGGACATTGCCGCGGACCGTTCCTATCCCTTTCTGATCTTCCGGGAGCTCGACGGCGCCATGGTGGGCGGCATCACGCTGGCCAATGTCCGGCGCGGCATCGTGCAGGCCGGCACCATCGGCTATTGGGTCGGCCAGCCCCATGCCCATCGCGGCTACATGACGGCTGCACTGCGGGTGCTGCTGCCGACGCTGTTCGGCGAGCTCAATCTGCACCGGGTCGAGGCCGCCTGCATCCCCACCAATGCGCCGTCGATCCGGGTGCTGGAGAAGTGCGGTTTCTCCCGTGAGGGCCTGGCGCGCCGCTATCTCTGCATCAATGGGGTCTGGCAGGACCATTTGCTGTTCGGCCTGCTGCATGAGGATTTCCGCGGCTGAGCGGCTCGCTTCATTGGGCCAAGTCCTCTGGCCAAGTCCCCTGGCCAAGTCCCTGGCCAAGTCCCCCTTTTTGCTGCCTTGGGTTCGCCGATTTTGGCGATATAACCCGCATGCCCCGGCCGGCGATCGGCCGGATAATTGTCATTGGAGTACGGGCTTTGATGGTGAAGCAGCTTCGGTCATCGCGGAATGTGCTGCGGCGGATGCCGGCGATCGCGCTGGCATTGTCGATGTCGTTCGCGACGGTTTCGCCGGTGGCCGCCCAGTCCTTGACCGACCGCTTCAAGAGCCTGTTCGGCGGCAAGTCGGATGAGCCGGCCCCGCCCAAGCCCGCGCCTGCGCCTGGCCAGCCGGCGGAAGACGACCTCGATTGCCCGCAGGTGACGGTGCGTGCGGGTGCATCGACCTACGCGGTGGGGGCGGCCGGAAAGCCGGCCGTCGGCAACGAGATCCGCTTCCAGGCCTCGATCACCAAGATGGCGCGCGAATGTGCCCGCAGCAGTGCCGGCATCACGGCCCGGATCGGAATCCAGGGCCGCGTGATCGCCGGTCCCGCCGGCGCGCCCGCCACCGTCGAGGTCCCCTTGCGTGTCGCGGTGGTGCAGGGCGGCGTCGGCGAGAAAGTGATCGCCTCGAAGGCTTACCGGACCACGGTCGAGATGTCGGAAGGGGGCAGCGTGCCCTTCACCTTCATCGTCGAGGATCTGGCTTATCCGACGCCCTCCGCCGCGACCGCCGATTCCTATGTCTTCTATGTCGGCTTCGACCCGCAGGCGCTGTCCCCCGAGCCGAAGGGACGGAAGAAGAAGTAGGGGGCTCGTGCCCCGGACGCAGCGCAGCGCTTCTTCAGCGGTGCGCTGCAGAGCCGGGGCCCATGCCGCCGGCACACTGGGTCCCGGCTCTGCGTCCGGGACACGAGAGCCTTTAGACAAAAAAAGCCGGCGCTCATTGCGCCGGCTTTTTGATTGGTGAAGGCAGAACCCTCAGTTCAGCTTTTGCCGGACCTCGGTGATGCCCTTGGCGATCAGATCGTCGGCAACCGAGCCCTTGACCGACTGCGACAGGATCGTCGAGGCGGCCTGGACGGCGGCTTCCGCGGCTGCGGCACGGACATCGGCGAGCGCCTGGGCTTCGGCGAGCGCGATCTTGCTCTCCGCGGTCTTGGTCCGGCGGGCGACGAAGTCTTCCATCTTCGCCTTGGCCTCAATCGCGATGCGCTCGGCTTCGCTCCTGGCGTTGGCGATGATGTCGGCGGCCTCGCGTTCGGCCGAGGCCGTGCGCGCCTTGTAGTCGGCGAGCACCTTGGCGGCTTCCTGCTTGAGACGCGTCGCGTCGTCGAGCTCGGCCTTGATGCGGTCGGCGCGATGGTCGAGCGCAACCATCGCTTTCTTGAAGACCCCGAGATAGCCGAACAGGACCATCAGGATCACGAAAGCGATGGCGACCCAGGTTTCAGGATCGAAGAACATATCGACTAACCCTTCAAGGACGCATCAACGGCGGCATTGACCGACGCCGCGTCCGGAACCACGCCGGTGAGCTGCTGCACGATCTGGCCTGCCGCATCGGCTGCGATGCCGCGAACGTTGCTCATGGCGGTTGCGCGGGTCGAGGCGATGGTCTTCTCCGCCCCGGCGAGCTTGGCCGCCAATTGCTCTTCCAGCGTCTTGCGCTCGGCGTCCGCCTGCGCATTCGCCTTGTCGCGGGATTCGTTGCCGATCGCCTGCGCGCGCGAGCGTGCCGAATCAAGCTCGTTCTCATAGGCCTTCAGCGCCGCGTCGGACTGGTCCTTCAGCTTCTGCGCTTCGGCGAGGTCGCCCTCGATCTTGTTCTGACGGGCCTCGATCGCACCGCCGACACGCGGCAGAGCAAGCTTGGACACGATCACATAAAGCGCGACGAAGAAGATCGCGAGCCACACCAGCTGTGAAGCGTAGGTGCTGCTCTCGAACGGCGGAAAACCACCACCGTGACCGCCTTCGGCCCCGGTGTGGGCGCCCGCCGCCGGACTTTTCGCCCCGCCATGACTTTCAGCCATGGATTACTCCTGTTGCCGTCATGCGCGCCGCTTCGGTCGAAGCGGCGCGAAACTTCGTCCTCAGAGCGGAACGAACAGCAGCAGCAGCGCGATCAGCAGCGAGAAAATGCCGAGCGCTTCGGTCACGGCGAAGCCGAAGATCAGGTTGCCGAACTGGCCCTGAGCGGCCGACGGGTTGCGAACGGCTGCGGCGAGGTAGTTGCCGAAGATCACGCCGACGCCGACGCCTGCGCCGCCCATGCCGATGCATGCGATGCCCGCGCCGATAAGTTTTGCTGCTGCCGGATCCATTTTAGACTCCTTGGAAGAAAGATTGGGTTTTGGGTGGAAATTCCCCGGACCGCTCAGTGTCCCGGATGAATGGCGTCGTTGAGGTAGATGCAGGTCAGGATCGCAAACACATAGGCTTGCAGGAACGCGACCAGAATCTCGAGCGCGTACAGCGCGACCGTGAGAGCCAGCGGCAGCACGCCGCCGACCCAGCCCAGCGCGCCGAGCGAGAAGCCGAGCATGGCGACGAAGCCCGCGAACACCTTCAGCGCGATGTGGCCGGCCAGCATGTTGGCGAACAGACGGACGCTGTGGGAGACCGGCCGCAGGAAGAACGACAGGACCTCGATGAACATCACCAGCGGCAGGATGTAGCCGGGGACGCCGTGGGGCACGAAGATC
Organism: Bradyrhizobium sp. CCBAU 65884; assembly: GCF_028128835.1. Classification (NCBI taxonomy): domain Bacteria; kingdom Pseudomonadati; phylum Pseudomonadota; class Alphaproteobacteria; order Hyphomicrobiales; family Nitrobacteraceae; genus Bradyrhizobium; species Bradyrhizobium sp. CCBAU 65884. The sequence continues at coordinate 63,246 of NZ_LBJU01000117.1, read as the reverse complement.
GAGAAGAACTTCAGGCCGTTCTTGGCGACGCCGTAGATCAGGACGGTGAAGAAGACCAGAAGCGCCAGCGCTGCGGTGACGATCAGATGGCTCGACACCGTGAAGGTGTAGGGGATGATGCCGACCAGGTTCGAGACGCAGATGAACATGAACAGCGAGAAGATCAGCGGGAAGAACTTCATGCCTTCCGCGCCGGCCGTCGAACGGATGGTCGAGGCGACGAATTCGTAGGAGATTTCGGCAACCGACTGCAGGCGCCCGGGAACCAGCTGCGTGCCGCTGGCGAGCATCAGGATCGAGATCACCGCCACCGCCACCAGCATGTAGAGCGACGAATTGGTGAAGGCGATCGTGTGATTGCCGATATGGCCCAGGGTGAAGAGAGGCTCGATGTTGAACTGGTGGATCGGGTCGATTTTCATCAGCGCGGCATCTCTTGGTCTGCCGGGCAATGCCGGCGGGTCTCGGTCTGCCGGCCGGGCCGGCCCGTACCGGCAAGGCCGGCACGATCATTCCTCTGGTCCGGATCGGCTAAGACCCACCGCGCCTGTTTTGACCCGCACCCGCCGTTCTCACCACATTCACCACGCCGGCGACGAAGCCCAGCAACAGGAACACGATAAATCCGAAAGGCGACGTCGACAGCAAGCGGTCGAAACCCCAGCCAATCCCCGCTCCGACGACGACCCCGGCGACCAACTCGGAGGATAACCGGAAACCAAGCGCCATCGCCGAAGCTCTGGCCGCTCTGTCTTCACCGTCACCTGCGGGTTGCTCGGTCTTGATTCGTTGGTCCCGGAGTTCGGACAACCGCTGATCAAGTTTTCCGAGCCGTTCGGAAAGCGCAGCTTCCTCGGACGATCTATCGCGATCCCCATTCTCGCCGTGTCCCGTGCCCTGTGTCATGCAACGAAGACCCGAAACGCCGCGGCTGAATGGAAATTGCGCCCGCCACCCTCAAAAGCCGCGCGGACCATACTGATGGCCCATAATCAAGTCAAGCCAAGTCACGATTGCGTCGCTTTCGGTTATGTAGCTGATTTATCTGATGATATTGGCGTGCACGGCAGCGCTGCACACAGCGTGACGCCGCACCGCAGCAGCAGGCCTCAGGATCGGCGAAGGCGGCGGCCCTTTCGCCACGCTGCCGGGATCGAAGACGCCGCCGCGATCGTTGATGCCGGTGCGTGTTTTGGGCGGCGGATCGCCTCACCGGGGTGTAGAATTTGCGAGAGGGCCACCTGCACGTCGTGGCGGAGAGCGCGATGAGACCAGTGACGTCATCCACAACATCATGGCTTGCGCTGGCGGCGTTCGCCGCCGCGATGGCGATCGGCGGCGACCTCGAGGCCGCGCAATCCACGCCCGACAGCGAGAACGGCCGCTACAGCATGGCGCCGATCCCCGAGGGCGTGCTGCGGCTCGACACGCGCACCGGCACGGTATCGACCTGCACCAAGAACGGCATCGGCTGGGCCTGCTACGCGGTGCCCGACGAACGGACCGCGCTCGACGCCGAGATCGGCCGACTCCAGGCCGAGGTCGAGAGGCTGAAGGGACAGCTCGCAGCCGGGCCGACGGTGTCCGGCAAGATCGACGAGGCGCTGCCGAAATCCGACCCGCTGAAGAAAGCGGAGCCCAAGGGCGCCGAGGGCGAGCGCAAGATCGAGATCCCGCTGCCGAGCGATCAGGACGTCGACCGCGTGATGTCGTTTCTGGAAAGGGCCTGGCGGCGGCTGATCGACATGGCCAACCGCGTCCAGAAGGACGTGTCGGGGAAGATTTGAGGACCCCTTCGCGCCATCCATGCGTTGAGGTGCCGTAGGTGGGCAAAGGCGTTCTTACGCCGTGCCCATCATGTTTCCACGATGCTGAGAAAGGACGTGGGCACGTCGCTTCGCGCCTTTGCCCACCCTACGGCAGTGTTCGATCAATCGAGATATTTGATGACATCAGCCAGATCCATCACGCGCTCGGCGCCATCGTCGGTGCAAGCCACCACCATCGCATCGTCATTGCTGACCGTGCAGACACCGGGCCGCGGCTTCACCGATCTGACCAGCGAGGCTGCAAAATTCATCGCCGAGGTTCACGCGCGCGACGGCGCGCTGACGCTGTTCATCCGCCATACCTCGGCCTCGCTGACGATCCAGGAGAATGCCGATCCGTCCGTGCTCGTCGATCTCACCACGGCATTATCCCGGCTCGCGCCGGAGAATGCCGGGTGGACCCACGACACCGAAGGACCCGACGACATGCCGGCACATATCAAGACGATGCTGACCGGGGCCTCGCTTCAGGTTCCGGTCCTGAACGGCCGGCTTGCCCTCGGCACCTGGCAGGCGATCTACTTGATCGAGCACCGCAAGCGCCCGCACCGGCGCGAGGTGGTGCTGCAATTCGTCGGCAGCAATCAGTAAAGCAATTTTAGCGCTCAAAACAAAACCGGCCGCGGATCGCTCCGCGGCCGGTTCGTTGTGCTTATCGCTGCTTTCGATCAGGTCGCCTTGATGTCGACGTCCTTGGTCTCGGGCAGGAAGAAGAAGCCGATCACGACGGTAATCGAGGCGAAGATGATCGGATACCAGAGGCCGGCATAGATGTCGCCCGTCGAGGCCACGATGGCAAAGGCGGTCGCCGGCAGCAGGCCGCCGAACCAGCCGTTGCCGATGTGGTAGGGCAGCGACATCGAGGTGTAGCGGATGCGGGTCGGGAACAGTTCGACCAGCATCGCCGCGATCGGGCCGTACACCATGGTGACGTAGACCACGAGCACGAACAGCAGGCCGATGATCGCCGCCACCTGCGGACGGAAGATGTCGAACGGATGCGCCATCTTCACGATTCCGGCGTCGCCGCCCTTCGGATAACCGGCCGCCTGCACCGCGGCGAGCACCGCCGGGTTGCCGTCCTTGGCGTTGGCGTAGGCGATGTCCTTGCCGTTGACCACCACCTTCACGCCCGAGCCGGCTGCGCCCGGCGTGGTCGTGTACCTGACCGACGACTGCGACAGATAAGCGCGTGCGGTGTCGCAAGGTGCGGTGAAGACACGGGTGCCGACCGGGTTGAACAGGTCGCCGCAACCCGCGGGATCCGCCACCACGTCGACCTTGACCGATTCGATCGCCTTTTCCAGTGCCGGGTTGGCATTGGTGGTGATCATCTTGAAGATCGGGAAGAAGGTCAGCGCCGCGATCAGGCAGCCGCCGAGGATGATCGGCTTGCGGCCGATCTTGTCGGACAGCATGCCGAACACGATGAAGAAGCCGGTGCCGAGCAGCAGCGACCAGGCGATCAGCAGGTTGGCGGTGTAACCGTCGACCTTCAGGATCGATTGCAGGAAGAACAGCGCGTAGAACTGGCCGGTGTACCAGACGACGCCCTGGCCCATCACGCCGCCGAGCAGCGCCAGCAGCACGAGCTTGCCGTTCTGCCAGTTGCCGAAGGCTTCGGTCAGCGGCGCCTTCGAGCTCTTGCCCTCGTCCTTCATCTTCTGGAAGATCGGGGATTCATTGAGGCGAAGCCGGATCCAGACCGAGATGCCGAGCAGCAGCACCGAGACCAGGAACGGGATGCGCCAGCCCCACGCCGCGAAGTCGGTCTCGCCGAGGGCACTACGGGTGAACAGGATCACCAGCAGCGACAGGAACAGGCCGAGCGTCGCGGTGGTTTGAATGAAGGAGGTGTAGTAGCCGCGCTTGCCGTTCGGAGCATGTTCCGCGACGTAGGTCGCCGCGCCGCCATACTCACCGCCGAGCGCCAGGCCCTGGGCGAGGCGCAGCGCGATCAGGATGATCGGAGCCGCGATGCCGATGGTGGCCGCGTTCGGCAGCAGGCCGACGATGAAGGTCGACAGACCCATGATCAGGATGGTGACGAGGAAGGTGTATTTGCGGCCGACGATGTCGCCGATGCGGCCGAACACGATCGCGCCGAACGGACGCACCAGGAAGCCGGCTGCGAACGCCAGCAGCGCGAAGATGTCGCGGGTTGCCGGCGGATAGGCCGAGAAGAACTGCGCGCCGATGATGCCGGCCAGCGAACCGTAGAGGTAGAAATCGTACCACTCGAAGACGGTACCGAGCGAGGAGGCGAGAATGACGAACCGTTCGTCCTTCGTCATCCCTCCCGCGCCTGCTTGAGATACGGCCATTGTCGACATGTTGAGTCGCTCCCCGAATTGCGTTTCCTCGCGCCCCAGACGTCCGGACATGCCGGATCAACCCAGGTCTTGCCCGCAAGGTAACATCGGCGTGAAACCCGCCCCAATACGACTTTCGGCCTTGCGCACTGACGCGTAGCTGACGCCCGGTATCGGGCACCGGCGCGCCGCCACGTAGGCTTCCGGATTAACCCCTTTGCAGCAAAGGGATAATGTGCACTTGCATGCCACGGCCGCTCGGGGAAGAATTGACATACCCGGGATTGGTCCGCCGGCCCGCGAACGACAGCAAGAGAACGATGAACGCTCCCTCGACCCATCTCGTCATCGCCGATGACCATCCTCTTTTCCGCGACGCGCTGCGACAGGCGGTGGCCGGCGTCCTGACCTCGGCCAGGATCGACGAGGCCGGATCGTTCGAGGATCTGACCAAGCTCCTGGAACAGACCTCGGATGTCGACCTGATCCTGCTCGACCTCTCGATGCCCGGGATCTCAGGCTTTTCCGGCCTGATCTATCTGCGCGCGCAATATCCGGCGATCCCGGTGGTGATCGTCTCGGCGTCCGACGACAGCGCCACGATCCGCCGTTCGCTCGATTTCGGCGCCTCCGGCTTCATTCCCAAGCGATTCGGCGTCGAGACCCTGCGCGACGCCATCCTCAAGGTGATGGAGGGCGACGTCTGGGTTCCCGCCGATACCGATTTGTCGGCTGCGGCCGATCCCGACATGACGCGCCTGCGCGACCGCCTGGTGACCCTGACGCCGCAGCAGGTCCGGGTCCTGATGATGCTGTCGGAGGGCCTGCTCAACAAGCAGATCGCCTATGAACTCGGGGTCTCCGAGGCCACCATCAAGGCACATGTCTCGGCGATCCTGCAAAAGCTCGGCGTCGAGAGCCGCACCCAGGCGGTGATCGCGGCCGCCAAGATCGCCGGCGGCCAGTGGAAGCAGGGCACGCCGACGGGGTGAGCGCCAAGCTATCAAAACCCGTCATCCCGAGGCGCCCCATGGAGCGCGTTGCGTCCCATGCCTCGCACCTCATCAGGATGGCGGGGTTGATAACCTCCGCAGCAGTTCGTTGCCGATCCTGATGTCCTCCGTTTCGGCACCTTCAGCAAAGCCCTTCAGAACCGATTGAAGCAACCGTTTTGCTTCGTCACGCCGGCCGCGTTCGGCAATTAGCCGGGCGAGGTCGATCGCGGCCCGCAGCTCCCAGGCTTTCGCGCCCTTGCCGCGGCTGAGCTCCAGCGACTGCACCAGGCAGGCCTCCGCGCCCTCGACCTGCGGTTCCGGCAGGTACGATAGGACCTTGCCTTTCATGCGCAACAGCTCGGGCATGTAGAGGTGATCGCCACTTTGCGCGACGAGGCGGATGGCGTCGTCGATCAGCTGTGCGCTCTGCTCGATCTGGCCGAGCGCCAACCATCCCTGAACCAGCGCGATGTTGAACGTCGTGGTCAGCAGCTCGTAGCCGGCATCGTGGAGCTCGCGCAGGCAAGTCCTGATCGTCTCGACGCCGCCGGCCGCATCGCCGCGCCGGATCGCCAGCTCGCCTTTGACGCCGCGGCCGACGGCGAAATAAGGCCCCATCGAGCGCGACGTCGCATGCGCGATGAAGCGGTCGATATTCGCGTCCGCACCGTCGAGGTCTCCGCTCCACAGATCAATCGCGACCGTCCAGATCAGCGCAATGCAGAGCGTGATCGGGTGATCCATCTGCGCGGCCTCGGTGACCGTCTGCCGCGCCAGCTGCAGCGCATCCGCGGGCCGGCCCTGCAACCAGAGCTCGCGAGCCAGCGTGATGCCGGCCCGGTTGCGATGATCGAAGCCGTGGACGGTGCTGATTCGCTCCGTGCCCGGTCCCCGCCAGGCGACCTCCAGCATCTCGAGCGCGTCGCGATGCTCGCCTGCCAGATGCAAGGAGACGCCGAGGAGGGAATGGGCGAGGGCGATCGAGGCGGGATCGCCCAGCGACCTCGCGACCGCGAGGCTCTGCTGCGCATAGCCGAGTGCGGCGTCGAACTCTCCCATCCGCTCGTGAAAGATATGCATCCGGCCGAGCAGCTGGAGCTGGTTGATGTCGTCGCCGCGCGCTTGCGCGATCGCAAGGCTCCGGCTCAGGGCGCTGCGCGCCGCTTCGCTGCCGCCGCGGGTGAACATCAGGGTCAGTCCGAGGGCGGCCTGGATGTGCATTTCCTCGGCGCTGCCGCGCGAGGAGGGGTCCATCGCCAGCAGCGCCCGTTCCGACCAGCGCCGGCATTCGATCAACAGGGACATCGCCAGGAAGATCGGCGCCGCGGCGGCGGTGAGCGCAATGCCGATGCCGAGATCGCCGCCTGCGCCGAAGCACCAGTCGAGCGCGGCGCGCACATTGTGAAGTGCGGAGAAGTGAGCAGCTCGTTCGTCCGCGCTCGGCACGGCGGCCCATGTCATGCCGGCCTGTTCCAGCCATCGCCGGTAGTAAGTCGCGTGGCGCGCGGCGAGAGCCGCGCCGTCGGGCTCGATCTCGAGCAGATAGGCGCGCGTCGTGTCGAGCAGGCGGTAGCGCATCATGGCGCCGATGGGGCGCGGCGCGACCATCGATTTGGCCACGAGACTGTCGACGGCGTCGAACAGGCGGGCCTGGTCGACGCGCTCGTCCGGCACGACCTCGAGCGCCGCGTCGATGGTGAAATGCCCGGCGAAGACCGCAAGCCTGCGCAGCACGAGGCGTTCGAGATCCGACAGCAGTCCGTAGCTCCAGTCGAGCGTGGCCTGCAACGTCTTCTGCCGGGGCGGCGCCGTTCGCTGGCCCTGCCAGAGCAGATTGAGGCGCTCGTCGAGCAGTGCGGCCGTCTGCTCCAGGCCGTAGGCTTCGACCCGGCCGGCGGCGAGTTCGATCGCCAGCGCCATGCCGTCGAGCTTGCGGCAGATCCTCGCGATGATGGCGGCATTGGCGTCGTCGAGACTGATCTGCGCGCCGCTGGCCGTGGCACGTTCGAGGAACAGTTGCAGCGCCGGATAGGTCTGCGCTGCGGCGACCGTCAGTCCGGAGCCGTCGGGCGGAACGGCAAGCGGCGCCAATCGATAGACCTGCTCGCCCTCGACGCGCAGGGCCTCGCGGCTGGTCGCGAGGATATGGACATGTGGCGCCGCCTGGAAGATGTCCGCCGCCAGCGGTGCGGCCGTCGCGATGACGTGCTCGCAATTGTCGAGAACCAGCAGCATCCGCTTGTCCCTGACATGCGCGAGCAGCGCGGGCAGGGGATCGTCGGTCTCGGCCGGCAAGCCCAGCATCAGCAGGATCGAGGTGATCACGAGATCGGGATCGCTGAGCGCGGCGAGATCAACAAAGTGCGCGGCATCGGAGAAGGTCTCGAGCAGGTCGTGAGCGATCGCCACTGCGACCGCCGTCTTGCCGACGCCGCCCGGGCCGGCGATCGTCACAAAGCGCGAGGCGATGAGCCTGTCGGAGACGGCGGCGATCTCATCGTCGCGCCCGACCATCCGCTGTAACCGGTTCGGCAGTTTCACCGGCGGCAATTCCCGCCGCGGCGCGGGGCGCTGGGCTGCCGCAATGCCTGTTTGCGAAATCGGCGCTGCGAGTTGCGAAATCGGCGCCACGAAGCAATAGCCGCGGCCGGACAGCGTCGTGATGTAGCGGGCGCCGTCCTTGCCGTCGCCGAGCGCCTTGCGCAGCGCTGCGACGTGAAAGCGCAGATTGGCCTCCTCGACGGTGATGCCGGGCCACACCAGCGCCATCAGGTCCCATTTGCCGACGACCTGGTTCGGCCGCGACATCAGCGCCATCAGCGTGTCGAACGCTTTCGCGCCGAGCGGCAACGCGACGCCGTCGCGCATCACGAGCCGTTCATGTGGCGTCACGGAGAATGGCCCGAACGATAAAGTTCCCGTTGCGGTGCCGGCCGGCTCTGTCATGGCAAATCTCGGGTCCCTTCGACAGGCCCCGATAGCCAGATGATCGCGATCCGGCAAGGCCGTCGCTGCATCGGCATCAGACCGCGGATGCAGGCAGGCCCTGTTAAGCGCGCGAGGTCTGGCCTCACAACTTCTCACAACTCCCAACGGGTGTCCTGCACCAGCCACTGCTAGTCAGTTGCGCAACGGAAAGGACAGCTTCATGACGCAGGCGGCAAAAACACTCTACACGGCCAAGACCCACACCAGCGGCGGACGAGGCGACGGCATATCGCGCAGCTCCGACGGCCGCCTCGACGTCAAGCTGTCGCCGCCGGGCGCCGCAGGCATCGGCACCAATCCCGAGCAATTGTTCGCCGCCGGCTGGTCGGCCTGCTTCGAAGGCGCGATGGAGATCGCGGCGCGCCAGCGGAAAATCGAGCTTCCCAGGAAATGCGCGATCGATGCGGAAATCGATCTCGTGCTCGACGAGGGCGCCTATTCGCTCCGGGCGCGCCTCAATGTCAGCCTGCCGGGCCTCGACCCCGAGATCGCGCGCGGCATCATCGATGATGCGCATCGGACCTGCCCCTATTCCAAGGCCGTTCGCGGCAACATCGACGTCACGGTCGCGCTGATCTGACGCGCTATCACCAACCATCAAGAAAGGTAGCTCCACCATGAAGCAGATCATCGACCAGCATCGCCGCCAGTTCTTTGGCGTCGCCGCCGGAACCGTCGCCGTCGGTCTTGGCGTGATCGACCTCGCGCGCGCCGAGACCGAAGCGCCGAAATCGTCCGCATCGATTGCGTCCTTCGGGGCGATCAAGCAAATCGATGCCGGCGTCCTCAATGTCGGCTATGCCGAGGCGGGTCCTTCGAACGGTCCCGTGGCGATCCTGCTGCACGGCTGGCCGTACGACATTCACGCCTTCGTCGACGTCGCGCCGATCCTGGCCAAGGCCGGCTATCGCGTGATCATCCCTCACTTGCGCGGCTACGGCACGACGCATTTCCTTTCCAGCGAGACGCCGCGCAACGGCGAGCCTGCCGCGATGGCGGCCGACGTCATCGCGCTGATGGACAAGCTCGATATCAAGAAGGCGGTCGTCGCCGGCTTCGATTGGGGCGCGCGCACCGCCGACATCATCGCCGCGCTGTGGCCGGAGCGCTGCCGCGCGCTGGTGTCGGTCAGCGGCTATCTGATCTCGAGCCAGGCCGCCGGCAACGCGCCGTTGCCGCCGTCTGCCGAGCTGCAATGGTGGTACCAGTTCTATTTCGCCACCGAGCGCGGCCGTGCCGGATACGAGAAGTACACGCATGATTTCGCCAAGCTGATCTGGAAGCTCGCCTCACCGCAATGGAAGTTCGACGACGCCACCTTCAATCGAAGTGCGGCGGCGCTGGACAACAAGGATCATGTCGCGATCACGATCCATAACTACCGCTGGCGGCTCGGGCTCGCCCAGGGCGAAGCGAAATACGAGCATCTCGAAAAGAAGCTGGCCGCAGCTCCCGTCATCGACGTGCCGACCATCACGATGGAGGGCGACGCCAACGGCGCGCCGCATCCCGACCCGAGCGCCTATGCCAGGAAGTTCTCGGGTCGATACGAGTTTCGCCTGATCACCGGCGGCATCGGCCACAATTTGCCGCAAGAAGCACCGCAAGCCTTCGCCAAGGCCGTCATCGACGCCGACGGCGCCTGAGCATCTACGACACCTCGGTCCAGCCATGGGCCGGACCGAGGATCGCCCATTGAACCCAGCTTGATGAATGGTCATGACGCCAGCCGAACCTGAAAAGAACAAATCTCCTTACGCCACGATGATCGTGCTCGCCGTGGTCCTGCTCGTCGTGCTCCTGACCTGCGTGCCGTATCTCGTCACGATCGCTTCGGCGGAGGGGCCGGCGGCACGCGACACGGCCGACGCCTCGCCGATCTTCGGCGTCACGATTCCGCCGGGCTACAAGCAGTGGGAGCTGATCGCGCCGGCCGAAGAGGCCGCGCCGCTCGACGAGCTCCGCGCTGTCGTCGGCAACCGGACCGCAATCGACGCGTATCAGGCCGGCAAGCTGCCGTTCCCCGACGGCACCATTCTGGTCAAGCGCGCCTGGAAGCGCAAACAGTCACCGGAGTTTGCGTCCGCGACCATCCCCGGCGCCGCCACCACGGTCCAGGTGATGGTCAAGGATTCCAAGAAGTATGCCTCCACCGGCGGCTGGGGCTTTGGCCGCTTCATCGGCGGCAAGCCGGTCGACGAGGCCCAGCACCGCACCTGCTGGGGCTGTCACGAAGCCCGCGCGAGCAGCCGCGACTACGTCTTCACACGGCTTGCGCCCTGAAGCGGACCTCGGCCGGCAATCATTCCGCCGCCATCCGCAAGGCGCACATCTGCGCGATCCTGCAAAAGCCCGGCATCGAGAGCCGGACGCAAGACGCGATGGTTGCCACCAGGGCAGGCAGGGCATGCCGACGGGCTGAGGCGCTTCCTCGCTAACTCGCGGATGTCCGGTCTTGAGGCAGAGCGAAGTCATTCGGCTCGTTCAGAACATTGCCGGTTTTGACCCATTGCGGACGTTCAAGCGATGCCGCTCAATGACCGAGCGACAGAGGGCCTTGACCACCGGGTTTGCTTATCGCAGCCCGAGGCTGCCGCTGGCTATCAAGTCACTCTCGGTCAATAAAAACGACCGAAGGCTCGACCTCGATGAGGAACGCCTCATTCGCGAGGCTCGACACCCCGATCCAAGTTGCGCAAGGCGGATTCTCGCCGAAGGCCGCCTTGAGAGCTCCGGTGATGGCGCTGCTCTCATGCATATGACTTTGCCTGATATAGAGCCGAAGTGCACCGACGTCGCATAGTTTTGCACCGACGGACGCCAGGGCGGCCGCAAGATTCTCCAGACTTTTCTCGAGTTGGAGCCGAATATCACCGGCACCAACGACGTTTCGATCTGCGTCCCAAGCCACTTGGCCAGACACATGGACGGCGTCGCCGAGGCGCGTTGGGACGATTGCCACCTGCGCAAAGCCGTAGTGCCGGCTATCAAAGAGTCCAGTGGGAGCGTGTACCGTTCGGCTCATTGCGAAACCTTGGTCATATGCCGACGATCGGCGGTGATACTACGAGGATAATACCCATGATTCCGGCAAGCCGCACTTCCGGTTATGAAGTTGGACAATATCCGCGTTTTGCGCTGCTACTGGAGATCAGCGGACATTCAAGTGCGTTCTTCAAGGCATGATTTTGCGGGCGACGTGCCCGGGTCACCCCAAGGGCTTGGGTGATCGTCGGGCAAAACAGCAACGGCTGGGTCAATCGGCTTGATCGAAAATATTCGTATTTACAGAAATTCGGCTTTGTCGTAGGTATTGCTCACCCTGATCCGGCGAAAAGGGGCGGTCGTACGTCGTCACGAGCCGCGGATCGGGCTGCGGTGGACGCATTGGCGCCGTCGCGGATGTGAGACGCGGGGCGGGTGATGGATTGAGCCGATCCCCGTGAGCTTCTCGCAAGCCGCGTTGTACGAACGGCGCTGTGTGCGTACGGCAAAACCGTGTGGTCCTGGCCGTCGTTGCTACGGTCAAGTCTTACGGATGCGACATGGCGCCAACCGGCGCCATGCCGGCGAATTCCGTGAGGCGAGGGAGGCCAGAGGGAAAGTTCGGCTCCCGGGAGAGCACGGCATAAGCCGTCCGACCATCGCGCAGGGAAGGCCGTGTGTTCGGCGTCACCTGTATGCTGCTGTGCGGTTCTTCCTGCGTGTGCATTTCGCGCAGCGGACCGCGGGTGCCAGCCGGCACCCGGCCTTCCCTGCGCCCTTTTCTCCAGGAGGGCGTGACGAGAAGCGCAAACCTCGGGCGAAACGCGCCGCGAGAAGGCGAAGGCGTGTCTGCGAAACGAGATGCCGATTTGAGGACGACAACGTTTCACCTTGCTCCGTCATTGCGAGCGCAAGCGAAGCAATCCAGAATCTTTCCACGGGGGGATTCTGGATTGCTTCGCTTGCGCTCGCAATGACGATGTGGAGGTCGCGGTGCACCCTTCCGTCACCGTACCCGGCGCAATGGGCCAAGCCGTCGTCCCTGGAGGCGCTCTTCATGAGCGCGGGTGCTGGCAGTGCGTCTCACTCCGCCGCCACCATCTGCTGCGTGCGCCACTGGCCGAGGAGCGCGCGGAGCGAGGCCGGCTTGACCGGCTTGTTGAGCACTGCGACCTTCTCGTCGCGCGCAGCGACCTGCACGGCGGGGCTGCGGTCGGCGGTGATCAGGATCGCGGGAATGGCGTCGCCGAAGCGACGGCGGATGTCGCGGATGGCGGCGATGCCGTTGCCGCGGTCGAGATGATAGTCGACCAGGAGGCCGGTGACGCGCCGTCCCGCCGTCTCGATGGCGGCGATCGCGCCTTCGGGATCGGCGACCGCGATCACCTCGGCGTCCCAGGCCTTCAGCAGCGTGCGCATGCCGTCGAGGATCGCCGCGTCATTCTCGATACAGACGATCAGGGCGCCCGAGATCGGCGTCCGCGCCAGCGGCGTCGCGCTGGTCACCGCGGCGGTGTGGGTGATCGCTTTCGCCGTCGGCACGGTCACGGAGAAGACCGAGCCGCCGCTTCTGTTGCCGTCGATGGCGATGCCGTGCTTGAGCACCCGCGCCAGCCGTTCGACGATCGACAGGCCGAGCCCCAGCCCGCGCGCGATCCGCGCGCCCTGCTCGAGGCGGTGGAATTCCTTGAAGATCTCGCCGCGCTTGACCGGCGGAATGCCGACGCCGGTGTCGTAGACGCAGATCTTGAGCGAAGGGCCTTGTCGGCGACAGCCGACCAGCACGCGGCCGCGCGGGGTGTATTTGATCGCGTTCGAGATCAGGTTCTGCAGCAGGCGCCGCAGCAGGAGCCGGTCCGATTCGACCGGCAGCGAGCACGGCACGAAGGTGAGCTCCAGGTTCTTGGCGCGCGCGATCGGCGCGAACTCGATCTCCAGCGAGCGCATCAGATCGGCCATCTTGAAGCTCGAGATCGAGGTCGTCATCGCGCCGGCGTCCAGTCGCGAGATGTCCAGCAGCGCGCCGAGGATCTCTTCGATCGCCTGCAGGGATTCGTCGATGTTCTCGACCAGCCGCGTCTCCTCGCCGCTGTGCTGGCGCTCGACCAGGCTCGTGACATAGAGCCGCGCCGCGTTCAGCGGCTGGAGGATGTCGTGGCTGGCGGCGGCGAGGAAGCGTGTCTTGGAGATGCTGGCGTCTTCCGCGGCGCTCTTGGCCAGCGCCAGCTCGGAATTCAGCCGCGTCAGCTCCTCGGTGCGGTCGCGCACGCGCTTTTCCAGTGTCGCGTTGGCGCGCTCCAGTGCTTCCGCCGCCTCGAAGGTGGGGGTGACATCGGTGAAGGTGATGACGAAGCCGCCGCCGGGCATGCGGTTGGTAAGCACCTCGATCACCATGTGGCGTTCCGGCAGACGTTCGAGATATGGCTCGCTGTCGGTGGTGTAGGCGGCAAGGCGCCGCTCCAGCATGGCCTCGCGCTCGACCGGGTCGTCCGGATCGCTCACGCCGATGAATTCCAGGATCTCGCGCAGCGGCTCGCCGAACTGGACGATATGCGGGGGGACGTTGAGGAGATCGCCGAACTGCCGGTTGGAGCAGATCAGCTGCAGATCGGCATCGAACACGGCGATGCCCTGACGCACGTGGTTGAGCGCGGTCTGCAGGATCTCGCGGTTGAAATGCAAGGCTGCGTGCGAGTCGTCGAGCAGCTTGAGTGCGGCTTTGGCCGAGACCGTGCGCTTGCGCAGCAGCAGTGACATCACGAGGCGCGAGGAGGCTGCGCCGATCGAGGAGGCGATCAGGTGCTCGGCGTGTTGCAACAGCTCGAAATCGGCGGGCGCTCCAGCCTCCAGGCGAACGTTGCGCCGTGCGGAGAATGCCTCGAAGGAATGCCGGGCGCGGTCGGGTCCGAGATATTGCGCCACCGTGGTCTGGATGTCCTGCACGGTGACGGTGGTGCGCCAGCGGCGGAAACTAGGTGAGATCGGCGCAAGCGTATTGGGCACGAACAGATCGGCCTGCAGCAGCTCGATGGACGAGGGCCTTCGCGCCAGCGACAGCAGCACATAGGTCAGGATGTTGAGCGACAGCGACCAGATCACGCCGTGCATCAGGGGAGGCAGATCGGCGCCGAACAGCGCCTGCGGCCGCAGCGCCTCGATGCCGAACGGACCGTGCTGAAGCAGCAGGATGCCCGATGTCGAGGAATCCATGAAACTCGGAATGAACAGCGTGTAGAGCCACACCGCGAAGCCGACCAGCATGCCGCCGATGGCGCCGCGCGCGGTCGCGCGCCGCCACAGCAGCCCGCCGAAGAAGCTCGGCGCAAGCTGCGCGATGGCGGCAAAGGAGAGCAGGCCGATCGCCACGAGCTGGGTATTGCCGAGCGCGCGATAGTAGAAATAGGCCATCACCATGATGGCGAAGATCGCGAGCCGGCGCGAGCGCAGCAGGAAGTCGCTGAAATCCGCGCCGCCGGCGCGTCCTTCCGGCCGTCGTTGCAGCACCAGCGGCACCACGAGGTCGTTCGAGACCATGATGGAGAGTGCGACGCATTCGACGATCACCATCGCGGTCGCCGCCGACAGGCCGCCGACGAAAATGGCGACGCTGAGAAGCCCCGCACCGCCCTCCATCGGCAGCGCCAGCACGTACATGTCAGGGTCGGCCGCGCCGAACGGGAAGGTGACGAGGCCGGCGAGCGCGATCGGGATCACGAACAGATTGATGGCGACGAGATAGAGCGGGAACAGCCAGCGCGCGCGACCGACCTCGGCATCCGAGGAGTTCTCGACCACGCTGACGTGGAACTGGCGCGGCAGCAGCATGATCGCGCAGAGCGACAGCAGCGTCATGGTGAGGAAGTTGCCGATCGACGGCGAATAGTTGATGGCGCGCACCGCCTCCGGCGTCTTCATGGCGCGCTCGATCAGTTCGTGCGGCGAGAACATCCAGAAGGTGACGAAGATGCCGGCGGCGAGGAAGGCGATCAGCTTGATGATGGATTCGGTCGCGACCGCCAGCATCAGGCCGTGCTGATGCTCGGTCGCGTCGGTCTGACGCGTGCCGAACAGCACGGCGAAGGCCGCCATCGCCAGCGTCACCATCAGCGCGACGTCGCCGACGATCGGGATGTGGGAGAAGGCCTGGTCTTCGCTCAGGATCGTTTCGAGCGAGGAGGCGACCGCCTTGAGCTGGAGCGCGATGTAGGGCACCGAGCCGATGATCGCGATCAGCGCCACGGTCGCCGCCACCGCCTGGCTCTTGCCGTAGCGCGCCCCGATGAAGTCGGCGATCGAGGTGATGTTGTGGGCTTTCGCCAGCTGGATCACGCGGCGCAACACGCCGGCCCCTAACCCGATCATCAGGATCGGGCCGACATAGATGGCGAGGAAGTCGGTCGAGGCGCGGGTGGCGAAGCCGACCGAGCCGAAGAAGGTCCATGAGGTGCAGTAGATCGCCAGCGAGAGCGGATAGATCAGCCCGGAGGCACGGCCGCGCCCGGCCGGCGAGCGGCGGTCGCCATGGCTCGCCACCAGGAACAGGAAGCCGATATAGCCGAAGGCGGCGGCGATCACGCCCCAATCGTGCAGCATGGCGAGCGCGCTTCTCCCAGGGCGCTGGCCGCGCCCGAGCTCATTTTCGCTGCAAATCTAGCGCGTTGGGCGGGGGGAGGCGACAGCGAAATGCTCGGAAGGGCGGGAACTGGGGTTGTCGTTAAGGTGCGCAGCTTGGGGTTTTCCGAGAGAATCCCCGTGTGGCACCCTCCGCCCTGACCCTCCCCCACAAGGGGGACGGAACGGAGAGAGCCTTGCTCCTCGCGACAAAGATGCGACTGGCGCTCGAGTTATTGGGCTGGATGACGTGAGGCGGGCACACCTGTCTCGCTCACTCCCCCCTTGTGGGGGAGGGTTGGGGAGGGGGGTAGCTCCGGAAGCGGTAGAAGTGAGGCAGGAGAGGCGAAACGCCTATTCCGCCGCGAGCGACTTCTCGCGCAGTGGCAGGCCGAGACGGTCCCACACCTGAAGCAGGGCCTCGGCGAGCTGATCGATCAGGCCGTCGTCGTGATAGGGCGAGGGCGTGATGCGCAGCCGCTCGCTGCCCTTGGCGACCGTCGGATAGTTGATCGGCTGGATGTAGATGCCGTGCTCCTCGAGCAGCAGGTCGGACGCTTGCTTGCACTTCTCGGGATCGCCGACGAACAGCGGCACGATGTGGGTGTCGCTCGACATCACCGGCAGGCCGGCGGCGTTGAGGATCGCCTTGACGCGGGCGGCACGGTCCTGGTGGCGCTCGCGCTCCCAGTTCGAGGTTTTCAGATGCTTGATCGCGGCAGTCGCGGCCGAGCAGATCGCCGGCGGCAGCGCGGTGGTGAAGATGAAGCCCGGCGCATAGGAGCGCACGGCATCGATGATCTGGCCGTTGGCGGCGATGTAGCCGCCGAGGCAGCCGAACGCTTTCGCCAGCGTGCCTTCGAGGATGTCGATGCGATGCATGACGCCGTCACGCTCGGCGATGCCGCCGCCGCGCGGGCCGTACATGCCGACCGCGTGGACTTCGTCGACATAGGTCATCGCGTCGTACTTCTCGGCGAGATCGCAGATCTTGGCGAGCGGGGCGACGTCGCCGTCCATGGAATAGAGGCTCTCGCAGACGATCAGCTTCGGCCGGTTCGGGCCGGCCGCTTTCAACAGCTCCTCGAGATGCGCAAGATCGTTGTGGCGGAACACGACCCGCTCGCAGCCGGACTGGCGGATGCCCTCGATCATCGAATTGTGGTTGAGCTCGTCCGACAGGATCAGGCAGTTCGGAATGAGTTTTGCGATGGTCGGGATGCCGGTCTGGTTCGAGACATAGCCCGAGGTGAACAGCAGCGCGGCTTCCTTGCCGTGGAGATCGGCGAGCTCGGCCTCGAGCTGGACCAGCGGATGATGCGTGCCGGCGATGTTGCGGGTACCGCCGGCACCGGTGCCGACGCGCGTCGCGGTCTCGACCATGGCGCCGACCACTTTCGGGTGCTGGCCCATGCCGAGATAATCGTTGGAGCACCAGATCACGACGTCGCGCTTGCCCTTGGGCGAGTGCCAGACCGCGTGCGGGAATCGGCCGGCCGTGCGCTCCAGGTCGGCGAACACGCGGTAGCGCCGCTCGGAATGGAGACGATCGAGGGCGGAATCGAAGAACTGGTTGTAATCCATCGGCAAAACCTGCAACGGAACCCGGCCAAGGCGGCCGCTCATTTTTAGAGCTTTTCCAGCTCCAATGTCCATGCGCCCGCACACATTTGTGACGAGGCGCGCGGGTCCATTGATAGCGGCGTATCGCCGGCGATAGTTGATGTGGATCAAACGCCTAACGCTGGTCCGCCCGCGCGGGCCGAGGCTCCCGGGAAAGCCCGGGACCGTTGTCGCTGGCTTGGACATTTTGTCCATGGGGCGCGCGCCGTCCATGATTGCTGAGCCGGTCGCGCCGATGTCGTAGCCTTTGGCGAGGCGCGGATCGGCGCCCGGCAAGCGCATGCGAAAGGACGTCCCGATGAAGCGTGTCATGGTTCTGAACGGTCCCAACCTCAATATGCTCGGCATCCGCGAGCCGCACATCTACGGCACCACGACGCTCGCAGAGGTCAACGCGAGCTGCGAGGCGGCTGCCGCAACCCTCGGGCTCAAGCTCGCCTTCCACCAATCCAACCATGAAGGCGTGCTGGTCGACCTGATCCAGTCGGCGCGGCAGGACGCCGATGCCATCATCATCAATCCGGCCGGCTTTTCCTTCACCTCGGTCGCGATCATGGACGCGATCAAGACGTTCGAAGGGCCGGTGCTGGAAGTCCACATCTCCAACATCCACGCCCGCGACGAATATCACCGCCACTCCAAGATCTCGTTCGTGGCGAGCGGGGTGATCTGCGGCCTGGGCCCGTTCGGCTACATCGCCGCGCTGCACGCGATCGCGAATATGAAGTGAGGTCTGCTCCCTCGCCCCGCTTGCGGGGAGAGGCAAAGAGCTCACGTCGTCCTGAACTGCAGCACGCCGTCCTTCGTCTCCGCCGTCAGCCGGCCCTCGACGATCATGTAGTTGACGTGGGCGACGAGCTCGCCGGCGGCAAAGCCCATCTGGTGTTCGTCGAGCACATGCTTGTTGAACACGACGGGTACCAAGGCGCGCGAGGTCTGCGGCACCTCGCGGCAGGCTTCCGCGATCAGGCGGCAGCGCTCTTCATGGTGGTCGGCGAGCTGCTTGATCCGGGTCTTCAGCCCGTAGAACGGCACGCCATGGCCGGGCAGCACCAGGACGTCATAGGGCAGCGTCGTGGTGAGGCTGGCGAGCGAGGCCAGATATTCGCCGAGCGAGTTCTGGTCGGGCTCGACCGCCCAGACGCTGACATTGGGCGAGATCTTGCTCAGCACCTGGTCGGCGGAGAGGAACAGCTTGTCGTCGGCGCAATACAGCATCACCTGGTCGAGCGCGTGGCCGCCGCCGGTGATCACCTTGAAGCGGCGCGTGCCGATCACGACGTCGTCGCCATGGGAGATGCGGCGGTAGGAGGGCGGCAGCACCGAAACGCGCTTGAGATAATCCTGGCCGCGGCCGAGCAGCTTTTCGGTGAGCGACTCGTCCATGCCATGGCGACGGAAGAACAGCCGCTGCGCCTCCTGCCGCTCCGCGGTGCCGCGGTTCTGGTGATAGACCGATTGCAGATATTCGACCTGCGACATCACCAGCGGGCAGTTGAACCGCTCGACGACCCAGCCTGCGAGCCCGACATGGTCGGGGTGGGAGTGGGTGACGATCAGGCGCGTGATGTGGACGCCCTTCAGCGGCCCGTCGAACAGCTTGGTCCAGGCCTCGATCGTCTCCTCGTTGCCGAAGCCGGTATCCACCATCGCATAGCCGTCGCCGTCGGCGAGCAGGTAGATGTTCACGTGGTTGAGGCGGAACGGCAATTTCAGCCGCGCCCACAGCACGCCGGGCCTGACCTCGACGATCTCGTCGTGGCCAGGGTGCTGCTCCCAGGGGTAGCGCAGGGCTTCGGCTGAGGACTGTGCGGTGTCGGTTTTCGCGTTCATGCTACCGGCTTAAACCCAGCGCGCGCGGGGCGCCAGCCGAAAAAGGCTGGCCCGTGGTCTCCGCATGGCGGTCATACCGGGCGTGTTTTTCCGTAGCCCGGACGAAGCGCCGTCCGGGCTACGGGCCGGCGCTGTTACGCCGCCCGCATGTTGTTGAGGAACGCGTCGATCTCTCCGCGCAGCATGTCGGCTTCGCGGCGGAGCGCGTCGGAGGCGCCCAGCACTTCGTTTGCCGCGGCGCCGGCTTCGGCCGAGGCCGTGGAGACGCCGACGATGTTGCTGGAGACCTCGCTGGTGCCGCCGGCGGCATGCTGGATGTTGCGCGCGATCTCGCGGGTGGCGGCGCCCTGCTCCTCGACCGCGGCTGCGATCGTCGTGGTCACGTTGTCGATCTCGCCGATGATCCGGCCGATGCCCTGGATGGCGCCGACCGCCGAGGTCGTGATCTCCTGCATGCTGGCGATCTGGGTGCGGATTTCCTCCGTGGCCTTGGCGGTCTGGCTCGCGAGGCTCTTCACCTCGGAGGCAACCACCGCGAAGCCGCGGCCGGCCTCGCCCGCACGCGCCGCCTCGATGGTGGCGTTGAGCGCGAGCAGATTGGTCTGCGAGGCGATGGTCTGGATCAGGTCGACCACGACGCTGATGCGGCTCGCGCTGTCGGCGAGGCTCTGCACCGTGGTGTCGGTGGCGCCGGCCTCGTCGACCGCCTTCTTGGCGATCGCGGCCGAGGTCACGACCTGCTTGCTGATCTCCTCGATCGAGGACGACAGCTGCTCGGTGCCTGACGACACGGTCTGCACGTTGACCGAGGTCTCCTCGGCGGCGGAGGCGACCGCGTTGACCAGCGCGTTGGACTGGTCGGCGGTGGTCGACATGCTCTGCGCGGTCGATTGCATCGAATTGGCCGACTGCGCCAGATTGTCGAGCGCGGAGCGCACCGTGCTTTCGAATTCGGCGATCTTGGCTTCCATGCGCGCGGCCCGCTCGGCCTTGGCGATCCGGTCCTTGTCCTGCTCGCCGGCGAGCGCCCGGGCTTCGATCATGCTGTCGCGGAACACGGTCAGCGTTTCCTTCATCACGCCGATCTCGTCGTTCTGCCGGGAGCGGACGATCTCGGTGTCGAGGTCGCCGGCCGACAGCAGCTGCATGGCGCGCTGAAGCTCGCGGATGCGGCGCAGGATGTTGCGGCCGACATAGAGCCAGACGAACAGCGCCGAGCCGACCAGCATCAAGGCCCCAAGCGCCAGCATCACGGTGGTCGCGAGCGAGGTCTCCTGCTGCGCCTGCGAGGTCGAGGCGTTGGTCTCTTTCTGCACGCCGTCGACGAGCTGCTGCACGCTGATGCCGAGGCCGACATTGAGCTTGCGGGTCTCGTCGAGGATGGTCTGGCCGTAGTCGACGGAGTCGAGCTCCTTCTCACGCAGGTTGAACACGCCGGTCTTGCCGGTGCCGAGCGCCAGCAGCTTCTCCGCCGTTTCGCGCAGCATCTTGTTGCCCTGATTGTCCGGCAACAGATCGAGGTTGGACCGCAGGCGGCCCTGTGCCGTCTTGAATTCCTTCTGGATGTCGTCGAGCTTGTCGCTGGTGTTGGCCGACAGTGCCGCACTCATGTTGGCGGCTGCGAGATTGCCGCTGGCGACGACGTTGCCGAGCTGGCCGACGGTCTGCGCGGCGTCGTTGGCATCTGCGGCAGACAAGTCGGCCGAGCCGAGAATGGCGTTGACCCGGGTCTGCGCGTCGAGCATCGCCGGGCTGGCCGCGCCGACGAAGGCGCCCTGGGCGCTGCGCAGCGCGTCATATTGCTTGTCATGGAGGGCGGCGATATCCAGCCGTTCGCGCGCGGCCTTGGCGAGGCTCTGGGCCGCCTCGTTGATGCTCTTCATCGTCTCGCTGAGTCCGGAGACGACGGCCTTGTCGCCGCCGAGCTGGATGATCTCGTTGAGCTTCTGCTGTGTTTGCTCCTGCAGCTCCTTGAGCTTCTTGGTGCGCTCGTTCAGCGCTTCCTCGCTTTGTGCCGCGAGCAGGGCAGGTCCCTGTGCCGCAAGGCTCGCGCTCAATGCCGACAATTGCAGGCTGGCAGCAAGGCGCGGAATGTCCCGCCCGCTCAGTTCGGTCATCCGTCCGCCGAGATTCTGCAACGCCAGGCCGGCGCCGGCCGCGATCACGAGGCCCATGCCGGCGATCACCGCGAAGGCGGCGAACAGGCTGCCGCGCACGCCCCAGGTCGGCATTTTGAAACGAGGCCGCATTCGGCCAAGTGGGCCGCCAAGTGACCTGCCAAGGCTGAAACGGATCGCCATTGAAATTCCCCCAACGTTCTTGCTTCTGTTTGTGGCCGGCAGTATCCGCACGGCGGGTTAAAAATTCGCAATCTCCGCAAACGGTTGCATGTGTTCCGCAGGGCGAAAAAAGAAGGGCCGGCGAAATCGCCGGCCCCCCGTCATGGTAAGGTTGTGGTAACCGATCAGTAGCGCGCGACGGCCGGGCTTGCCCAGTTGAAGCGGTAGTTGACGCCCGCCTTGATGGTGTGGTCGTCGGTGGTGAAGCTGCCGGTGCCCGCGAGCGGGCCGCCGGTGAAGCTCGCCTCGCCGAAATTGTAGTACTGGTACTCGGCCTTGGCCGACCAGTTCGGGGCGAACATGTATTCGAGGCCGGCGCCGACGGTATAGCCGTTGCGGTGATCGCCGGTGATGACGAACGCGGTCGGCACGCCGCCGACGGTCACCTTCTCGTTGTTGTCCGAATAGGCGTAGCCGCCCTTCACATAGACGAGGCCGGGGCCCCAGGTGTAGCCGACGCGGCCGGTGATCGAGCCGAGGCCACGCTGGTCGTTGGTGTAGGCGATGCCGCCCGGAAACACGGCGCCGACGCTGCCGGAGAGCCAGGAATACTGGCCCTCGACGCCGACCACGAAGTTCGGGTGGAACTGCCAGTCGCCACCGACCTGCACGCCGCCGAGGAAACGGCCGTTGCCGTTGTTGCCGGTGGAAAGGCCGTTGAAATTGTTGTCGCTGGAGAACGCGCCACCGACATGGCCGCCGATATAGAAGCCGGTCCAGTTGTAGATCGGCGCGGCATAGGCCGGCGCGGGCGACTTGTAATAGTTGCGGTTGCCGAGATCGGCACCGACGGCCGGTGCAGCAGCGCCCACCACGAGCAGCGCAACGGTCGCAAACAGAATCTTCTTCATCGTCTTGAACTCCGACACTTAAGGTCCCCGGCAGGCGCGCTTTCCGCGCCGCGTTGGTTTTGCAGATAGCTTCCTTTTGACGAAAATGCTGTCACATGCATGGCACAACGCGACCCAACCTAACTTATTGGGCTGCAAATGATTTTCGTGCTTAATGCCGGCTTAAGAAGTGGTGAAGGAAGGCTTAACTTCGCAGGGCTTCGGTAACCTCTGCGCGTCCTTCGTTAACCAAGACGCCGTCGCGCCTCATCGCGCATCTGCTCGCGGAACGCCGCGCGCTTTGCGGGGCGGTCCTCCTCGCGCACGTCATGTCGATCGAAGATGTCGAACTTCTCCAGGATGGGATAGCGCTCGCTCGCCATCGCAAGCACGCGCAGCACCTTGGTCACCGCCGGCGTCGGGCCGCTCACCTCCCAGCGTCGGATGGTGTCGCCGCCGCCTTTCTCCGGCAATCCGCAGAGCTTTGCCATGTCGGCCGCGGTGAGCTTCCGCTCGAGGGCATCGGAGAGGTCGGCGCGGAGTTGCTTCAGTTCGGGCCCGGTCATGTCGCCTCAATACGCGAAGTCGCTGAGGGCAATGCACTAGCGCTGATTCGGGTCCATCCGAAGGCGGGCATGATCCGTCCGAAGCGGAGGTGACCAACGCATTGCTTCGGCACATTCGCCAGCACACGGAGTTATGAACTTGTGCCTATGGACATCGTGCGATCAATGAACACATGGCACAAGGGCCCCAGCGATCGAGGGATCAGCCATGACAAGCATCAAACTCGCCATTGCCGCGCTCATCACGACCGGGCTGCTGGCCGCGCCCTTTGCGGCCGAAGCGAAGAAGGCGCGGTCGAGCCGACACTACAGCACGGGCGTGGTGGCCCCGACCTATGGCGGCGCCGGAGCGCCGGCAGCGCAGCCGCGGGCGTCCTACGGCTCGTCCGGCCAGACGGTCGGAACGGTCACGGCACCGTCGGTCGGATCTTACAACTGGCCCTCGGTCGGCGTGACCAACTCGGCGCCCACCTGGAGCAACACCACGAGATAAGCGCGGCCGTGCGGGTTAGCGCGTGCCGGTCGCCAGACCCGAGAGAAGGTATAGCGCGACCAGCAATGTCGCTACCGACAGCATCGTCGTGACCGAGACCGTGGCCGCGACCAGTTTCTCCTCGACCTTGTGCTCGTGCGCCAGCACGTACACCGTCTTCGCCGTGGGCACGGCGGCGCATATCACGGCGGCGACGGTGTAGAGCGCGTTGAGGCCGGTGACCACACAAAGTCCGTAGACGATCAGCGGCGTGATCACGAGCTTTACGAGCGCGAGCGCGAACGTTGTTTCAGGTTGGAGCGCAGGCCCTCGACCGACAGGCCGAGCCCGATGGCGAACAGTGCGCAGGGCGTGAGCGCGGCGGCGATCATGTTGAGATAGGCCGCGACCGGCGCCGGAATCGGCAGGCCCGTGATCGCCCAGACGAGACCGCTAAGCGTCGACAGTACCATCGGATTGAGCAGGATCTGCTTCGCGAGGCCGGCGGGCTGCGCGGACGATCCGCGCGCGTCCCTTTCCAGCAGGATGACCGTGATCGGAAACATCACGGCCGCGACGAATACCGTCGCTACCGCAGCAGGCAGGACGGCGGGCTGGCCGTAGATCGCGTGCAGGATCGGCAGCGCCACGAAGCCGGTATTGGTCATCGCCGCCGCCATGCCTTGAATCGTGCTGCTGGCGAGATCATGCTTTCCGCCGGCGCGGACCACCAGGAAGACCAGCGCAAAGCAGACGAGGGAGCCGCCGCCGAACGCGAGCAGGAAACGCCATTCCAGCAGATTGCCCGCGGGCTCCTGCGCGATGGTGACGATCAATAGCGCAGGCATTGCCACGTTGTAGGCGAAATGCACCAGCGCGTCGGCGAGCGAGCGGGAGAGATAGCCGAGCTCGCCGGCCAGCCAGCCGGTGACGATGATCGCGAATACGGGAAGAACGAGGCTCGCGACTTCCATCCGGCTTCCCCCTTGCTGCCAATGGCCGCAACGAGAGGTTACCCCGGCAATGGAGTGTCGTCACTGCTTTGGTCGAGCCGTGGCCCTGGCTCAAGAGCTCCCTTCAGTCGAGACCGTCATGGCCGGGCGTGGCGCGCCGATCGAACGCGGCCGTCAGAGGCTAGATGCCCCGGCCGGCCTGTCGACCGATCACGCAGCGCCACGCAGCCAGTCGCTCCGCTGGATGCTGGTTCATCCAGTCGGCGAGCTGCGGTGCGCCCATCAGGCAGGACTGCACCGAGACCTCGGCGAAATCCGAGGTGGTGACGACCTGCTCGTGACAATTGGTCGGGGAGGCAAGGCTGCAAAGCACGGCGATGATCTTGATCACGACAGGTTACCCCCGTCGCGGCCGATATATGTACGACCCATCGCGGCCTTATCCTGGCCTTCGCTGGCCGGGTCGGTCGGCGGGAAGATACTGTCGTAGATGGCGCGCGCCTCCTGGATGAGACGTGCTCGCTCGCGCTCGGACTTGGAGACAAATCGAATGACTTCGCCCATGTTGGCTCCGAATATCAGTTGGCAAATCCCGTCATGAGATGACGCTTATCATTTCATCGTCATCTATGACGCCGTCTTCGGCTTTGAAGCGGTGTCGCCGATCACGAAGGAGTAAAAAGCGCGTGAGCGCACTCCGGAATCCCAACGTCTCCCGTGCCTTTGATGCGCCGGGTTGAGATACCGCTCACCAGCTCACATCCGTTGCGGGGCTTCGGGAGCCGCGCGAGCGAATGCTGGTGTCGACTTGCTCCTTGCGCTCATCGGCAAGGATATTTTCGTCAAGAAAATTCTTCTGGACCGAATTTGTTTCACCTCGGACCGCGTGCAAGTTTTTGGAACCATCCCGGAATTCGGCGACTCGATACGATCGATCGTCACGCCGCCGGCGCGCGCTCTTTCCGTCCCGGCACCGCCGCCAGCAGCTCGCGCGTATAGGCATGCTCCGGCGCGGCGAACAGCTGCGCGGTCGGCTTCAGCTCGACGATGGCGCCGCGCTGCATCACCGCGATGCGGTCGCAGATCTGGGCGGCGACGCGTAGATCGTGGGTGATGAACAGCATCGAGAGACCGAGGCGTGTCTTGAGGTCTTCGAGCAGCCGCAAGACTTGCGCCTGGACGGAGACGTCGAGCGCGGAGACGGCCTCGTCCGCGACGATGATCTCGGGTTCGAGTGCGAGCGCGCGCGCAATGCCGATGCGCTGGCGCTGGCCGCCGGAGAATTCATGCGGATAGCGCTCGAGCGCGCCGGCATCCAGGCCCACCATCTTGAGGAGATCGCGGGCCCGGTCGAACGCGACCTTGGGATCAAGGCCGGCCGCGATCGGACCGTCGGCGATGATGTGGCCGATCCTGCGGCGCGGATTGAGCGAAGCGAACGGATCCTGAAAGATCATCTGGATGCGATGGCGCTCGGCCCGCAGCGCCTTGCCCGAGAGCTGGGTGAGATCGGTCTCGCCGATCCGCACCGTGCCGCGGTCGGCCTCGATCAGCCGCATCACCAGGCGCGCCACCGACGATTTGCCGGAGCCGGATTCGCCGACGAGGCCGAGCGTCTCGCCCCTGAGGATGTTGAAATTGACCGCGCGCGCGGCATCGACGCGGCGGTCTTCGCGAAACCAGCCGCCCGAGGTGACATAGGTCTTGTCGAGCCCGATCACCTCGACGGCCCTGGCCTGATCGTCGAGCGGCTCGCGCGCCGGCGGGTCCATCGAGGGCACGGCGGCGAGCAGCGCCTTGGTGTAGTCGTGCTGCGGCGCGTTGAAGACGGTTGCGGCCGGACCTTCCTCGACCACCTTGCCGTGCCGGAGCACGACGACCTGGTCGGCGATATCGGCGACCACGCCGAAATCGTGGGTGATGAACATCACCGCCATGTTGCGATTGCGCTGGAGGTTGCGGATCAGCTTGAGGATCTGCGCCTGCGTGGTGACATCGAGCGCTGTGGTCGGCTCGTCCGCGACCAGCACGGCCGGCTCGAGCGCGAGCGCCATCGCGATCATGGCGCGCTGGCGCTGACCGCCGGAGAGCTGGTGCGGATAGGCGCGGACGATGCGCTCGGGGTCGGGCAGGCCGACCTCCCGTGCCAAAGCGAGCGCTCGCGCGCGCCGCTCCCTCGGCGTCAGCAGGCCGTGCGCCTCGAACATCTCCGCCATCTGGTCGCCGATCCGCATCAACGGATTGAGCGCGGTCATCGGCTCCTGGAAGATCATCGCGAGACGGCGGCCGCGCAGATCGCGCCAACCGTCGTCGTCGAGCTTGAGCAGGTCGCGTCCCTCGAACTGGATCTCGCCGGAGGCGACCGAGACCGTATCCGGCAACAGGCCCATCAGCGCATGCGCGCACATCGACTTGCCGGAGCCGGACTCGCCGACGACGCAGACGATCTTGCCGGGCCGCAAGTCGAGCGAGACGCCGTCGACGGCGAAGGGACGCTCGGCGCCCTTGGGCAGGGCAATTCGCAGGTTCTTGATGGAGACGGCGGGCGGGGCGGTCATTGTCAGCGTCCCTCCCGCGACAGGCGCGGATTGAGCGCGTCGTTGAGGCCTTCGCCGATCAAATTGAGCCCCAGCACGGAGATCAGGATGGCGACACCGGGAAACACCGTGATCCACCAGGCCTGGCGGATCACGGTGCGGCCGGCGCCGACCATGTAGCCCCAGGAGATCAGATTGGGGTCGCCGAGGCCGAGGAACGACAGCGAGGATTCCAGGAGGATCGCGGTCGCCACCATCAGTGAGGCCAGCACGATCACGGGCGACAGTGCGTTCGGCAGGATCTCGCGCATGATGATCCAGGTGTTGCTCTGGCCTGTGACCACCGCCGCCTGGACGTATTCGCGCGTGCGCAGCGACAGCACCTCGCCGCGCACGAGGCGGGCGACCGGCGGCCAGCTCACCAGCGCGATCGAGGTCACGATCGAATAGATCGAGGGCTGCAGGATCGCGACCAGCACGATCGCGAGCGCGAAGCTCGGAATGGTCTGGAAGAACTCGGTGAAGCGCATCAGGGCGTCATCGACCCTGCCGCCGAAATAGCCGGCCATGGCGCCGATGGGAACGCCGACGATCAGCGCGACCAGCGTGGAGACGAGGCCGACAAGCAGCGAGACGCGCGCGCCAAAAATCATACCGGCGAACACGTCGCGGCCGAGCGCGTCGGTGCCGAGCGGCACGGCGGAGAGCGTAAACGGCGGCAGGAACGGCCGCTGAACCATTCGCCATGGCGAGTTCGGGAACAGCATCGGTCCGAACAATGCGACCGAGATCGCGAGAACCAGAATGATGAGCCCGATGACGCCGCTCGGGCTACGCAGCATCGATTTCCAGAACTGTTTCATGAGGCGAATTCGATGCGCGGATCGACCAGGCGATAGACGAGGTCGGTGATGAGGTTGAAGATCAGGACCATGGCGGAGCAGATCACGAAGACGCCGAGCAGCAGATTGTAGTCCCGCTGCAACAGCGCGTCGTACATCAGCCGTCCGATGCCGGGCCAGGCGAACACGGTCTCGGTGATGACGGCGCCGCCGATCAGCGTGCCGGAATGCACGCCGGCCAGCGTCACGACCGGCAGCAGCGCGTTGCGCAGCACGTGGCGGCGCTGGATCACGGCATCCGAGAGGCCCTTGGCGCGCGCGGTCTTGACGAAGTCGAGCCGCTTCACCTCCAGCATCGAGGCGCGCGTCATGCGGGTATAGGTCGCCATGAAGAACAGGCCGAGCGTCATCGCCGGCATGATCAGGTGTTTTGCGACGTCGACCGCGTGGGCGAAGCCGGTGAGGTTCGCACCGACCGTCTCGTAACCAAAACTCGGCAGCCAATCCATGGTGACCGAGAACAGCAGGATGCCCATCAACGCCACCCAGAAGATCGGCATGGCGTAGAAGATCAGCGCGAAAACGGTGATGGCGGTGTCGAGGAAGGTTCCGGCAAAGCGCGCGGCGAAGGTGCCGAAGAGAATGCCGAGCATGAGCGAGATCGCGAATGCCGTCAGCGTCAGCAGCAGCGTCGCCGGCAGCCGCTCGCCGATCAGCTTTGCGACCGGCGCCTGCTGGCGGAAGGAGAAGCCGAGGTCGAGGGTGACGACGCCCTTGACGTAGAGGAAGAGCTGCTCCGGCAGCGGCTTGTCGAGGCCGAATTTCTCCCTGAGCTGCTTGACGAAGATCTGGTCACTGGCCCCGGCCTCGCCCGCCATCACCACCGCGGGGTCGCCCGGCGCAAGCCGGATCAGGAAGAAATTGAGGACGACGATCGCGAGCAGGACGATCACGCCCTTGAGGACACGCTGAGCGATAAAGGAGAGCATCTAGGGAGTCATGTTGGTGACGTGACCTCAAGCCACAGAGACGGATGAACTCCCTCGCCCCGCTTGCGGGGAGAGGGTTGGGGTGAGGGGGACTCTCCGCGAGCGTATCAGCAGTTGGACTCGTGGAGACTCCCCCTCACCCGAATGTGCGCTATGCGCACATTCGACCTCTCCCCGCAGGCGGGGAGAGGTGAAGAAGGAAGGGCTCACTTGTCGAGCCATGCGTCCTTGAAGCCGTCATTGACCCCGATCCCCGTGGTGATCAGGTTCTTGACCTTGCAGCGCATGATGGTCGGGAATTGCAGCTCGAGCATCCAGGCCACCGGCACGTCTTCGACCAGGATCTTCTGCGCCTTCTCGTAGATCTCCTTGCGCTTGGAGTCCGGCGTTGCGACGGCACCGTCGGCGAACAGCTTGTCGATCTCGGGGTTGGAGTAGCCCTCGACGTTGTTGAAGACCTGGCCCTTGGCGATGGCGCTGGAGACGTAGTTTCGGCCGACGCCGAGCGCGGGATCGCCATACTGGTAGAGATAGGTGAAGGCGATGTCGTAGTCCCAGTCGCCGATCTTCTGGTTGCCGCCGGCGACGTCGGTGGCGATGGTCTCGATGTTGATGCCGACGTCCTGGAGGTTCTGCTTCACCGCTTCACCCCAGCGCTGCCAGGTCTCGCCATAAGCGAGCGGCAGCAGGCGGATCTTCTCGCCCTTGTAGCCG
This sequence comes from Bradyrhizobium sp. CCBAU 65884, assembly GCF_028128835.1. Classification (NCBI taxonomy): domain Bacteria; kingdom Pseudomonadati; phylum Pseudomonadota; class Alphaproteobacteria; order Hyphomicrobiales; family Nitrobacteraceae; genus Bradyrhizobium; species Bradyrhizobium sp. CCBAU 65884. Next base: position 33,828 of record NZ_LBJU01000117.1, on the reverse strand, counting down.
GCTTCCTTCAAGAGGGCCTTGGCCTTGGCCGGGTCGTACGGATATTTCGGCACGTCGTCAGTATAGTATTTGATGGTGGAGGCGGAGGGGCCGGTCGCGACCTTGCCGAGCCCGTTCCAGATCACGTCCTTGGCGAATTCGCGGTCGATCGCATACATGACCGCCTGCCGCACCCGCTTGTCGGCGAGCGGGCCCTGGCGGTTGTTGAGCCACAGCCAGGCCAGCGGCGAGAAGAACTCCCAGCCGGCGCCGGTGACGCAGGTGTCCTTCAGCTTGGACAGCCTGGGCACGTCGAAGTTCTCGACCGAGCCGCCGGGCAGCACGTCGACCTTGCCAGTCTCGTAGGCCACCGAGCGCGCGGCGGCGTCGGGAATGATCTGCCAGTAGATCTCGTCGAGATAGGGTTTGCCCTTCTCGTGATAGTTCGGGTTCTTGGCCAGGCGAATGAACGAGCCCTTCTGCCATTCCTTGAACATGAAGGGGCCGGTGCCGACCGGGGCGTTGTTGTAGGGATTGGTCTTCCAGTCGGTGCCGTCATAGAGATGCTTCGGCACCATCGGCATCGAGCCGACCTCGAAGATGCCGAGGAACGGGCCGAACGGCTGCTTGAGCGTGAAGACGACCGTGTAGTCGTCGGGCGCCTCGACCTTGTCGACCTGCGCGAGGTTGTTGCGGGCGCGCGCGTGGGTCTGCTTCAGCATCTCGACCGAGAACAAGACGTCGGCGGCGGTGAAAGGCTTGCCGTCATGCCAGGTGACGCCCTTCCGGAGCTTGAAGGTGTAGGTCTTGGCGTCCTCGCTGACGCTCCAGCTTTCGGCGAGCTCCGGCTGCGGTTCGAGCTTGGGGCTGTAGCGCAGCAGCCCTTCGAAGATGTTGCCCGACACCATCTGCACCGGGCCGTTCTGGACCATCGCCAGCATCAGGCCGGGCGGCTCAGGCTGGATCACCGCATTGATCACACCTCCCGTCTTCGGCTCTTGCGCCAGTGTCGGGGCCGTGAGGCCGCACGCCAGGAGGAGACCAAGCAACACTCGTTTCGGCATGTCGTATCTTTCTCAAGCGAGACCAGCCGTCAACGCTTCGCACGTCATGGCGCGCAAAGCTACGGCCGGCCCATCCCAGTCCCCATCCGGTATCGAGGCTCACACAGTCCCGTTCCGCGCCGCAAGATGAAAGTCGCGACAGTGTTCGCACAAAAAATGTACAGCGCGTCCTGTTTTCACTTGATTCATCGTCGTGCCGCGGAGACAAGTCGGCGATGGACAATGCCACGCGCTCCGAACGGTCCCGCAATGCTGCGCTCGAAGCAGCCATCGCGATCATCGCGCGCGACGGGCCGGGCCGGTTGACGCTCGATGCGATTGCGCGCGAGAGCGGGCTGAGCAAGGGCGGCGTGATGCATCAGTTCCGCACCAAGGAGGCGGTGCTGAAGGCACTCCTCGAGCGGCAGATGGCGCATTTCGAGGAATTCTCGACGCGTTATATGGCGAAGGCGGGCGAGACCTCCGCGAATCCCAATCTGGCGACCCAGCTGGCCACGGTGCGCGAAGCGGCGACGTCGCCGAATTCCGCCGCGCTGGCGCTGGTTGCGGCCATGGTGGAGAATCCGCGTCTGATGGCGCTGCCGCGCGAGCGCGAGATGGAGCGGATGGCCGCGATCAGGGAAGAGGCCACGGATCCCGATCTCGCGATGCTGCGCTGGGCCGGAGCGATGGGACTGCTATTGAGTTCGCTGTTCGGCATGTCGCCGCTCAGCAAGGACGAGCACCAGCGACTGTTCGCGCGCCTGCTCGACGATGCGCAGTGGACCAGCCTCGAACAACCGGCCGCAAAACGTGCCGCCAAATCCGGAACGGCAGCGGTCGCGAAGGCTGCAACCCGGCGCAAACGCGCCTGATTCATCGTTAACGAATTCGAACCGGGGCCTGCCCAAAGCCGCGCCTGCGGCCAAACGCGTCAGGACGTGACTTTCGAACTTTACAAACCGTCTGGTCGGTTTTATAAGACCGGGCACTGAGGCAGCCCAACGCTTCCGAAACGCCCCGGACGAAGCCGAGGGTTGGCAATGGTGAGCCCCGCAGCCGCGTCCGGTCCTTGACGTGGCTGCGGTCGCCATCGCCAGAACAGTGCCAAGAGGAGTCTGGAATGAATCGCTCGATCGCGGTGCGCGGTCTGGGAACGCTGGTGCTTTGCGTGGCCATGGCCGGCTGCGCGTCGATCGCGCCGGTACCCTATTCGGAGATGGCGTCCTCGGCCTACATGGCGCCCGACAAATCGGACCTCTCCGGCCGCGTACCCTACCGCTATTCCACGCCGGTCGACTGGCGCACCTATGGCAAAGTGATCCTCGATCCCGTCGTGGTCTATCGTGGCCGGGATCATCAGTTCGGCGACATGTCCGGCAAGGACAAGGCGACGCTCGCTGCCTACATGCAGAACTGTTTCGCCGACCGGCTGCGCGGCCGCTTCGTGCTGGTGCGCGAGCCCGGGCCGAACACGCTGCGGATCAGGCTGACACTCACCGGCGCCGTCGCCAACACGCCGGTGCTCGGCACGCTCTCGCGCTTCGACCTTGCCGGCGCCGTCTACAACGGCGTGCAGGCGGCGCGCGACGGCGAGGGGACGATGACCGGCTCGGTCGTCTACGGCGTCGAGATCTTCGACGCAACGACCTCGCGGCTGCTCTCCGCCTACGTCACCAAGCAATACCCCGCTGCCTACGACATCAAGGCCACCGCCGGCGCGCTCGCGGCCGCCACGGCGGGCCTCGACAAGGGCGCCGACGCGCTGATGGCGCAGCTGAACTGACGCCGCGATCCATTCAACGAAAGGTGTTGCTGATGAACATTCTCCTTCGCTTCGTGCTGCGCATCGCGATCACGATCGTGATGCTGGCGTTTGGCGGCCGCGCCGGCGCCGTCACGCCGACAGATCCGAGCGGCACCTGGCTGGTCGAGGACGGCCGCGCCCGAATCCGCCTCGAGCGCTGCGGGCCGTCGCGCGATCGCCTCTGCGGCTTCATTGTCTGGATGAAGGAGGCGGCCGACAAGCGCGGCCAGCCTTACCGCGACAGCCAGAATCCGGATCCGGACAAGCGCGCCCGCACATTGCTCGGCCACCAGCTCATCATGGGCTTGCAGGCGACGCCCGAGGGGCGCTTTGCCGGCGACATCTACAACGCCGAGGACGGCAAGTCCTACTCGATGTCGATCTGGCGCGAGTCGCCGGATCGCCTCAAGCTCAAGGGCTGCCTCATCAAATTCCTGTGCCAGACCCAGACCTGGCAGCAGACCCTCGACGTGCTGCCCGGCCAGCTCGTCGGCCTGACCGGCGATCTCAACGGCCCGCGCGCCGACAAGGAATGGGCGGCGGTGCCGGCCCCGAGGCCGATCCAGGCCAAAGCGAAGTAGTCTTCAGGAGGTCCGCAGCGCCCGGCGCAATTCGTCGAGCGCGTCCGCGAGCTGCTCGCGGTGTGCGATGTCGTCCTTGGGGAGGGCGGCGACGCTGACGGCGAGCTCACGCAGGATGCCGGCGAGGAGGCCGAAATTGAGGTGCAGGTGCACCGATTTGCGTTCGTCGGCGGCGCCGGGATGCTGCAGCACCAGCGCAACACCGCTGCCATCGAGCCGCGCCTCGAACCGCGACGAATGCTCGAAGGTGCCGACGTAGAACTTGTCGGGATATTCGAGCGCGACCTCTGCTTTGTCGGGAACCGGCCTGGACATCTGAACCTCGTCGATATCAGCCATTTCTGGCCGGGAATAAACCGGGCTGCCTTGCAATAGGTCAGAGACGGCTTTCAGATTTGATCCGGATCAAAGCCAGGCCGCCGCTTTTGCGATCGAATAGCAACTGGCGGGACCCGGCGCTGTGCGTCCTGCCCCCTGAGCCGTGAGACGCGTGAGACGATCGATGGACATCCAGGCCACGAATATCCCTGCGGTCGACGATAGCGGACCTGATGTCGCCAACATCGAGCTGCCGCCCGATGCGGGCGTGCAGCATTGTCTGCAATTGCTCGGCAATGCCGGCCTGCGCCCGACGCGCCAGCGCCTGGCGCTCGGCCAGTTGCTGTTCCTGCGCGGCCATCGTCATGTCACCGCCGAGAGCCTGTTCGAAGAAGCGATGGCGGCGAGCGCCGATCTGTCGCTCGCGACCGTCTACAACACGCTGAACCAGTTCACAGAGGCCGGTCTCTTGCGCCGGATCGCGGCCGACGGCATCAAGTCGTTCTTCGACACCGACACATCGGTGCACCCGCACTTCTATCTCGAAGGCGAGGATGTGCTGGTCGACGTCGCCGAAGGTCTCGCCTTCACCAAGATCCCCGAGGCGCTTCCCGGCCACGAGATCGCGCGGCTCGACGTCATCGTCCATTTGCGCCGCAAGCGCGCGTAGCGCCGGGGTAGGAGAAGCCGCCTAGCGCAGCCCTGCGCGCCGGAATCCTTCCAGATAGTGTTCGCGATCCCCGTCATTGGCCCACGGCAGTTGCGTCGCGATCCAGTGCAGCGAGATGTCGGGCTGGGTGCGGCGGAGCTCGCCCAGCGCCGTCTCCGCAAGCGTTCCGTCACCGGTCATGCCGGCGGAGACCGCGAGCACGCGGTAGGCGCCGGTGAGATCGCCGCGATGGCGGATCGCCTCGCGCGCCAGCGCGATGGCCTCGTCATAACGGCGTTCGGTGAAGCGCGCATAGCCCGCGATGCCGTGATAAATCGCCAGCGACGGATCGCGCGGTGACAGCCGGATCGCCCGTTGGGCGGCCTCGAACGAATCCTTCGAGCGCCCGGCATAGGACAGCGCCAGTGCGTAATAGCCCTGCGCCAACGAGAAGTTCGGATTGAGTGCGAGCGCCTGCTCGAACTCGGACAGCGCGTCCGCAAGCCTGCGTGTCGAGAAGCAGACGCTGCCGAGGCCGACATGCGCCCAGGCATCCTCATGGTCGCAACGCACCGCGGCCAGCGCGGCGGCTTCCGCCACCGGCGCCACGGTGGCGAGCTCGGCCCAGCCGAGATGCACGCCGAGCATGTAATTCGCCGCCAGCACCGACAGCGCCTGACCGTAATTCGGATCGATCCCGATCGCGCGTTCCAGCAGCGTCCGTGCGGCCTCGTGATCGCGCCGGGTCACGCGCCAATAATGCGACAACGCCCGCATCAGGAAATCCCAAGCGTCCAGGCTCGCAGGCCCCTTGCGGTGGGCGCGAAAACTCTCGGCCGCGTGAATCTGCGGTTCGATCGCCGCGGCGATCGCGTTGGTGATCTCGTCCTGGACGGCGAAGACGTCGACCAGCTCGCGGTCGTAGCGCTCGGCCCACAGATGGCTGCCTGACGTGGCATCGTTGAGCTGTGCGGTGATGCGCACCCGGTTGTTCGCCTTGCGCACGCTGCCTTCGACGACGTAGCGGACGCCGAGCTCCTCCGCGATCTGCCGGAGGTGGACTGCGCGCCCCTTGTAGGTGAAGGACGAGTTGCGGGCGATCACCATGAACCAGCGCTGCTTCGACAGCGCCGTGAGGATGTCCTCGCTGATCCCGTCGCCGAAATAGTCCTGCGCGGGATCGCCGCTCATGTTCTCGAAGGCGAGCACCGCGATCGCCGGGCGGTCCCCCGCGCGCGAGGGGGCGGGCCTGGCTTCGGCCGGCACGATCGACGCTGCCACATCTTCCCGGACCTCGCCGACGAAACGAAAGCCCTTGCGCGGAATGGTCTTGATCAGCCGCTGCGTCGCGCCGTCGTCGCCGAGCGCCTTGCGCGCGGCGTTGATGCGGCTGTTCAGCGCCGAATCCGAGATGATGCGATCGCTCCAGATCTGGCTGATCAGGTCATCCTTGCTGACCACACGCGCGCGTTGCGCGACGAGATAGAGCAAGAGATCGAACACCTGCGGCTGCAACGGCACGGCTGCCCCGCCGCAGGTGAGTTCCCGCAGGTCGCCATCGAGCACGTTGTTTTCAAAGCGAAATCGCACGTTTCTGTCGTCTCAAGCAAAAATCAAAGTCGTCTCAGGCGAAAATCAACCGTCCGCGAAAGTCTGGGGGCGTCCGATCCGGCATGGTGCGAAGACCAAACAGTGCCGATGCCTCGGCACAACGGAGCGTTCTATGACCCAACTTGATCACCAGGTTCATTCTATCAGCCCGGCGGTTGCGGGCTCACGCATTTTCAAGTTCATCGCCTTTCTGTACGGAATTGCGGCATATCTCGTGTTTTTCGTCACCATTCTCTACGCCATCGGCTTCGTCATGGGGCTGGTGGTGCCCAAGACGATCGATACCGGAACCGACACGCCGACGGCCGAAGCCGTCATCGTCAATCTCCTCCTGATGTCGCTGTTCGCCCTTCAGCACAGCGTGATGGCACGCAAGCAGTTCAAGGCGTGGTGGACGCAGTTCGTCCCCAAGCCGGTCGAGCGCTCGACATATGTGCTGTTCGCGAGTCTGTCATTGCTGCTCCTGTTCTGGCAGTGGCGTCCGCTGCCTGCGATCGTATGGAATGTCGAGAACCCGGATCTCGCCGTGACGTTGGTCACGCTGTCCTTCGCCGGGTGGATCCTGGTGTTCACCAGCACCTACCTGATCAATCATTTCGAATTGTTCGGATTGCATCAGGTGACCAACCATCTGGTCGGCAAGGAGATGACGCCGCCGCGCTTCAGGACGCCGCTGCTCTACAATTTCGTCCGCCATCCGATCTATCTCGGCTTCATCATTGCGTTCTGGGCGGCGCCGACCATGACCGCGGGGCATCTGCTGTTTGCGGTCGTCACCACGCTCTACATCTTCGTCGGCATCGCGCTGGAGGAGCACGACCTCGTCGCTCTCTTCGGCGACGAGTACCGGCAGTACAAACAACGGGTGTCGATGCTTATTCCCTGGCGCCGGTCACTCTAGCCTCGGCGCGGCACCGCGCGCGTCCGCCGAACGGAGGACGCTTGGCCGCGCCAACTGAGGTATGCGAGCATCTCGCACGCCCGTCCCCTCAACGTCCCCCGGGGTGATGTCCCCCTTCACCCCGACACCTCTCCCCGCATTCCCATCGGTCCCGACATATTGTGGACGAGGAGCGGGGAGAGGATTTCTTCCTCTCATCAAACGGAGACGACCAAATGAAACATGTCGGAAATTGCTTCTGTGGCGCGGTCACGATCGAGGTCACGGGCGCACCGGAGGCGATGGGCTATTGCCATTGCCGTTCCTGCCGCTCCTGGTCGGGCGGCCCGGTCAACGCCTTCAGCCTGTGGAAGCCGGAAGCCGTGCGCGTCACCGAAGGCGCCCAGAATGTCGAGACGTTTGCCAAGACGCCGCTCAGCGAGCGCAAATTTTGCAAGAAGTGCGGCGGCCATCTCATGACCAACCATCCGCCGCTCGGACTGGTCGACGTCTTCACCGCCACCATCCCGACGCTCGCATTCGCGCCCGGCGTTCACGTCAACTATGCCGAGACCGTGCTGCCGATGCGCGACGGCCTGCCCAAGCTGAAGGATTTTCCGGCCGAGTTCGGCGGCAGCGGCGAGATGATGCAGGAGTAGCGGCGCCGGTGTCGAGAGGGCGGCAACGCGCCGCCCTCTTTGTAGAGAAGGATAAATGATCAGCCGCCGCGCGATTCGACGACCTTGCGGCAGCTGTCCGAGAGCTTCGACTTGTTCTCGCGCAGGCAGGCATTCATCTGCGGCGGCTTGCCGATATGTTCGGCGCAGAATTTGCTGGCATCGCCACGGCAGGCCATTTGCTCCTGGACCGATGGACCGGATTGCGCAGCAGCGGGCAGGACGGAAGCGGCGAGCAGCAGCGCGGCAACAGCTGAAATCTTCATAAAGCACCTCTCTGGAATCGACGTTGTCCCGACCGGGATCAATCGGGCCGGACCATCTCGCGAAGGCCGTGCACGGGTCCATGCCATGTTCATGGCGTCGGCCCGGTGTCCCGGCCGCAGCGACCCCCATCTTCATGGCATGTATCCGCGCGCCGTCTTTTGTCATTCAGGCTGCACCTCGGCTGCGAAACCCGGTGATTGCATCGGGACGCCGAACGGGAAGCAGGAGAGCAAGGGATGTCGAAGAGAGCTGGAGCGCTGAGTGCGGGGCTGACGGTCATGGCGCTGGCCGGCGCGGCGATGGTGTCGCTGGGCACGAGCCCGGCACAGGCGGTGGTCTATTGCAAGACGGTCGGCGTGCCCAAGGGCTGCGTGGTGCGGCCGACGGCGGCGGTGGTGGTCGCGCCGGGAGCGCCGGTCGCAAGGGCCGCGGTCGCAACACCCGGCGTCGGCGCGCCCGGGGTCGGCGTGCGCGCGGGAACGCCGATGAATCGCGGCGGCCCGGTCAATCGTGTCGGCGTGCGCTGATATTTCCATTCGATTGAATTGATTGCATCGCCTCGGGCCCAGGGCGCCCTGCGGACGAACCCCCCGTCCTCCGCCGGCAAATCACCCGGCCCGTTCCCTCTCTCCGCGCGTCCCACACGTTCGGAGAGGGGGCTTTTCAGCCCGCAGCCGCGTCGCTGTCGGGAAAACGCTGCGGCAATTGCAGCCGCACGCGCGTCCCGGAAGCATCGGAACTCAGGTCGAGCAGCGCGCCGCAGCGCGCGGCGCGATTTCTCATGTTGCGCAAGCCGCGCGCGGTCTGGCCGGTGCGCCCGGCTTCGCCATGGCCGGCCAGCGCAAAGCCTTGGCCGTCGTCGGTCACGCTGATCAGGCCGTACGGCCCCTCGCTTGCATCGAGCGTCTCGATGGTGACCGCGATGCGATGTGCCTGTGCGTGCTTGACCGCATTGGTCACGGCCTCGTCGAGGATGCGCACGATCTGGATGACGTGCCATGGCCTCAGTTCAGGGTGCAGCGGCAGGCCCTGCGGGGTCGCCACGCGCCAGTCGAGCGTGATGTCGTGCGGCCGCAATTGTGCGCTCGCGCGCTCGCGCCAGGAGCCGAGCGCGAGCATCAGGTCGCCGCCGATGTCGTCCATGGAATCGATGACGAGGCGCAGATCCTTCAGCGCGGCCCGGGCAGCGTCGGTGATGGTCGCGCCCTCATGGCCGCGCTCGGAGAGCGCGACGATGCTGACCAGCTGGCCGCCGAGGCCGTCATGCAGGTCGCGCATCAGGCGCGTGCGCTCATTGGCGAGCGCGGCGGCGCGCGCGCGCTCCTCCTCGCGGACGAAGCTCGCCTTCAGCCGCTCCTCGGCCTCGCGCACGCGCGTCACCAACTGGCCGGCGAAGCTGTCGACCTGGTTCAGCGCGCGGGCGAAGCGCCAGGTCAGTCCCGCGCCGATCGCGACCAGCATCGCCGAATAGGACAGGCGCGAGACGAAGATGCGATCGTTGCTCACGATCTCGAGCACCGTGAGCATGTCCTGGATCCAGCAGACCAGCACGATGGTGACGGCGCAGCCGATCGTGAAGCTCGCCGCGTCCTGCCGCCGGACGACCGCGGTCGCGGTCACCCAGGCCATCAGAACCAGGCAAAGCCCGACCGTGGGGATGCCGAGCACCAGAAAAAGAATGCGCGGCAGCGGCGGGCCTCCGATCAGCCCGACCACGAACACGACCAGGCCCGGCACGAACAGCAGCATGCCGTAGCGCGGCCAGCGCCAGCCGAAGAACAGCACGCCGAACATGACGACCAACGCGCTCTCGATCGGCGCGGACGCCAGCAGCACTGCGGCAAGCCGCGACGTGGCGGCCGGCGGCACCGGCGGCGGGACGTAGGCCTGCACCACGCCGAGCACCATCGCAGCCGCCAACACGCCGTAGACCGGCTCGCGGCGCCGCATCAGCCACATGATCGCGAGGATGACGGCGAGGATCGACTGCCAGGCCGAAAACACCACCGGGAGGGTGACGAACAGCAGCGTCCGCGTCTCATAGGCTGGCCGCAAGGCGGCGTCGGGTCCGACATACACCGTGTCGAGAAAGCCCTTCAACGGTCCCCACACGAACAGGCGCACCGTGATCTCGTTGGCGCCCTCGCGCAGCAGTGAGGCGGGGATCGCTGCGATCTGCGGCGTGTTGCGGTCGGGCCGGTTGGCGTTGGCGTCGCGCCGGGAATCGAGCACGACGACGCCGTCGACGGCGACCTCCACCGCGTTGCTGAAGCGCGGCAGGTAGACCGACCATCCCGATGCCGCTTCGCCGCGCCGGAACGTGAAGCTGCCGGTGTAGATCGGCGGGTCGTCCAGGGAATAGCGCGACGCCGTGAAATGCGGCAGGTTCACGGGCAGCGTCACGCCGTCCTGCCGCAGCGAAAATCCGCTCAGCGCAAAATCGTCGGGGTCGTTCGGCTGCAGCAGCCGCAGCCCGAGAATGGTGGCGATCACGATCAGCGCCTGCAGCAGCAGATAGGGCACGAGGCGCGAGGCGATCAGTCGGCGCCGCGGCCGCGTGGGCGCCTTCGGAGCTGCCTTTGTAGGTGCCTTGGCCGCGATCTCGCTCACAGCTTGATCAGGCCCTGCTGCACCGCTTCGAACACCGCTTCGCTGCGCGTGTGCACCTCGAGCTTGCGATAGATGTTCTTGATATGGCCGGGCACGGTCTGCTTGGACAGGCCGAGATGGCTGGCGATCTCGGCATAGCTGAAGCCTTTTGCGATGCCCCAGAGGATGTCGATCTCGCGCGGGGTCAGCCTCGCCGTATTGAGCACGGGTCCCGGCGGTGGCTCCGCCGAATTTGGCACGGCACCTTGGGTTCTGCGCACGATGAAGCGCGCGATCGAGGCCGAGATCGGCGAATGGCCGGCGACCAGATCGCGCACGGTGGTGGCGATGTCGGTGGGGAAGGCGTCCTTGAGCAGATAGCCGGTGGCGCCGACCGTGATCGCCGAGATCACGCTCTCCTCGTCGCCGAGGGCCGAGATCACCATGATCTCGGTGTCGGGGAAGCGCTGCCTCATCTCGCGGATAAGCTCGATGCCGTGGCCGTCGGGCAGGCGCAGATCGGTCAGCAGCACGCGGGGCGCGCCGCCGGCAAGCGCGGAACGGGCTTCGCCGAGCGTGCCGGCGCTGCGCACCTCGTAGCCGGCCTTGACCAGCGCATCCTGCAGCCGCCAGCAGGTCGGCGCGTCGTCCTCGACGAGGAGGATGGTGATGGGTTCACCCGTCTCGCCCTGTTCGGTCATGATCATGGTCCCGCGACCCGCGTGTCCCCCGCGGCGCAAAGGCAAGTTTAACCGCCGGACGCGGGCAGCGACACCCATAATCATGGGGGCGGGAATGCCCCGTGTCCAAGTCGCGGCGCTGAGCGCTCCGACGCTGCGTCCCCACTGGACCTCAGTTGCTCGCCAGCGGTAATGCCGGCCTGTCCGGCGGCATCGGTGGGGCCGGCAGGCGCTGGACCTTGATCTTCGCAGTGCCGCTGTTGTTTCGGTAGAAGAGATCGTGCGGCCCCTGGATCGCATCGAGCCAGGACGGGACCAACGACTCCGGAAGCAGCCGCGGGAATATCTGGACGGCGTCATTGACGTAGAAGAACAGCTCGCCGGACTCGGGCGCCACGAATTCGGCGACGACGCGGCCGGTCAACAGCTGCTTCGTCCAGGCCTGGCCTGCCTCGGCGAGCATGACCGGCGGAATCGGTTCGAATTTGCCGAGGCCGTCGAGCCTGCCCTTGAACTCGGCCGTGTCGTCGAGCCGCACGGGGTACCTGTTGCGGCTCCTGCTGATGTCGTCCTCCGCGGGCAGGGTGGGCTTCATGCGGCGGGGAAATTCGTCGGCCGGCATCACATTGACCGCCTTGAGCGGCAGGTCGTTGATGCCTTTGCTGCCGACGCGCACCACGGGCTGGAACCAGTCCGCCGCGAACAGACGACGCTCCGGCAGCGCCACGTAGTGGTGCGGCTCGTAGGTCGCAAATCCGTTCGCGCCGCTCATGATGGTGCGGTCGAACCATGGTTCTTTGATCTCGAGAAAGACGCGGTATTTGCGGCCCTTCTCGACGGCGAGCCCGCTCCACCAGCAAAAGTCCCTGGTGTCGAACAACGCGCGCGCGTCGACCGGCTCGTCCGCCACCGGCGTGCCGGTCTGGAACGCGGCAGAGCCCTTGACCGTAGGCGGCGAGCAGACCGATCCGAGGGCGAGACGTCCGGTGAACAGGCTGCTCGACACGATCAGCGCGGCCGAGCCGAAGATCGCGATCAGGAAGACCGCCGGCACCAGTCCCCTGGTGATGACGCGTTGCGCCGGGCTGGCATTCAGGCGCATCCAGTGTCCGAACCGCATCAACGGCCCCGGCTTGTCGATGTGCTTCATGCTCGCCCTGCGGCGCGACGTGTTCCAGGCAAGACGCGCCCGCTCCTCGATGTCGTCACGCAACGTTCCGTTCTTGTGCCAGATCCACCAGGTGACGATCACCACGATCGACGTCAGGAAGGGATAGTAGGTCGCGATGTTGAGCCAGGGGGCCGCATAGGACGGCAGCACGTCTCGCAGCAGATTGGTCAGCGGCGCCACCACTGCGCCCATCACCCAGTCGATATTGGTGATGAAGGACAGTGCGCCGGTGCCCTCCAGGGCGCGGTCTTCGGACCACTGCACCAGCGCGTGCGCGATCCACGGCCAGGCGGCGATGACGCCGGCCATGAACAAAAGCGAGAAATAGGCGACGCGCCGCCACCACACGGTGTCGCGCGTGAGGCTCGACATGGTGGCGTCGGGCGTGCTCATCGCGGTAAAGGCTTTCGCCTCCTGCTCGCGTCGAGGGCCCGTCGCCTTTGCCAGATAGGCCGCTTTCAGAGCCTCGCGCGCATGCTGCTCGTCGATATCCTTGGTCTCTCCCTCGGATCGCAGCGGCAACCTCGTTCCGTCCGGCAGCAGCACCAGGCAGTTCGCCGGAAGCATGATGGGCGCGTAATCGTCGCAGCCGAGCAGCATGCGCTCGATGACGGCGAAGTGCACCACCGGCAGCCCGCCATTCACGTCGCCGCCGAGGATCGGACGCGGCCCGTAGCGGTACAGCACTGCTGCGCCGCTGCGGGAATCATGCCGCGGTCCGAGCGCCGATTGATATTCCCTGAAATGCTCGATCTCGCCGTCCTGGAAGCGCAACCGGTCGCCGAGCTGCTCGACCATCCAGACCAGCGGCACGAAGGACAGCGTGGATTCCGGATAGCCGCCGCCGATATCGGAATGGACGCCCGCGAACCACACTTCCTTGACGATCTGCCCCTGCGCCAGATGGCTCTGGTCGATCCGCAGCGGATGGAAGGTGGTGCGTTCGTCGTCGAGCGCGAGCGCGTGACAGGCGTGCCTGACCTTGTGCGACAGCCGGTGATTGCGGAACGAGATCGGCCAGATCGCCCAGTCGACGGCGAGGCGGAGCTCCTCGACCGGAACGCCGAAGGCCTCGACGGTGTCGAACAGGCCGAGGAATGCGATCTCGACCTCGCTACGCCCGTTCATCTTGCCCCGCACCTCGGCGTAGCTGCGGTGCCGGCAAAGCCAGTGATAGACGAACAGCAGGAAGTCGCGGATCCAGCGCGTGACCCAGATCGTCGGCAGGCTCTTGGTCCAGGGCACGGTCTCGCGCCGGTACTCGCGCCAGGCGGCTTTGACGTTGCGCCCCATCTCCGCATGCGACACCGGCGTGTCGTCGATCTCCGCCGGCACCAGGCCCTGGCTCGAGATCAGCGCCGCCAGCGTGCGCGCGGTGAAGGCGCCGCGGCTGAAGCCGAAGATGTAGATGTCGTCGCCCGGTCGCCAGTTCCAGCACAGGAAGCGATAGAGCTTGCGGACGTTGCCGGGGACGCCGACGCCGGTGGCGCCGTCGAGCGCGGCAAGCGGTGCCCAGCCGGCGGTGCCGACACCCTTGATGTAATGCGCGATCTGATCGGGCTGGGTATGGTCCAGGGCTTCATAGAGACGCCAGACGCTGGATTCCTGCGTGGTGAAAGCATTGCCGGTGCCGTCGGCGAACAGCACCAGCTTGCGTCTTGGCAGGGCCGCGCTCGCGCTCCCGCCGGCATTCCCATCCCTGTCGCTGGGCGCGCGTTCCGGCCTCGGAGAATCGGCGTTCCCCCCGACATCATGATGCGTCATGGGCCCCTCCGGCAATTCGACGAGGAAAGCGTCAGGCCAAACCGGGCATCATTTCCCGGAATCAATCAATGGTTGAAATCTCTGAAACATGAAAATACAGGTGCATTCTGCGCACAATCCCGCTGAGGTAGCAAGTGGGATCATGCCGCCCCGCCGTGTCGGGTCGTCGCTGAATGGCAGCGGCGATCCACTGGCGCTGCTTCCGGCGGTCGTTGTCTCCGTGGCGACGGCTTTGTGCTGGATGTGCTGACGCCGTTACGAGAGATCCACCCGCGGCGGCGGGTAGCGCCGCGCCAACAGCGATAGCGACAGATCCCGCTCGTCCGCCGGCAGCTCCAGATAGGCCAGCACCAGCGGCCGCTTCCAGTCGCCGACGCCGAAATCCATCGCCATCCATTTCTGCGGCTCGGGGCCCTCGAGCCCCCGGACCCAGACGAAATAGCGGGGGAGATCGTCGGCGTCCGTCCTGCGTGTCCTGGCCATCAAACTGTCCGCTGCATCAGATCGGTTGCCACAGGATATAGGAACTGGCGCGGCGAAGTCGAACGCCTCCAGACGCGTAATCTCTCCTCCTCGTCATTGCGAGGAGCTCTTGCGACGAAGCAATCCAGACTGCTTCCGCGGATGCATTCCTGGATTGCTTCGCTTCCGCCTTCGCTCTTCGAGCTTCGGCGGACGAGGCGCTCGCAGTGACGGGAGAGAGCGTGCCTCTCTCTCTCTCGTGCCCCGGCGCGCAGCGCAGCGCTACTTCAGCGGTGCGCTGCAGAGCCGGGGCCCATGTCGCGGCGTTGGAATGTGTCACCTCTGGGTCCCGGGCCGCGATCCAAAAATTCTGCTTGACCGAAATTCGGAATATCGTATGTGTTCCTCATCCTGGCCCAAGGATAAGGGGCGTTTCGCGATCGTCACGATGCGCGGGCCGGGTGGCGGTGGACGGGGAGCGCATCGGCGCGCCAGCAATCGCAGGGCGGGCTTGGCCCGTGAGCGGTTGAGCAGCGCGCACACGACCGGTGCGGTCCGCGTACGGCAAAAGCGTGTCGTCCTGACGCCCGGGGTCTGTGCGTCAAGGCTTGCGGTGATGTGAGCTGCCCGACCGGGCGTGCGCATCAGCCATCCGCAAGGCGACGGGGGCAATAGTGCATCGCTCCCCGGGGAGAGCGCGCCATAAGCCGTCAAACCACTGCGCAGGGAAAGGCCGGGATGTCCTGGGCTGCCCTGTATGCCGCTGTGCATTTGTCTTCGCAATTTGCGCGCAGCGGACCGCGGGTGCCAGCCGGCGCCCGGCCTTCCCTGCGCCCTTTCCTCAGGAAGGGGCGTCGAGAGAAGCACAGGACTCGGGCGTCATGCGTCGCGAGGGCGAAGCGGCGTGTCCTGTTATCCAGAAATTGAAGTGGGCACGCTGGTCCTGCCGATCACCGCCACAACTCGCAGGTCGCCACGCGGTTGATGTCGGCGAGCCGGCGAGCGGCGTTTCCGTGCAGATCGAGGCTTTCGACCAGCGTCAGCAGGCGCCGATAGGCGATTTCGGCAATGTCGACCGGCAGCGGGGCCTCGTCAAAGGCCTCGATATAGCTGCCGACGACACCGCTGAGCAGGCGGCACAGGCCGCGCTGGGCGGGATCGTGCTGGCCGAGCGTCTCGAGCTTCTGCTGAAAGGTCTGGAAGGTCCGCAAACCGTGGTGTTGCTGCGAAAGCCACGCGTGCAGGTCGTTCATATGAGCTCCTTCGAGTGACGGAAGAAGCTACCGGTTTATACAGTGGAGATGCGGGGATGGCTAGGGTGAGGGAGCGGAGCTTGCCGAGAGAGTCCGTCTTCGCCAAGAGGCTACGCCGGACACGCTTCGTCTTTCAGTCTAGCGTAGCCGCGCCACGCGAAGCCCGAAGGGCGAAGCGTGGTGCCCCTGGCCGGAATCGAACCAGCACTCCTTGCGGAACTCGATTTTGAGTCGAGCGCGTCTACCAGTTCCGCCACAGGGGCCCTCGGTCGGCCCTTGAAGGGAGCGTCGCGAAGCCGGCGGACTATAGCCATGGACAAAGCGGGGTCAACCCGCGCCAAAGTGATGTCAGCCGTTCTCGACAGCCGCATGGACCGGGGCTAGAGGCTTAAGGGCGCGACCTATCGGAAAGAGGCTGCCGTGACGACCCAGAGTGCCGCCATACCTGCGTTCAAGCCGGCTGCCAGCGGCTCTGCGCTGACGGCTTCGCTGCTCATCACGCTGATTGCCGCGGCGACCATCGCGGGTGCCTGGTTCTTCCAGCTCGTGCTGGAGATCCTGCCCTGTCCGCTCTGCCTGGAGCAGCGCTACGCCTATTACCTCGCGATTCCGCTCGGTGCGCTCACGGCGCTGGCGGCGCGGAGCGGAGCGCCGCGGCCGCTGCTGCTGGCGGGGCTCGCGATCCTCGCGCTGGCGACGCTCGCCAATGCCGGTCTCGGCACCTACCATTCCGGCGTCGAATGGGGTTTTTGGAAAGGGCCGACCGATTGCTCCGGTCCCGTCGTCAACCTCGGCAATGCCGGCGATCTCTTTTCAAAGCTCGACACCGTGAAGGTGGTGCGCTGCGACGAGGTGCAGTGGCGCTTCCTCGGCCTCTCGCTCGCCGGCTACAACGTGCTGATCTCGCTCGTGATGGCCGCGATTGCCGCGTGGGGATTTGCGAAGACGGCGAGAGGCTAGGCAAGCTGCCGTAGGGTGGGCGAAGGCGCCCTTCGCGCGCCGTGCCCACCATCTCGTAGTGATAAGGGCGAAAGAGAACGTGGGCACGGCGCTAGTGCGCCTTTGCCCACCCTACGAGAGTTCGGCTCCATCAATCATCCACATCGTCCTGCGTGCGCCCGAACAGATGCACGATGCCCGGCGTTGCGATCGTCACGAACACGAAACGCGACAGGTGGTGGGCCCCGACGAAGATCGGGTCGATGTGCAAGGTCAGCGCCAGCGCCAACATGGCGTCCATCGCGCCCGGCGCGAAGGCGACCACGACATCGGAGAACTTGACCTGCGTGGTCAGCGCGACGATGCCGACGAAAACGGCGGAGACCGCGATCGCGACCGTGAACGAGCCCAGTGCCGCGTTGATGTGACCGGCGAGCGTCTTGATGCGCATCCGCGCGAAACGGCTGCCGATCAGCGCGCCGATGCCAACCAGCGCCACACCGCGCACCCAGTCCGGCAGGCCGCCCTCGACCCAGCCGGCGCCATGCAGCACGCTGGAGGCGATCATGGCGCCGAACATCCAGCTCGCCGGAAACCTGATCAGGCGCAGGACCAGCGCCATGGCCAGCGAGGCCGCGACCAGCTCCACGAGATCGAGCGGCGAGGCGATCGCCGTCGCCAGCGACGGCGCGGCGGAGGGGGCGACGCCCGCAAATGCAAGCACCATCGGCAAGGCCGCGGTGAGGATGATGACGCGCATGGTCTGCACCACCGCGATGCCCGGCAGGTCGGCGCCGCGCTCGACCGCCAGGATCGTGATCTGCGACAGCGCGCCGGGGCTGCCGGCCAGGAAGGCCGAGGTGCGGTCCCAGCCATGGATGCGCTGGAGGTAATAGCTCGAGCCGAAGGTCGAGCAGAACGTCGCCAGTGCAAGCAGCCCGATGGTGAGGGGGTATGCGCCGGCCTGCTGAAGCAGATGGCGCGAGACCACCGAGCCCAGCGAAATCCCGAGCAGCACCAGCACGGTCTGGGTCAGGAGCGGCGGCAGCGCGAGCTGGCGCCCGGCGATCGCGGCAATCCCGACCGCGATCATCGAGCCGGAGATCAGCCCGCCGGGAAGGCCGGCGAGGAGAAACACAAGGCCGCCGGCGGTGCCGATGGCGAGCGTCTCCGCCGTGCTCAAGATCTTGGCACGGCTCGGCCATTCAAACGACAGGGAGGCGGCGATTTGCTTCACGCCACCTTATCGCAAATCAGCGAGAGGCGCACAATTGCAGGCTCGTCATGCCGCAATGCGCGCGCCTCTCGCGAGAAGCTCGCGGAAGATCGTGTCGGAGGCCTACTTCTTGTCGGCAGCCGGCGCGGCGGTGCCCGCCTTGGCGGTCTTGATGCATTCGGAGCGGAATTTCTTGCGCTCCTTGCCGTGCAGGCCCTTGGCGTCGGCCTGCTTGGAGCATTCGAGCGACTCGGCCGAACGCTCCTTCGGGGCCTTCTTGTCGGCCGTGGCGGTGTCGGTCTTCGTATCGGTCTTGGCCGCCGGCGCGGCGGTCTGCGCGAAGGCGGTGCCGCCGGCGAGCAGGGAGGCGAGGGCGACAGCGGCGAGGCGAGAGGCGAGGGTCATGGTGTTGCACTCTTCTGGCGAGAATTGCGAAGGGCTGCGAACGTCGGCTCGCGTTGCTGAACGCGACATGAATAATCTGAACGGCGTCGTTACTATATTTTGGCGGCCGGGAGCCATCGCTTCCTTGTCGCGAATGGCCGGCACGCTAGGATAGCAAGTCTTGTTTCACTTCCCCTCGGGGGAAGACCAAGGAGGAGACCTGAGGATGACCATTCAATCAAAAATGCTGTGCGCGATTGCGTTGTCGGGATTTGCTGCGTTGGCGGTATCGGCGCCAGCGCAGGCGCTGACGTCGCAGGAGTGCAGCGCCAAATACCAGGCGGCCAAGAAGGACGGCTCGCTCGGCACCATGAAGTGGAATGACTTCCGCAAGGCCCAGTGCGGCGCGGATGCAACGCCGGCTGCTGCAGCACCGGCTGCTCCCGCACCGACCGCGGCTGCGCCCGCCGCTCCCGCCGAGCCGAAGCAGGCCAAGAAGGAGGCGGCCCCCGCCGCCGCGCCGACCCTGCCGGCGGGACCCGCGATCTATCCGAACGCGATCGATCCGAAATATGCCAAGGAGACCCCGGGCAAGGGGCGCCTGCACACCTGCGTCGACCAGTACAACGCCAACAAGACCACCAACGGCAACGGCGGCATGAAGTGGATCCAGAAGGGCGGCGGCTACTACAGCGAATGCAACAAGAAGCTGAAGGGCGCCGCCTGAGCTTCGAGCTGATGCGAAGGCCGGAGCAGCGCTCCGGCCTTTCTGCTTAAATTTTAGTTTGAGCACGATCTTTCGGAAAACCGCTGCACACTTTTCCGGATCATGCTCTAGTTGAGCAGCTTCTCGGCCGATTTCGCCACCAGTTGCGACCGCTTGCGCGGCCCGCGCTCGACGAACAACAGGCTCTGGCCGAAGATGAAGCAGTAGAACAGGAAGGCCTGCGCCTCGGCCTCCTCGGGCGCAAGCCCGGTCGCGCGATAAAGCTCGGCCACGTGCTTGAGCCGCGCTGCGTCCACGCTCGCCACGGCGGCCGCGGCGTTCTCGTCGGAGCGGGCCCATTGCCGGATCGCGAGCTCGATCGCCATGGCTTCCGGATTGAGCCGCTCGGAGTAGAGCTGGATCACCGCCTTCAGCCGTTCGCGGGGGTGTTGGCCATCGAGGCGCGTCTGCTGCGCGATCGACGCGGCCCGCCCCTCGCGCCAGCGCTGCAGCATGGCTTCGAGCAGCGCGGCGCGGTCGGCGAAGCGCCGATAGAAGCCGCCCTTGGTGACGCCGAGATTCTTGGCGAGCACCTCGACCCTGACACCCTCGACCCCCGAGCGGGCGAGCTCGGCAAACCCCGCCTCGACCCAGACATCGCCCTTGCCGTCGCTCATGAAAGAAGCCTCTCGAACTCTTGATACGGTGCCGTATTGCTAACGCGTCTCGTGCCTGATACGCTACCGTATCAAGATCAATAAACAACGAGGGCGGAATGGCGATGGAGCAGGAGGCGACCTATCGCGGCACGGTCTATCCGTGGCAATGCGACCATGTCGGCCATATGAACATCATGTGGTATGTCGGCAAATTCGACGAAGCCAACTGGAATCTGTTCGCCCGCCTCGGCTTGACGCCGAGCTATTTGCGCTCCTCCGGCCGCGGCATGGCCGCCGTGCAGCAGAACATCGCCTACAGGCGCGAGCTGCTCGCCGGCGACATCGTCGAGGTCCGCAGCCATCTGCTCGAGGTCCGCGACAAGTCGATCCGCTTCCGGCACGACATGACGAATGCCGAGACCGGCGAGATCGCCGCAACTTGCGAGATCACCGGCGTGCACATGGATCGGAGCCAGCGCAAATCGGCGCCGTTCGCGGATGCCATCCGGGAGATCGCTCTGCGCCATCTCGCCGATCCGGCCGAGGCCTGAACCATGGCCGCGTTCGAGCCGAAGAACCCGGGCTATCGCGCGGCGGCGATCGCAATGTTCGACGGCCAGCCGGCGATGCACACGCTCGGCATCGTGATCGTCCGCCTTGCACCGGGCGAGGCCGAGCTGGCGATGCTGCATTCGCCTGATCTCACGCAGCAGAACGGTTTTGTCCATGCCGGCATCATCACGGCAGGGCTCGACAACGCCTGCGGCGTTGCCGCCTTTACCCTGATGCCAAGGGAGGCTGACATCCTCACCGTCGAGTTCAAGACGACCCTGCTGGCACCCGCTCGCGGCGAACGGTTCGTGTTCAGGGCGGAGGTGGTCAAGCCCGGCCGCACGCTCACGTTCTGCGAGGCCAGGGCGTTTGCCGAGCACGAGGGCAACACCACGCTGATCGCCACGATGACCGGGACGTTGATGGCGATGCTGCCGCGCATTGCTGCTTCGCACGAGCCGCGCACGTCTCATGCATAGCTGCGATTGACAAGCCTGTCGGCGCATCTCTTGATGCGACGGTCATGCTTGCGAGTCTCGGCCTCATCCTGCTGTGCCAATTGATCGGCGAAGCCGTCGTGCGCGGCCTCGGGCTACCCTTGCCGGGACCTGTGCTCGGCCTGCTGCTGCTCCTTGATCCTGCTGCTCGCCCGCGATCGCTTCGCAGCGCTTGCATACGGGCCGCTGCGCAACGACGGCGTGGAAACGGCAAGCAAGGGCCTGCTGGCACATCTGTCGCTGTTGTTCGTGCCGGCCGGCGTCGGCGTCGTGCAGAAGCTCGACCTGCTCGCCTCCCATGGCATCGCCATCGTCCTCGTGCTTGCGCTCTCCGTGGTCGTCACGCTGCTCGCGACGGTGCTGACCTTCCGCCTCGTCAGCCGCCTGTTGAAGCAGCAGGACGCGCGATGAGCGACAATCCGTTCTCGCTCTGGGTCTATCTCTCGCAGTCGCCGCTGCTGTGGCTGACCGTGACGCTGCTGGTCTATGCCGCGACGGATGCGGTGTCGCTGGCGACGCGGCGCCATCCGCTCGCCAATCCCGTGCTGCACGCGATGTGGATCATCGGCGCGTTCCTGCTCGCAACCGGCACGTCCTATACGAGCTATTTCGCCGGCGCGCAGTTCGTGCACTTCCTGCTGGGGCCCGCCACCGTCGCGCTCGCGGTGCCGCTCTATGAGAACCGCAGGCGCGTCGTGTCATCCATCGTGCCGATGCTGGTGGCGCTGCTCGCGGGATCGGTCACGGCGGTGGTGTCGGTGGTGCTGCTGGCCGAGCTCGCCGGCCTGCCGCGCGACGTGGTGCTGTCGCTGGCGCCGAAATCGGTCACCGCCGGGGTCGCCATGGGCATCGCCGAATCCCTGCACGCCGATCCCTCGCTGGCGGCGGTGGCGGTGATCCTCACCGGCATCATGGGCGCGATCATCGTGACGCCGCTGATGAACCGCACCGGCGTCACCGATTACCGGGCGCGCGGCTTCGCCGCCGGCCTTGCCGCGCATGGCATCGGCACCGCGCGTGCGTTCCAGGTCGACGAGCTTGCCGGCGTCTTCTCCGGCATCGCCATGAGTCTCAACGCCTTGGTGACCTCGTTCCTGGTCCCCCTGGCGGTCACGCTGCTGGTGCGATGACATCGCCGCCGCGACACTCTATATGACGAGTAACAATTCCCGGTCCCGAACCGTATTCAGGGAGATGGGACCGAAACGGGACGAGATATGGCTGGATCTGGGACTAAGGGCCTCGCGCCGACGCGACGCGCGGCGCTGACGCTGATCGGGGCGGGAGCCCTTGCAATGAGCAGGATCGCCTCGGCGCGTGCGGCGACCGACGACAACGAGGTGCTGACCGAAGCCAAGGTGCTGCGCGATCCCGACACGCCCGTCGCCGGCAATCCCAACGGCAACGTCACCATCGTCGAATGGTCCGACTACAATTGCCCCTATTGCCGCAAGCTAGAGCCTGAGCTGCGCCAGGTCGTCCAGGACGACGGCAAGGTGCGGCTGGTGATGAAGGATTGGCCGATCCTCGGGCCGGTCTCGGTGACGGCGGCGCGGACCGCTCTCGCGGCAAAATTCCAGGACAAATACCATCAGGCCCATGACGCCTTGATGGGCGTCTCTTCGCGCCTGACCGAGCCGCGCATCAACGAGCTGCTGGCGGCCGCCGGCGTCGACATGGACCGCCTGAAGCGCGATCTCGCCGGCCATGGCAGCGACATCGACGCGCTGCTCAAGCGCAACAACGAGCAGGCCGAAGCCTTCGGTTTCAGCGGCACCCCGTCCTTCATCGTCGGCAAGTACCGCGTCCCCGGCGTGCTCAGCATGACCGAGTTCGAGCAGGTCATCGCCGATGCGCGCAAGGCCAAGATGAACTGAGGCGCGCAGCGTCGGTCGCGGCCAACACAAAGGCGCCGCCGCGGAGCTCGCGACGGCGCCTCGTTCATGATACGGCGTCGGTTACTTCGACGAGATCCGGACCCAGTCCTTGTGCGCGCGGTCGCGCAGCGCGTCCCAGTCGGCCTTCGCGACATCCCAGTTCACGATGGTGCGATTGCTCGTCGCGACCTCGCCATTGGCGACGGATGAGGTCTGCATGGAGTCGTAGACGTAGACGCCGCCGGCAAGCAGCAGGGCGCCCAAAATCATCCCAAAAAACGTCCTCATAGCGAACCTCCGGTGACGCGCCGATAACGTCGGCACGGCGCGATGGTTCCGCGGCCATGCGGCGCATCTAAGGACAGGTTGTTCATTTTCCATTCAGCCACTGCACCAGCTCCGCGTTGATCTCGCGCGGATAGGTGTGGCTGAGGTCGTCGATCTCGCGATAGGTGACATCAGCGCCAGCCGCTGCGAGCGCGGCCTGGGTCTGGCGCGCGGTCTGCACCGGAAACATCCAGTCGAGCTTGCCGTGGGTGATGAAGATGGGCAGACCTTGCAAGCGCGCGGCGTCCGCCATCTCCGCCATCAGCGGATGGAAGGTTGCGGAGACCGGCGCCAGATGGGTGAAGGGCGAGGCGCCCTCGAGGCCGCTGACGTAGCTGAAGGTGCCGCCGTCGCTCATGCCGGTCAGCAGCATGCGCGAGGCGTCGATGCTCCAGCGGCCGCGCACGGTTTCGAGGATACGCATGAGATTGGGCGTATCGGCATCGTCGCCCATCAGCGCCCAGGTCGGACCGGTCGCGGTGGGCGTCACCAGGATCGCGCCAAGGCTGCGGGTGTCGCGCAGCCAGCTCCACAGGAAACCGCGTCCGTTGCCGCTGCCGCCATGCAGCGCCATCACCAGCGGCATGGCGCGTTCGGGCGTATAGTACTCAGGCACATAGACCGAGAAGCCGCCGCGGCTGCCGGGTTCGTTGTGATCGTGGAAGATGCCAGTATTTTCGTTCGCGCCGACTTCGAGCCGCCACAACAGATCCGCATTTTCGCGATTGGCGGTGTTGAGGAAGAAGCTGCTTACGGGAGGAAACTGCATCGCCAGGGGATAAAGCGCCTCCTGCGCGCGCGGCACGTGGCGCAGCGCGCGGAAGACGGCGACGAGATCGCCATTGCCGCGCTCGACCTCGCGGATTCCGGCAAAGGCGGCGAGCGTCTCGCCGCAGGCGCGATCGAGCCGCTCGCGGAGGCCCGCGAACTGCTCTGGCCACTCTCCATTAGCCGCGTGTGCCGCTTGCAGCGCCTCATCCGGTGCGCCGATCGCGTTCATCACGGTAGCGAACGCCGGCGGATGCAGATGGCGTTGGAAGAAGCCGAGCGCTTCCAGCGCATTGAGCAGCGGCGGCAGCACGGCCACGATGTCGTCGATCACGGCCTCGCTCATCGCGGCTTCCTTCAGCGTGGGATCAATGCAGCTTCGGCGCCTTCAAGAGCTTGAAGCGATCGGTGGAGGTCACCGTGACGTCGAAGGTGACGCCTTGGTGGTGCACGGTCAGCGGCACGTCGACGCCGGCGGCGCCGAGTGCCCACATCTTCTTGTAGAAGGCGGTCTGGCTCGTGACCTTGTCCCCGTTCACGGCGAGGATGATATCGTCGGTCTTGAGCTCGGCGCGCGCGGCAGGACCGTTGGGGGAGATCCCGATCACGACCACGCGGTTGTCGATCTCGGTCGAGTAGAGCCCGAGCCAGGGCCGCGCCGGCTTGTTGACCCGACCGAACTTGCGCAGATCGTCCAGGATCGGCTTCAAGAGGTCGATCGGCACGACCATGTTGACGTGCTCGGCCTTGCCGTCGCGCTCGCGTTCCAGCTGAAGCGAGCCGATGCCGATCAGCTCGCCGCGCTCGTTGAGCAGCGCCGTGCCGCCCCAGTTCGGATGCGCAGGATAGGTGAAGACGGCTTCGTCCAGCAGATATTCCCAATAGCCGGCGAATTCCTGCTTGGCCACGATCTGGCTCGCGACCGAGCGCGTGCGACCGCCGGCGCCCCCGACCACGACGCGGTCGCCGATCCGGGTTTCCGCCGAGTTGCCGAGCGGCAACGGTTCGACGTCGAGCTCACCGAGGGCTTGCACCAGGCCGAAGCCGGTTTCGGAATCGAAACCGAGCGCGTGGCCTTCGACCACCCGCCCATCGCTGAGGTGCAGCCACACCGATTCCGCTTCGGTGATGAGATAGCCGATGGTGAGCACCAGTCCGTGATCGATCACGACGCCGTTGCCGGCGCGTTCGGTGCCCAGCGTCTCGGCGCTGAAGGCGTCCGGCGGGACGATAGCGTGCAGGCCGACGACGGACGCGAGCGCGCGGTCGAGATCGAAGCCGTAGTCGCTCGCACGCGGCTGATTGGCCGGCGGCACTCTCCATTCGGTCAACGCGGGCATGGAGTTCTCCTGGTCTTTCCTTGGCGCTTTGACACACCTCTCGCGCACGAGAAGCGCCGCGCTAAATCAAAGACAATCTAAGCCGCAAACGCCCGCCTTTAAAGACCGCCATGCCTTTGTCGGTCGGGAAATGCAGAAATTCTGGACCGATCGCGCCCTGTAGGTCCTGGTGTCCGCGCGAAAAGACGTTGTCGACCCAGAGTGGCAAGCGTATCGTTCGCCGTCTGTGGAACAAGCCATGAGCGATGACAAGAACTTCGATCGGCTAACTTTGGAAAATGCACTGGCCGAGCTGGGCCGCAGGGCCTTCGCCGCAGGCCGCACCGTCGAAATCGTCGTCTACGGCGGATCGGCCCTCCTGCTGACCTTGAATCGTCAGATCAACACCGGAGACGTCGATGCGGTGTTTGAAGGAAACAAGGATTTCATCAAGCGACTTGCGACCGAGATGGCGGAGGAGTTCGGCTGGGACGAAAACTGGTTGAACGACGGTGTGAAGGGGTGGCTGAGCAAGAGAGACGCGGATCCTGACGTGAAGGCTCTATTCAAGACCTACCCCACCGAGGATCAGCCGGGCCTGCGCGTCTATACCGCCAGACCGGAATACTTGTTTGCCATGAAGTGCCGCGCGATGCGTGTCGGCGGTGTCGAAACGAACTCGGACATTGACGACATCAAGCTCCTCGCCCACGCGATAGGCATCAAGACTAGCCAGGATGCACTCACGTTGGTCGAAAAATTCTATCCGCAGAATGCGCTTCAGCCCAAGACCCGATTGGGTCTCGAGGAGATTTTCTCAAATCTCGAGACTGGGCCCGAAGGTGATCGCATGCCTCCGTCGAGCCAACCATGAACCTGTTCGGCAAGAAGCCCGCAACGCTGAGTGACGTCGTTCGCCGCGTACAGGCTGGCGAGCAGAAGTTCGATCCGTCGCTCCGCGAATTTCTCGATTGGTTCTACATGAACCCGAACGCACGACAGCAGGCCATCGAAGAACGACCCGCTTCCATCGACGCTGTGCACGACGCCTATACGGCGGCCGTGGCGGAGCACCTTGCGCGCGTTTACGGATTACAGATACCGGAATGGACCGAGGTTCACGGTAATGGGCTTCGCGAGCCCTTCTTCGCGGGCGGTCTACAATCTCTGAAGGGGGTGCTGGTTGCCGAGAGTCCGACGGCCTTCCGGCGACGCCTCCTGTTCGTGAGTAAAGACGCGCTGTCGAGGCCGAGAATGTAGTCACGCCATGATTTGTGCGGCCAGTCGCCTTGGGTCGTGCTGTGAGACCCTGCCGGGCCGCATGGCTGGTGTCCCTGCCGCTGCTAGGCGCCGTACCATGAAGCTGCTAACCATTGCCGCTTCGTTTGACCAAGAGAGATCACGGATCGAAGCATGGACAACCGCAGCGACATCTGGCGTGGCATCGACACGATCAAGGCGCGTTTCATCGACCTCAGCGACAAGGTGTGGGGCATGCCCGAGGTGTGCTACACCGAGGCGCGGTCCGCCGCCGAGCATCTCGCCGAGCTGCGTCATCAGGGCTTCCGCATCACCGAGAACGTCGCCGGCATTCCGACCGCGGTGATGGGCGAGTGGGGCGAGGGCGGTCCGATCATCGCCTTCATGGGCGAATATGACGCGCTGCCCGGTCTCAGCCAGGAAGCGGGTGTCGCCGAGCATCGTCCGATCGAAGCCGGCGGGCACGGCCATGGCTGTGGTCACAATCTGCTCGGTTCCGCCGCGCTGCTCGCCGCGACCGCGGTGAAGGACTGGCTTGCCGAAAACAAGATGCCCGGCCGCGTGCGCTATTATGGCTGCCCGGCCGAAGAAGGCGGCGCGGCAAAGGCCTTCATGGTGCGCTCCGGCGCGTTCGAGGACGCCGACATCGCCATCACCTGGCATCCGCACAGCTTCTGGGAGGTCGCGGTGACGCCGTCGCTCGCCAACACGCGCGCGGACTTCATCTTCACCGGCCGCACTTCGCATGCCGCGGCCTCGCCGCATCTCGGCCGTTCCGCGCTCGATGCGGTGGAATTGATGAATGTCGGCGTGAACTACATGCGTGAGCACATGCCGAGCGATGCGCGGGTGCATTACGCGCTGCTCGACACCGGCGGCATTGCGCCCAACGTGGTCCAGGCCCATGCGCGGGTGCGCTATTCGATCCGCGCCCGTGACCTTCCCGGCATGAATGAGCTGGTCGGACGTGTGAGCAAGATCGCCGAGGGCGCGGCGCTGATGACCGAGACCAAGGTCGAGATGAAGATCATCTCCGCGGTCTCCAACATCCTGCCGAACACGCCGCTGGAGCAGGCGCTGCACCGGGTCATGGAAGAGCTCGGACCGCCGCATTTCGACGATGCCGACAAGGGTTTTGCCAGCCAGATCCGCGCGACCTTGAGCGACAAGGATATCGCGTCGGTCTATTACGCGATCGGCATGGAGCAGACCGATCGGCCGCTGGCCGACTTCCTGGTCCCGCTCGATGCCAAGCGCAACCCGCTGGTCGGCTCGACCGACGTCGGCGACGTCAGCTGGGTGGTGCCGACCGTGCAGGTTCACGCCCCCACGGTTGCAATCGGCACGCCGTTCCACACCTGGCAGGTGGTGGCGCAAGGCAAGAGCCCGCATGCCCACAAGGCCATGGTGCAAGCCGCCAAGGCGATGGCCGGTCTCGGCATCAAGGCGCTGACAGATCCGGAACTGATCAAGGCGGCCAAGGCCGACCTGAAGAAGCGGACGGCCAAGACGCCGTATGTCTGCCCGCTGCCGGATCACGTCGAGCCACCGCTCGACATGTCCGTCGCATAGAATTTCGCCTCCACACTTCGTCTGATGCTGCGAACAAATTTTCCGCAGTGCAGCGTGCAATCCAGCATGTTTTGATGCTGGATTGCCGAACGGATGGGCTGCAGAACGCAGTTTTGCCCAACAGACAGCCAGAAGACCGTTTGCATACACACGGTCCCAGTTGACGCGCCCCCCATTCGGTGTGCCATCTACTGCCAGCCAATTGGGCGGCCAGCTTTCACGGCCGTCCTCATCACTATGGGAACCAGACGGGGGACAACCATGCTGGATAAAGAACTGCGTTCGATGATCGGCGAGGTGAAGGATGGGCGGATGGATCGCCGCGCTTTCATCACGCGCATGGCCGCGGTCGGTCTCACCGCCCCGCTGGCCAACCAGATCCTCGCGCTCGGCGGCGTCGCCATGGCCGAGGGTGCCTCGACCTACAAGCCGACCAAGCGTGGCGGCGGTGGTGCGCTGAAGCTGCTGTGGTGGCAGGGCCCGACCTTGCTCAATCCGCATTTCGCCACCGGCACCAAGGATCAGGACGGCTCGCGCCTGTTCTACGAACCGCTCGCCTGCTGGGATCCGGACGGCAACATGAAGCTGGTGCTGGCGACCGAAATTCCCTCGATCCAGAACGGCCTGCTCACCGCCGACGGCAAGTCGGTGACGTGGAAGCTGAAGCCCGGCGTGAAGTGGCATGACGGCAAGCCGTTCACGGCCGACGACATTGTCTTCACTTGGCAGTATATCAAGGATCCCGCGACGGCGGCCGTGACCATCGCAAGCTATCGCGACATCACTGTCGAGAAGATCGACGATCTCACGGTCAAGATCACTTTCCCGAAGCCGACACCGTTCTGGGCGGACGCCTTTGTCGGAGCCCCGAACACCATTCTCCCCAAGCACCTGTTTGCCGACTACACGGGCAGCAAGTCACGGGAAGCGCCGACCAACCTCTCTCCAGTCGGGACCGGTCCCTACAAATTCGTCGAGTTCAAGCCGGGCGATCTCATCCGCGGCGTGATCAATCCCGACTATCACATGGCCAACCGGCCCTACTTCGATACGATCGAGATGAAGGGCGGCGGTGACGCCGTCTCGGCCGCGCGTGCGGTGATCCAGACCGGCGAATATGATTTCGGCTGGAACATCCAGGTCGAGGATGACGTGCTGCTGCGTCTGGAGAAAGGCGGCAAGGGCAAGACAGTGTATGCCGTGGGCGGCGACACCGAATTCATCGCGCTCAATTTCACCGACCCGAACGTCGAGGTCGACGGCGAGCGTTCGTCGATGAAGACCAAGCATCCGCTGTTCTCGGACCCTGTCGTGCGCAAGGCGCTGTCCCTGCTGGTCGACCGCGAGTCCGTCAAGAAGGCGATCTACGGCCGCGCCGGCCGCACCACCTCCAACTTCCTCAACGGCCCGGAGAAGTTTGTTTCCAAGAACACATCCTGGGAATTCAACATCGAGAAGGCCGCCAAGATGCTCGACGACGCCGGCTGGAAGCCTGGTGCCGACGGCATCCGCGAGAAGGACGGCAAGAAGCTGAAGATCCTGTACCAGACCTCGATCAATGGTCCGCGCCAGAAGACCCAGGCCATCGTCAAGCAGGCCTGTCAGAAGGCCGGCATCGAGGTCGAGCTGAAGTCGGTGGTGGCATCGGTGTTCTTCTCCTCCGACGTCGCCAACCCCGACACCTATCCGAAGTTCTACGCCGACATCGAGATGTTCCAGATCCCGCTCAGCCAGCCGGATCCGTCGCAGCACATGCGCCGCTACCTCTCCACCAGCACCGCGACCAAGGAGAACAAGTGGCAGGGCACGAACTTCCCGCGCTGGGTCAACAAGGACTATGACGCCGCGATCAACGCGGCCGACATGGAAATGGACCCGGTCAAGCGCGCGGCGCTCTACATCAAGGCCAACGATCTGATGTGGGAAGACACGGTGTTCATCCCGGTGCAGCATCGCCTAAAGGTCGAGGCGGCGGCCAACAATCTGCGCCCGGTCGTGTCCGGCTGGGCCAACGAAACCGACAATCTGTTCGACTGGTACCGCGAGGAATGATCCCCCAACTCTAGACGGGGCCTTCCCTCATGAGCCAATACGTCCTGCGTCGCCTGATGATCGCGATTCCGAGCCTGCTCGGAATCTCGGTCGTGCTGTTTGTCGTGCTCGCGCTTGCGCCTGGCGATCCGTTCTCCGAACTCGCGACCAATCCGAACGTGCCGCCGGAAGTGCAGGCGGCGCTTCGGGCCAAGTTCGGCCTCGACGATCCGATCCACCTTCGCTACCTGCACTGGCTCAACGCCATGCTGCACGGCGACTGGGGCTTCTCCTTCGTCAGCCGGATGAACGTCGACACGCTCATCCTCCAGCGCCTGCCGGCCACGCTCTACGTGATCGGCTCGGCGCAGATCCTGGCGCTGCTGATCGCGATTCCCGTCGGCGTCTATGCGGCCACGAAGCCCTATTCGCTGTTCGACCAGATCGCCAACACGCTCGCGTTCGTCGGCTTCTCGCTGCCGACGTTCTTCACCGGCATCCTGTTCATCCTGATCTTCTCGGTCACGCTGGACTGGCTGCCGTTCGTCTACACCACCGACATCAAGGGCACCGGCATCCACTGGGTGCTGGAGATGATCCGTCAGGCGATCATGCCGGTGGCGGTGCTCGGCCTGTTCCAGGCGGCGTCGATGACGCGTTTCGTGCGCTCGGCGATGCTCGATGTGATCCGGCTCGACTATGTCACCACCGCCCGCGCCAAGGGGCTCGGGCAGGCCAAGGTCATCGTCAAGCATGTCATGCGCAACGCCATGATTCCGGTCGTGACCTTGATCGCGCTGCAGATGCCCGCGGTGTTCGGCGGAGCCATCGTCACCGAGCAGATCTTCCGCATTCCCGGCATCGGCTCGCTGCTGATCTCCTCCATCCTTTCCAACGACACGCCGGTGGTGATGGCCGTCACCTTCGTCTTTGCGTGTCTCGTCGTGCTGTTCAATCTCATCGCGGACGTGCTTTATGGCTGGCTTGACCCTCGCATCTCCCTCCGCTGAGCGGCGCGTCTACTCGCCCTGGCGCGAGACGTGGCGGCGCTACAGCCGCCACAAGCTTGCCGTGGTCAGCGCGTTCCTGCTGCTCGTTCTGATCCTGGCAGTGGTGCTCGGCCCCCTCGTCTGGCGGGTCAAGATCGACGACATCGACATCGTCGCGGGCATGCAGGGGCCCTCGCCGGCGCATCCCTTCGGCACCGACGATCTCGGGCAGGACATCCTCGCCCGCATGATCTATGGCGGGCGCATCTCGCTCGCGGTCGGCCTCGCCGCGATGCTGGTCTCGGTCTTCGTCGGTGTGCTGATCGGCGCGCTCGCCGGCATGTCGCGCGGTGCGCTCGGTCACGGGCTGATGTGGCTGACCGATCTGTTCCTGTCGCTGCCGCAATTGCCGCTGCTGCTGCTGCTGATCTATCTCTTCCGCGACGGCCTGAAGGCCGCGTTCGGTCCGGAGGGCGGCATCTTCATCCTGATCGTGCTCGTGATCGGGGGGCTGCGCTGGATGCCGGTGGCGCGGCTCGTGCGCGCCCAGTTCCTGTCGATCCGCGAGAAGGAGTTCGTCGAGGCCGCGCGGGCGCTCGGGGCCAGCCCGGTGCGGCAGGTGGTGAAGCACATCCTGCCCAATGCGCTCGGTCCGGTGATCATCGCCGGCACCATCGACGTCGCCGCCGCCATCATCGCGGAATCGACGCTGTCCTTCCTCGGCCTCGGCTTTCCGCCCGACACGCCGACCTGGGGCCGGCTGCTGTATGACGCCAAGGACTTTCTCGACATCGGCCCGCACTGGGCGCTGTTTCCGGGCGGCGCGATCTTCATCGCGGTGGTCGCCATCAACTTCATCGGCGACGGTCTGCGCGACGCGCTCGATGCGCGACGGGTGATCTGATGGCGCCGCTGCTCGAAATCAAAGGGCTGAAAACCCACTTCTCCACGGACGACGGCATCCTCCAGGCCGTCGACGGCGTCGACATCTCCATCAACCGGGGCGAGACGCTCTGCGTCGTCGGCGAATCCGGCTGCGGCAAGACCGTCACCGCGATGTCGATCCTGAAGCTGATCGCGATGCCGCCGGGCCGCATCGCGGCGGGTCAGATCATCTTCGAGGGTCGCGACCTCGTGCCGCTGACCAGCAACGAGCTCGACGAGATCAGGGCCAAGGAGATCGGCTTCATCTTCCAGGAGCCCATGACCTCGCTCAACCCGGTGCTCACCGTCGGCGAGCAGATCGCCGAAAGCCTGCGCCGCCACGAGGCCGTGACCAGGAAGCAGGCGCTCGATCGCACCATCGAGATGCTGAAGCTGGTGCAGATCCCCAACGCCGAAGGTCGCGTGCACAATTATCCGCACCAGTTCTCCGGCGGCATGCGCCAGCGCGTGATGATCGCGATGGCACTCGCCTGCAAGCCGAAGCTGATCATAGCCGACGAGCCGACTACCGCGCTCGACGTCACCATCCAGGCCCAGATCCTGGATCTGCTCCAGGACATGAAGGAGCGCTTCGGCATGGCGGTGATGCTGATCACCCATGCCATGGGCGTCGTCGCCGAAACCGCGCAGCGCGTCGTCGTGATGTATGCCGGCAAGGTGGTCGAGGAAGCGCTCGTCGACGATCTGTTCGGCAATCCCGGTCACCCCTATACGCAAGGGCTGATCCGCTCGATCCCGCGCATCGATCTCGACAGCGAGCACAAGACGCGGCTCGAGGCGATCGGCGGTTCGGTGCCGATCCTGATCAATCCGCCGGTCGGCTGCCGCTTTGCGCCGCGCTGCAAGTTCGCCATGAACGTCTGCACCGAGAAGGAGCCGTTGCTGCGCGAGATCGCACCCGGCCATCGCATGGCCTGTCATCTCGGCGATACAAATCTGGGAGGCGCGGCATGAGCGAACCCTTGCTGCAAGTCTCCAACCTGAAGAAGCACTTCCCCGTGCTCGGCGGCCTGCTGTCGCGCCAGGTCGGCACCGTCTATGCGGTCGATGGCGTGTCGTTCTCGGTCAATCGCGGCGAGACGCTTGGTCTCGTCGGCGAATCCGGCTGCGGCAAGTCGACGACGGGGCGCTGCGTGCTGCGCCTGATCGAGCCGACCGACGGCGAGGTCACTTTCGACGGCCAGGACGTGCGCAGCCTCGGCGGCAACGACCTGCGCGCGATGCGGCGCAACATGCAGCTGGTGTTCCAGGATCCGTTCGCCTCGCTCAATCCGCGCATGACGGTCGGCGCGATCCTCGGCGAAGCCTTCACCATCCATAATCTGGCGACCTCCGCCAAGGAGCGAGAGGAGCGCGTGGCGGGCCTGCTGGTCAAGGTCGGGCTCAAGGCCGAGCATATGCGGCGCTATCCGCACGAGTTCTCCGGCGGCCAGCGCCAGCGCATCGTGATCGCGCGCGCGCTGGCGGTCGAGCCAAAGCTGATCGTCTGCGACGAGCCGGTCTCGGCACTCGACGTGTCGATCCAGGCCCAGGTCATCAATCTGCTGGAAGACCTCCAGGCCGAGCTGAACCTCACTTATCTCTTCGTCGCGCACGACCTCTCGGTGGTCGAGCACATTTCCGACCGCGTCGCGGTGATGTATCTCGGCCGCATCGTCGAGCTGGCGAAAGCGAGCGATCTCTACCGCAACCCGCAGCATCCCTACACCAGGGCGCTGCTGTCGGCGGTGCCGGTGCCCGATCCAAAACTCAAGCGTGAGCGCATCCGCCTCAAGGGCGACGTGCCGAGCCCGATGAAGCCGCCGTCGGGCTGTCACTTCCACACCCGCTGCCCGATCGCGCAGCCGCGCTGCGCGGAAAGCGCGCCCGTGCTGAAGGAAGGGGCGGGCGGGCATTTCGTGGCGTGTCATCTGGCCTGAGGCTCCGAAAGCGAAGGCGGAAGCGTGCCCACGATTCTGAAGACGTGGGCACGGCGCTGTCGCGCCTTTGCCCACCCTTGTATTAGCGCGCCGGATTAGAATGGCCTGGTTCCGTGAGGAATGGCCCAGCCCGGGTG